>CALXPT010000003.1 GCA_944390355.1 uncultured Alphaproteobacteria bacterium | reverse complement strand
AAGCCTAAAGCAAAAAGCAGAATGGATGTTCTGCTTTTTTGTTTATGGTATTGGATCGGGACAGGATAATTGGCAAATTGGTGTAAAAATGGTTCTGCGGCCGGAGGGTATAATGAAAAATTTTTTCAGGTTAGTCCCGAAGAAATAGATTTTTCACCGCTTAAGTGGAAAAGGGTGGATGCCGCCAAAGATATGCTTTATGCCGTTATCAGGCATTATTTGATTGTTATGAAAAATGGTGTGATCCCGCCGAAATATTTAACGCGTGAGAATGTTTGACGGTTTTTGCGTGTTGTGTTATGATAAGCTAGATTTTAATTTTGATAAGGGCGATATGGATGGTCAAAATTTAACGCAACAGAAAGATAATTTTCTTAGTTTTGAAAGAGAAGACAGGGAGAAGTTTTTTTCTGCTCCGAGTGGATATGCCGAATTTTCAAACAGTCAATTATTTTTTTATATGTTTTCAACCCAAGGGAAATATAAGCTTTATCATGACGGCGAATTTTCTCGGATGTGCGCGGATATGGAAAAGTTTTTGGGGAAAGAGCTTTATTCAGAGCTTATGGAAAATTTAAAACAACTGCGTGCGAGAAAAGTTCAAAAAATTATGAATAATGCTCCGGAATTTTTGATGCATGTTTCAAATGTTTCTCCTGATAAAATGGGGGATAAAATTATACCGCATTCCAACCTTAATCAATTCGGTGAAAAGAGAGATAATTTTGTTTTTGCAACGGAAAGCGAAACTGAACGTGATTTTTATGCTTTGCGGGTTAATGACACGGCAGGGCGCAATATCAATTGGAAAAAAACGGCAAAGATTGATGGGCAAATTAAGCCGGTTTTTCTCATGGATAAAATTAATCATGAAAGCTATACTTATTTTGTGCCTAAATCTTTATTTTTGTCGGTTGTGGCACTAGATGGACGGTTTGGGCATGAGTGGGCGGTCAATCAAGCCGTTGTCTATGCAGCTTGCGAAAAAAACAACGTGGAAGAGATGAAAAAGCGTAATATAATTAAAATTGTTAACCATGATAAATTCTGCTCTCAAAATCCGGACTTTTATCAAAGACTTAACAATCCTGATTTGATTCTGGATACGCTTGATAATTCAGGTGTTTTAAAATACGAAAATATGCCTTTCGATATATCTTTGGTTAAGCAAGAGCGCAGTTGTTAAAAATATTATACGCTTTTGTTAAATTTTTTGATTTACAATTTTGTTGTTCGAATTATGCTTGTATAAGTGTTTTTATAGGAGATTGCTATGCCAAAACTTGGAATTGTCGGAACAGGAATTTGGGGGACTGCTTTAGCTTTAACTGCGGCGCGTGCCGGTAATGATGTTTTGGGGTGGGCAAGGCATAAGGATGTTGTGGATGATATTAATCTTTTTCATCTGAACAAAACTTATTTGCCGAATATTCCTTTGCCGGATGCCATTAGAGCAACCGAAAACCTTGAACGGGTTTTTGATTTTGCCGATGTCGTATTGTTAACGGTTTCGGCTCAGGCTACCAGAGATGTGGTTCGTCAAATTAAGCCCTTTATTCATAAAAATACGGTTTTGGTTTTGTGTGCCAAAGGCATTGAAGCTGAAAGCGGAAAGCTCCTTTCGGAAGTGGTGCGAGATGAAATTTCGGATATAAAAGTGGCGGTGTTGTCGGGGCCGGGGTTTGCTCTTGATTTGGCTCAGCGAAAATTTGTTTCCGTTACTATCGGGTGTGAAGATTTGAGCTTGGCTAATTCTTTGGCTCAACAGCTCGGTACGGCTTATTTTCGTCCTTATACGACGGCGGATATTATCTCTCCTCAAATCGGCGGAAGTGTCAAAAATGTGATCGCGCTGGCTTCGGGTATCGTTGAGGGGGCAGCTTTGGGCGACAGTGCGCGGGCGGCTCTGATTACACGCGGATTTGCCGAAATGGCGCGTTTAGCTAAGGCTATGGGCGGAGATTTCCATTCGCTTATGGGGATGTGCGGTTTGGGGGATTTGGTCTTGACTGCTAACTGTATGCAGTCGCGTAATTTTAGTTTTGGTTATGAAATCGGTGTTTGCGGTTCTGCCGATAAATTAATTGCCGAAAATAAACGCACGGTTGAGGGAATTGCTACAACTGGGGCTGTTGTGAAACGTGCGCATTCTCTTGATGTGGAAATGCCGATTTGCGAAATGATGAAGCGCGTTTTGTTTGAAAAACTGCCTTTACATTCGGCTTTGGAAGAATTGTTGTCGCGTCCGTATAAGGAAGAAGGCCGCTGATTTTTTCTATATTTAAGTTTTGTGTTTTTGCGGATTTCGTTAGTCGATAATCTGTATGTAATTGTGCCTTATTTTGAAAATAATTATTTATTATAATTCACCTTCATGATAGAATGGTCTTGTTCGTAAACTATTGAGAAAGGACAAGACTATGTTATCTGCAGAAGATGCTTATAAAAAATTTGAGGGGGAAACCCTTGTTTGTACCCCAACCGATCGTAAACGTTTGATTATTCCCGCTTATGGTTTTAAAGGGGCTAAAGATGCCAAAAGACCCGAATGGCCCGCTCCGACTTATGAAATGGTTATGCAAGATGTTAAGGGATTGACTTTTCATAATCCGAAAGATGATACTGAGCAGGTTTTGAAACAAAATGACGGATGTTTGATTTGTTATGATGCTCCGGGGTTGCAAGAAAAGGTTGAAGCTTATTTGGAAAAAAATCCTAATGCGTTTTTAACGGCCGGTACTACCGAAAAATTTATTGATTTTTTGAAACAGCATGCCATTGATCCTAAAACCGGTAAAGCGGATGTTTATGATACCGATGTTGATTTTGCCGCCGGTTTAATCGGCGCTCCGGCTCGTGAAGATATTAAGCCGGGGAAGGTTTTTGCCGGTGCTAAGAAAAAAGAAACCGTGCAGGCTTTTTATGTTAAGGAAGGGACGGAATTTGAGGGGGCTGCCGGTACGTCGCAAGTGGCCGGAAAAGGCGGAGCTTATATTTTGAAAGATACCGCCGGTATGCGTCTTATTCAATCGGATGAGTTTGCTAAAAGTTATGCCGTTGTTAAGCGTCCGAAAGTTAATGTTCAGGGCAAGGGAAAAGAGATGGATTAGTCTTTGTTCTTTTTGTTTTTTTTATGTGGTCAAGGTGGTTGCCTTGGCCTTTTTTTGTGGAAAAAATGCGAGGGATTATTGCGAAAAATTAAGCCTTAAGGTTTTTTATTTGTTATAGGGCAAAAATTTTGGATAAAATGCTTGCTATTCTAAAAAAATGTGTTATCATATCGTTTGAGTTTTTTATAATTTTATATATTTAATTTTTTTATAATTATGGAAAAAAGATTTTATGTGCGTGAAGACCAGAGTTTGGAATCAGTTGAAATCGTTAACATTCTCAAGGCAAAAGGCTTTGATGTTGAAACTTTGAAGTGCAGTAAAGATGAGGTGAAACAATTTTTTGCTGGTTTGCAAAAGATGGTTGATGATGGTGTGACTCCGGTGCTTGTGGGACGCAAGTGTCAAGATAATGACGGCAGCTTCTTTAATCTTTCAACCAAGGTGCCCGAAGGTGTGGTGCTCTTGCTTGAAACGGCTAAGGATAAACCATTGTTGCAGCAAGTGGCAAAGATGATTGATATTCATTTAACCAGCTCGCAGAAGCTGAAAGGTTTGATGAATAAACTGTCTTTTGCTGAGCTTCGCAATAAAGGATACTCTGCTAAAGAGATTATTGCTTGTTTTGAAAAGCGATATCTGATGCGGGGCGGTAAGCAGGCTGATATCTTTGATTTAAGACAAGCTGTGGAAGCTCATAGAGGAACATTCCCTCTGGTGGAAGTAACTATTCCGACGGAGAGACTCTTGGGATTGTTGCCGGTGTATGTGGGAGAATTGGCCTATTATTCCGGTAAAGAGCCGAGTATTTTGGTTTCTTTTGAGGGTGATAGCAATCTTCCGGTGTTTGTCGGCAAAAATATTCCGAACGCACTTAAACGCTTCAAGGGACACACCTCTGCCGGTATGTTCTTCTTGGAAGACAAAAATCAAATTAAAGGCTTTACGCAAGCAGTTAGTAAGATGTTTGCTTAATGCTTTTGTTTTACGGCTCCCTTCGGGGAGCTTTTTTTGTGTCTTGGGGTGGTACAGCCTCATTTTTTTGCAAAAAAAAATTGTGCAAACCCGCGGAAAATATAGAAAATTTCTATTGAAAGGAATTTTCTTTTGTGGTATAATACGAGTCGTGGAGACAAATGTAATTAGAACTTTTTACGAGGTGTATTATGATGAAAAAGGGTTGCCTTTTGCTGTGTGCTACAGCATTAAGCTTGGCTTGTTTGGATAATCAAGTTCAGGCATCAATTAATTTTAATCTAAAAGCACCTCCCGTTCCGAGCTATGCTAAATTACACACATCGCATACTTCACACCTCATAGCTCGACATTTGTCTCCCGAGAGTTTTAGGGGGCGGCCGGAGATTAAAGTTGCTCAAGTTTGCTGGATAACGGATACGGAAGATTGCGGCGGAGCGGACTTTGTCGGCACGGATTTGGAAGGCGGCACACCGGAAGTTATACCCCCAGGGGGAGGAGATGCCGAAAGCTGTATCCGAATGGGGTATAATAAAACCTCATGTCCGAGCGGTTATAAGGGCAACAAATATTGTCCGCTGAATAACAAATATTTTGCCGAATGTATTCCGGACTGCCCGAGTAATTACGTAACTTGTCAATCACCGTTAAAAGGTGTGGGAGAGGTCTGCGGCAATGGGTTATACAAAGACTGCTGCACGCCGACTTGTCCGGCAGAATACCAATATACATTGGGTTCTATTCCCGATGGTTATGAAGCGGATGGCGAGCCATGTGTAGAATGCGACGAAGGCGGATTGAAAATCAAGGAAAAATACAAAATCAAAGAGAAAGACTGTTCGGGATTTTTAGACTGTGGTGAACGAGGCTGTAAAGAAGGCGCGACGACATGCAGTACCGGAGATAAAGTAATGTGTTCGGAGTGTCCGCCTTGTCCAAACCTCGGTACGGAGAGTGAATGCCCGCCGTGTTCGGTCTGCACGTTTGAAGAATGCTCGAATTTATACATTGTAACCGGCTGTAAGTCTGGTTGCACCGATTGGTGCGACTATTGCGCTTTTGAACAATAACTTAGAACTGAAATTATTATCAAGGAGAAAGAAAATGAAAAAATACTTATTTTTAACATCAGCTTTGGTGGCTTTTACGATGAGTGGCGTGACTGAGGCTGCATGCATACAAACTCCGAGCTGTTCATCTTTAGGGTATTCATCAAGTTCATCTTGCTCCGGTGGGGTGAAATGTCCATTCGGAAACGCTTGGAACTGCACGGGGCCTAATAACACGACAAAAATAAATTCTATTAACACAAGTATAACCAATATACTTAACCGAATTACTAAATTGGAGAATAACTCCGGTTCAGGTTCCGGATCGGGGGCAGGCTCTGGTTCAGGATCGGGGGCGAGCAGTCTTTGTGAAAGTTGCAATGTTGGTGATTTTATTTGTGGCGGAAAATGCTATGCTTCAAGTATAGTTTTAACCGAAAAGGGCGGATTAGCATCTGATTGTACTTATTATGTTACTAAAAAAGAAAATGGGAAATGCACACGAGTTACGACCGGATATGGACCGCTTAAAACTTTGACTGCGAAACAGTTAATGCAGGAAGTTACTCCTTTAGATGATGGTTATGGGCATGAATATGTTAATTTTTCTAATCAAACCACTTATTTTAGCTTGCTGAATTCCCTTTGTCGTACTTTTGATTTTGATGAGTCAGTTATTGACGGTATGATTGTGCCTTATTTTGTTAAGTCTAGAGATTTTGATGGTAGCTATTTCTCTTTTGAACTGGAATATACGAAGAGTTGTTATCCTGCATACAAGGAAAAGATTCCTACAGGTGTTAAGTGTAATGTTGATGATCTTAAAACATGTTTTGGTAATTATACTTTTCTAACTTTCAGGGTGCCAGTGGAATCGACATTCTAAAATCTTTGGTGGCTTTGCAAATTGAGGAAAAAGAAAGGGGAGAAAGCTCCCCTTTCTTTTATTTCTTGGCATTAATGACCGCTATGGCTTCTTCTAAGCTGATTTCTTTGCCCTGAAGATTTTTCGGTAAGGCGTAATTGTTTTTGCCGCACTTCAAATATGGACCGTAGCGGCCGTTGTTTAAGGTAATCTCCGCCTTTAAGGTTGGGTGCGTGCCTATTGCCAAAGCCGCTGGCTTCTCTGCAACGCCTGATAATAACTCCTTGGCGCGCTCTAAGGTCATTGTGAAAATCGTGTCGCTTCCCGTCAGCGATTTGGATTTGCCGCCTTGTTTGATATAAGGACCGAATTTGCCGGCACTCAAAATTATGCCTTCCCCCAAATCTAACGGCAAGCTTAACAATCTTTGCGCTTGTTCCAAGGTAATTTCTTCCGGTGTTATTCCCTTAGGCAGAGCGGCGCGTTTGGGCTTTTCCGTTGTGGCGGTTGCATCCTCTCCCAACTGTAGGTAAAATCCATAAGGGCCTTTTTTGAGATAAATTTTTTGTGTGTTCATCTCACCCAAAATTTTATCTTCCGGTGAAGGTTGGCGCGGTGTGTCGGCCGCTTCTTCTTCCTTGAAATCAGTCAATGGTTTGGTGTATTTGCATTCCGGATAATTTGAGCAACCGATAAAAGCTCCAAACTTGCCAAACTTCACACTCAATTTGCCTTCCTTGCAATCAGGGCATGAGCGTGGGTCTGAGCCGTCTTCACGTGGCGGAAACAGGTGGTATGACAAGGCCTCGTCAATGCGGTTTATGACTTCCGTTATCTGCAAGGGTTTGACATCTTCAACATTCTTTATAAACTTGTTCCAGAAACCGCTTAAAAGCTGTTTCCATTGCATTTCTCCCGCGGATATATCATCAAGCCTTTCTTCCAACATGGCGGTGAAGTCATATTCAACATATTTACGGAAGAAGTTTTCCAAAAATACGGTTACAATCCGTCCGCGGTCTTCCGGTATAAAGCGCAGTTTTTCAACCCGAACGTATTTTCTTTCCTGCAATACGGAAATAATCGTGGCGTAAGTTGACGGACGGCCGATGCCCAGCTCTTCAAGCTTTTTAACCAAACTAGCTTCCGTAAATCTTGGTGGTGGGGTGGTGAAGTGTTGGTCGGTCCTTATCTCGCCTTTGGTTACTTTTTCTCCGTTTTCGACATTCGGCAAAATGCGGTTGTCGTCATCTTCTGCCGCGTCATCTTTGCTTTCTTGATAGAGTTTCAAGAATCCGTCAAAGGCAATGACTTGTCCCGTGGCTCTCAATAATATTTGCGAATCCGCAGACGAAAAGTCTATCGAAACTTTATCTAAAATCGCGGGGTTCATCTGGCAGGCGATGGTTCTTTTCCATATCAATTCATATAACTTATAACTGTCCGAATCGAGCTTGGTTTCCATTTTTTTCGGCGTATTCATTACATCGGACGGACGAATGGCCTCGTGCGCCTCTTGGGCATTTTTGCTCTTGGTTTTATATTCTTTTGCTTCCTTAGGCAGATAGGCCTCGCCAAAGTATTTGACAATCGCTTCGCGGCAAGCACTGATAGCTTCAACCGACAAATTAACCGCGTCCGTTCTCATATATGTTATCAAACCGGCTTCATAAAGCTTTTGGGCTATTTGCATGGTCTTCTTGGCGGAAAAACGCAATTTGCGCGCGCCTTCCTGCTGTAAAGTCGAGGTGGTAAACGGCGGGGCAGGGTAGCGGTTGGCTTTCTTTCTTTCTACATTGGAAACAGAAAATTCTTGCGCCTCAATCTTGCTCTTGGCATCTTCGGCCTCTGCCTGCGTTTTTATATCCATTTTCTCAAGCTTTTTGCCGTCTAACTGGATTAAGTGCGAGGTTATCAATGCTTCTTTTGAGGTTAGCAAGTCAACATCTATCGTCCAGTACTCCTCGGGTTTGAATTTTTCGATTTCTATTTCTCTTTCGCATATCAATCTCAATGCCACAGACTGGACTCTGCCGGCGGATTTTGACCCCGGGAGTTTGCGCCACAATACCGGCGATAAGGTGAAGCCTACCAGATAATCTAATGCGCGGCGTGCCATGTAGGCCGAGACCAGATTATCGTCTATTGTCCTTGGGTTTTGGATGGCTTCCGTTACGGCGTGTTTGGTAATTTCATGAAAAACGACGCGTTGGATGGTTTTGCCTTTAAGTGCTTTGTGAGCGTTGAGTTCTTCCAATATGTGCCATGCGATGGCTTCTCCTTCTCTATCCGGGTCGGATGCGAGAATCAATGTATCACACTCTTTTAAGGCTTTGATGATGTCGGATAATCGCTTCTTGCCGCCGGAACTTAATTCCCATGTCATCGCAAAATCGTGCTCGGGATCTACGGAGCCGTCTTTGCTCGGTAAATCTCGAATGTGGCCGAAGCTCGCAAGGACTTTGTAGTCGCTGCCTAAGTATTTGTTAATGGTTTTGGCTTTTGCCGGAGACTCAACGATTACTAATTTCATGTGTTGTTTCCATCTTATTTCTTTGTCAACGCTATCTTGTTGCCGGGGAGGCGTTCAATTTCGCCTGATAACTCCAAATCTATCAATAGGGCGGCGAGTTTGTCTGCCGACAGATTGGTCGCGCGGATGAGCTCGTCTATATAGGTGCCGTCTTTTGATAAATATGACAATATGTCGTCGGCGGTGTTTTCGTCTTTTGGAATATTGACGTTATTTTGCGCTTTGTCAAGGGGGTTTTCAAACAAGAAAGAATCTTGGGTGGAAAACTTTGGTCTTGGCGGCAGAGCGGATGATAATTCTAAATGTGTTAAAATATCTTCAATATTTTCGACCAGATAGGCACCGTCTTTGATGAGTTGGTTCGTCCCGGTCGAACGGCTTTCTATCGGTGAGCCGGGGATGGCAAATACTTCGCGGTTTTGTTCTAAAGCCAGTCTTGCCGTAATTAATGAGCCGGATTGCAAGTTGGCCTCCACAACCAATGTTCCTTTTGTCAGGCCAGCAATTATCCGATTGCGGCGCGGAAAATTTTGCGGTTGCGGAAGTGTGCCCAACGGGTATTCCGATATTACCAAGCCTTGGTGGATGATTTGTTTGTAGAGCTCCTTATTTTCCTCCGGATAAGGGATATCAATGCCTGTACCTAATACCGCTATGGTCGGTCCTTGTTGGTTTAAGGCATACATCGCGCCTTTGTGTGCTGAACTGTCAATGCCTCGCGCCATGCCGGATACTATCAATGTATTGTTCTCGGTTAATTCATATGACAGGCGTGATGCTATTTTGCGTCCGTTCACCGAGGCATTGCGTGAACCGACTACGGCCAGAGATGATGCATGATTCAGCAATGCTTCATTTCCCAATGCATATAAAAGCGGCGGGCAATCGCTTATTTCTTTAAGTGCTTGCGGATACAGAGAATCGCTGAAAGAAATAATCCTGATACCTTTCCGTCGAGCGGTTTGCAGCTCTTTTTGCGCTTTTTCCTGTGGAAAAGCTCTAAATCGTGTCGGCAGGTTTTCCAATGCCGCCGCGGCTGAGCCAAATCGTTTGTAAAGTTTGTAAAAACTTATCGTCCCAATGTTGGGCGTATTTATCAGGCGAATCTGTGATAGCAGTTCTTTTTCGGTTACGGCGGTCATTACTTTATAGCTTTTTTCTTTAATGAAATTTTGCTTTCTTCGCCATGCAGCAAGCGGTAGATGTTGGCATGGTGGCGGATGATAATCAAGAGGGCTATTGCCGAATAAAAAGCCGTATGCACGGGGTCAACCATGAAAAATGCCACAAAAGGAACCGAGGCGCAGGCCGTGATTGCCGATAGTGAAGAATAACGCGTCGTGAATGCAATAACAAGCCATACGCCTAAAGCAATCAGGGCTAACGGCCAATAGGTGAATAAGATAAAGCCAAAGGCGGAGGCTACACCTTTGCCTCCTTTGAATTTGAGCCATATCGGAAAGTTGTGTCCCAAAACACCGCATACACCCGCAATAAGCGCGGCCATGGTGTTGGTGGTGGTTACATATCCGAAAAACAGGTAATAATTGTCGGGGGTGAGCTTTGAGGCAATTAAGGCAGCTATACCGGCTTTGAATGCATCTAACATAACCGTCAATAAAGCTAAATCTTTGCGGCCGGTTCTTAAAACATTTGTGGCTCCGATGTTGCCCGAACCAATTTTGCGAATGTCGCCCAAGCCTGCCAGACGTGTTAATACCAATCCAAAAGGTATGGAACCTAAAATGTAGCCACCCAAGGCGGACAATATAAAAATTGCCGATGTTGTCATATCTTTTTATCCTTCTAATTTTTTGTGCTTTACCAAACTTGTGTTTACTTTAACCAAAATCTTTGAATTTGCAAGAGGGGGATGTTGCAGCTGTGCATGGCTTGGATTTGCTTTTTGACTTATATGATATTCTTTGTATGATGTGTTTAGATTAATTAATTGAGGATGGTCAAATGAAACCTATTTATAAACGCGTGCTTATTAAAGTTTCCGGCGAGGGACTTATGGGGCAACAAGGTTATGGCATTTCTGCAGAGGCGGTCGATAAGGTTGTTATGCAGATTATGGAAATTTATAATCTCGGGGTTGAGGTTTGTGTCGTGGTCGGCGGCGGAAATATCTTTCGCGGGGTCAGTGCCGCTGCCAAGGGTATTGAGCGTACCGCAGGTGATTATATCGGGATGATGGCTACCGTGATGAATGCCGTTTATATGCAAAGTATTATGGAACAAAAAGGTATTCCCGTGCGCGTGGTCTCAGGGCTGGACATTCCTCAGGTGTGTGAAAGTTATCGCTTTCGCCGCGCCAGAAGACATTTGGAGAAAAAGAGAGTGGTTATTTTTGCCGGCGGAACCGGTAATCCCTTCTTTACGACCGATACGGGTGCTGTCCTCAGAGCTTCCGAAATGGAGTGTGATGCTTTGTTGAAGTCTACTCAAGTCGACGGGGTTTATGATGATGATCCCAAAAAGAATCCCAAGGCTAAAAAAATTGATGAAATTTCTTATAATGACGTCATTGAAAAGCGTTTGGGCGTTATGGATTTGACCGCTATTGCCATGGCCAGAGAATCTAAATTGCCGATTGTCGTGTTTTCTCAACATGAAGAGGGGGCTTTGAAAAACGTTGTTTTCGGAAAGGGAAATTTCAGCCTTATTCACTAAAATTTTATCGTGGTTTTAAAAACTGCTTGCCAAAGCGGCGAAAATAAATAATTATGTATCTTATCTTAAAAACTTTTATGGGATAAATAAAGTATGTCTGATTTTAATCAAATTAAGTCTGAAATAAAATCTAAAATGGATAAAACTATTGAGGCTTTGAAAGCTGACTTCGGCAGTTTGCGCGCCGGAAGAGCTCATGTGAGTTTGCTCGACGGTATTATGGTGGAGGCTTATGGGGCAATGACACCTTTGGCTCAGGTCGGTACCGTCAGCGTGCCCGATGCCAGAACTCTTTCTGTCTCCGTGTGGGACAGAGGTTTGGCTAAGGCTGTTGAAAAAGCTATTATGGAATCGGACTTGGGGCTTAATCCCGCCAGCGACGGACAGCTTATTCGTATTCCTATTCCGCCGCTTAGCGAAGAGAGAAGAAAAGAGCTTACTAAAGTCGCAGGAAAATATGCCGAGAACAATAAAGTGGCCGTGCGTAATTTGCGCCGCGAGGCTTTGGATGAAGTGAAAAAACTTAAAAAAGATAACGCTATTTCGGAAGATGAGGAAAAGCGTTATGAAAACGAAATACAAAAGCTTACCGACGAATCGATTAAGAAAATCGATGAGTTGTTGGCTCAGAAAGAAAAAGATATTCTGCAGGTTTAATAATTATCGTTCGTGAGATGGTGCGGTGTGTTCGTTTCTCCGCAGGTCTTGGGTACTGAAATAAGTTTATTGTGTATGACAGGTGATAATTTAGAGCATATTGCCATCATTATGGATGGAAACGGGCGTTGGGCTCAGAAGAGAAAATTGCCGCGTTCGGCTGGGCATAAAAAAGGCGCTGAGGTGGTTAAGGAAATTGCTAAGGCGGCGCATGAGAAAGGGGTTAAGTATTTAACCCTGTATGCCTTTTCTACCGAAAATTGGAACAGGCCGAAAGATGAGGTTGATACCTTGATGGGATTGCTCCGGCAATATCTTAAATCGGATTTTTCGGAACTACATAAAAATAATATTCGTATTCGTTTTATCGGTGAAAGAGAGTGTCTTGATGCCGATATTGTGCAAAGTATGCACAGGCTGGAAAAGGAAACAGCTCAGAATACGGGGATGTGTTTGTGCCTTGCAATCAGCTATGGGGCTCGCGGCGAGATTGTTCAGGCGGCTAAAAAATTGGCCTCTTTGGTAAAAAAAGGTGATTTATCCGAAACTGATATTGATATTCAAAACTTTTCTGCTATGCTCTATACCAAAGATATGCCGGATCCGGATATTTTAATCCGTACCAGCGGTGAGGAACGTCTTAGTAACTTTTTGTTGTGGCAGATTGCTTATGCCGAGTTGTTCTTTACCAAAACCTTGTGGCCCGATTTTTCGGCCGATGAACTTTCGGATATTATTAATCAATTCAGCTCTCGGGAGAGAAGATATGGAAAAGTCTAAAGCTAATTCTTTTGTGAAACGTATGATTACCGCCGTGATTATGGCTCCGGTGGTGTTGCTTCTTCTTTTTTTCGGGGCTCCTTTCGTGAATTTGTTTTGTATGATTTGCGGGGCTCTTTTGGCTTGGGAATGGGCAACCTTGGTTCCTAATAAGAAAAATGCCCTTTATGCCTGTGCCTATGCTTCCTCCGTCGTTATGGCGTCTTATTTGCCGGTGGCGTTTTTGTTCTTTACGCTGGCCGTTATGTTGGCTATTACCGGTATTGTTTGGTATAAGGCAAGAGGAGAAAAGTATCGTAAACTTTTGGTTTTAGGCGTGCCTTATATTACTTTGGGTGTGGCGTCTCTTAACTGGTTGTATGAGCTGACCAATAATGTGGTGTTGATTTGGTTCGTTCTGGTTGTGTGGGGTGTTGATGTCGGCGGTTATGTGTTCGGTACGACCATTAAAGGGCCTAAGCTTGCTCCTAAAATCAGCCCGAATAAAACATGGGCAGGTTTATTTGGCGGAATGATTGTTTCTGCTGCGGTCTCTTATTTGTATTTTTACTATTGGGGGTTGAAT
Source organism: uncultured Alphaproteobacteria bacterium (assembly GCA_944390355.1). Lineage (GTDB taxonomy): Bacteria > Pseudomonadota > Alphaproteobacteria > RF32 > CAG-239 > HGM16780. The sequence goes on along the minus strand of CALXPT010000003.1, from coordinate 75,110 downwards.
CATGCCGGTTGGTATGCTTTGAGTGCGATGGTTATTGCGGTTGTTGCTCAATGCGGCGATTTGGTCGAATCTAAAATTAAACGCTATCTCGGGGTTAAAGATTCCAGTAATCTTATCCCAGGGCACGGGGGGATTTTTGATCGTGTCGATGGGTTGATTTTTGCCGCGCCGTTTGTGGTCTTGAGCTTTATTTTGATGTTTGTTTTGATTTTGTAGTTGAGTGGTGTGATGGAAATTATTGAAAATATTTTGTATTATGTTATTCCGTTCATTGTGTTGCTCGGTGTCTTGGTGTTTGTCCATGAGCTGGGGCACTTTGTCGTTGCCAGAATGCTCGGCGTTAAGGTCGATGAGTTTTCTCTCGGCTTTGGGAAAGAGCTGTGCGGCAAGACGGATAAAAAAGGAACAAGATGGAAGGTTTGTGCTATCCCGCTTGGCGGATATTGTAAATTTTTTGGTGATGAAGATGCTGCTTCGGCGTCCGAATCCGAAAAGTTGAAATCTCTCAGCGAAAGTGAAAAAAAACATGTTTTTCAACTCATGCCGCCTTCTTTACGTTTGCTGATTGCTTTTGCCGGTCCGGCCGCGAATTATGTTTTTGCCGTTTTGGTGTTTGCCGTTATTTTCTTTACACTCGGAAAAATGACTTTTCCGCCGATTGTCGGGGAGGTTATTCCCAACGGTGCGGCTTATAAGGCCGGTATTTTGAAAAATGACCGTATCTTGGAAATTAACGGGCATAAAATCAATGATTTTAACGATATTCGCTATGAAGTCGATTTGGCTGTGGACGGCAATGTGTCGGTTAAGCTTTTGCGCAACGGGGCAGAAAAAGAGTTAAGTTTTAATTTGGAGAAACTTGACGGTGCGGCTTCGGATGAAAATTCGGTAGATGCCGAAATTGCTCAGAAACCAATGCTTGGTATTAAGTCGGTTAATGTGGTTGAGGTGGATTATGCTCCGCTTGGAATCGGTGAGGCTTTCTATGAGGCTGGTGTTGAGACTTGGGATATTACAACCGCTACGCTTCGCGGCGTGGCGCAGATGATTACCGGCAAAAGAAGCGGTGATGAGGTCGGCGGGATTATTCGTATTGCCGAGATGTCGGGCGATATTACTAAACAAAGCGGAATTATTGACTTTATTGTATTTATGGCTTTGCTTTCTATCAATTTGGGATTGATTAACCTGTTCCCAATCCCTTTGCTTGATGGTGGACATATCGTGATTTGTTTGATTGAAATGGTTACTCGACGCGAAATGGGGGCTAAGGTTAAAGATGCCTTGTTTAAAACCGGTTTCGCTCTTATTATGGCTTTGATGATTTTTGCAACCTGGAATGATATTGCCAGATTGATTAATCGTTGGTTCGCTTAATTTTTGGGGTTAATTCTAACATATAAAGGAATACTGAATTATGAAAAAGTTATATTGGGGTGCTTCATTACTCAGTTTGGTGTTTGCGTCTTCCGCATCGGCCAGAGATGTTTATGTCAGAGATATTACGGTAGACGGACTTAATCGCGTCGAAAATGAAACCGTGATGTCTTATATTGATATTCAAAAGGGCAAAAGTGTTTCTGAGGAACGTTTGAATGAGGCTTTGAAGCAACTTTATGCTACCGGCTTGTTTGAGGATATTGCCTTTAATGTTACACCCAGCGGTGAGTTGGTTATTCATGTGATTGAGAGCCCGATTATTAACGAACGTTTGTTTGACGGAAATGATAAAATTGACAGTTCCATGTTGGAAACAGAGGTTTCTCTTGCCCCGAGAATGGCTTTCAGCAAGGCTAAAGCTCAAGATGATGTTCAACGTATTTTGGATGTTTATAAACGCAGCGGACGCTATGCCGTGGTGGTTGAACCTAAAGTTATTAAGCGCGAAAATAATACCGTTGATTTGGTTTATGAAATTAATGAAGGGCCGCTCGCTACAATTGATAAAATTAACTTCGTCGGTAATAGGCATTATTCCAACAGCGATTTGCAGAGTGAGATTATGAGTAAAGAAAGCCGCTGGTATCGTATCTTTTCCGGTTCGGAAAATTATGATGCCGAGCGCGTAAATTATGATAAAGAGCTGCTGCGCCGCTTTTATATGAAAAACGGTTATGCTGATTTTAATGTTTCTTCCGCTATTGCCGAGCTCAGTCCTGACAAAAAGTCATTCGTGCTGACTTATGTGGTTGATGAAGGACCGCGTTATGAAGTTGTCGGCGTTGATATTATTTCCGATATGGGCGGGGTGGATACTCAGGCTTTGATGGATGATGTTTTGATTGAGGAAGGCGATCGCTATAATGCCGATAAAATTGAGAAGTCGGTCTATGAAATTACCGAAAGTCTCGGCAAACAGGGTTTTGCTTTTGTTGATGTCGAACCCGAATTGGCGCGTCATCCTGCAGAGGGCAAAATGGATGTTACCTTCCATATCAAGGAGGGCGACCGTGTGTTTGTCAATCGAATCAATATTAAAGGAAATACCAGAACCGATGATGATGTTATTCGTCGTGAGTTCAGAATTTCGGAAGGTGATGCTTTTAACGGGGCTAAAATCAGAGCTTCACGGCGTAATGTCGAGAATTTGGATTACTTTAGCAAGGTTGATATTCAGACCCAGCCGAATCCTGACGGAAACAGCGCGGATGTTAATGTGAAAGTCGAAGAAAAATCTACCGGTTACTTTAATGTCGGCGTCGGTTATTCTACCGTTAACGGTGCTTTAATCCGTACCGGTATTACCGAAAATAACTTTATGGGCAGAGGTCAGCAATTGGGATTTGATGTCGGTGTTTCTCAACGCGCTCAAGACTATAACATCAGCTTTACCGAGCCTTATTTCTTGGGACGTCCGTTAAGTGCCGGTATCGATTTATTCAGAACCGAGGAAGATTATCAAGATGAAGGGTCTTATGACAGCGAAAGCACCGGCGGGCGTTTGCGCTTAGGGTGGAACTATACCGATGATTTGTCTCAGTATGTTCGCTATACTTTGCGTGAGGATCAAATTAACCATGTTGATGCCGATGCTTCGCGCTATATTAAAGAAGAAGAGGGAAAGTACACAGGTTCTATCTTCGGGCAGACCATTGTCTATGATAAACGCGATAATGTTATTAATCCTAAGGACGGATATTATTTGTCATTCGGAAATGATGTGGCAGGTGCCGGCGGTGATGAAAAGTATTTGAAGTTTGAGGCTAAGGCTTATAACTATATGACTTTTGCCGACTATTATACTTGGAAGATTTTTGCTAACGGCGGCTATATTACCGGTTATAACGGGCAGGATGTGCGCTTGGCTAACCGTTTCTTCTTAGGCGGCTATAATATGCGCGGTTTTGAGTTCGGCGGTCTGGGCGCCAGAGATAAGTTTACAAACGATGCTTTGGGTGGAAACTGGATGGTTTATTCCGGTACAGAACTCGCTTTCCCAATGGGATTGGATGAAATGGGAATCCGCGGCAGAACCTTTGTCGATGTCGGTATGATCGGCAAACCGGACGGAGTCAGTAGCCAGTATGTTGATTATTCGTCGTCGCCGCGTGTGGCCGCCGGTGTCGGTTTGACATGGCAATCGCCGATGGGCAATATTGATATTGATTTTGCCGTACCGGTGGTTAAGAAATCTTACGATGAAACAGAAGTGTTCCGTTTGAACTTCGGTACCAGATTGTAGTTGGGAGTGCGTTGGATGGTTGATACCTCGTTTTATGAAAATAAAGGGCCGTTTCCTTTGGCTCAAGTGGCTGAGATTTGCGAGGCAGAGCTTATTGATGCCAGCAAGTCTCAGGAGATGATTGCCGATATTGCAACCATGCAGTCGGCCGGCGAAAATGATATCTGCTTCTTTTATGATAAAAAGGCTAAAGAAAAGGGGGCGTTGATTAAGGCTAAGGCTTGCGTTACTACTCGCGAGCTGGCTCCTTTTGTAGCTCAGGGGGTTATTATCTTAATCGCTTCGAATCCGAAGCTTGCCTTCTTGAAACTTAACCAAGCTTTTTATGATGAAATTCGGTTGCGCTCCGATATTGCTTCAACCGCTAGAATCCATCCTACCGCAATTATCGGGCAGGGCAGTTATATTGCCGATAATGTTGTTATCGGAGAAAAAGCGGTTATTGGTGAAAATTGTATCATTGAGCCTAATGTTGTTATTGCTCAAAGTTGTAAAATCGGTAATAACTGCAAAATCGGGGCAAATGCTTCTATCTCTTATGCCGTTATCGGGAATAATTGCTATATTTATTCCGGTGCAAGGATTGGGCAAGATGGTTTTGGTTTTATGATGATTGAGGGAAAACATCAGCGAATCCCTCAGCTGGGGCGTGTTATTATCGGCAATGATGTTGAAGTAGGTGCGAATACCTGTATCGACCGCGGTGCTTTGGATGATACGGTTATCGGTGATGGGTGTAAGATTGATAATTTGGTGCAAATTGCTCATAATGACAAATTAGGTGCTAATTGTATTGTGGTTTCTCAGACCGGAATTGCCGGTAGTTGTACGTTCGGGGATTATGTGGTTTGCGGCGGGCAGACCGGTTTTGCCGACCATTTGAACATCGGTTCAGGTGCGCAAATCGCTTCGCAATCCGGAATTATGCGCGATATTGCTCCGGGGGAAGTGATGATGGGATATCCGGCCGTTAAGTTTAAAGATTTTATGCGTCAGGTGGCTTATTTGCAAAAAGTTGCTAAGCGCGGATTGTAGTTTTTTTGTTGTTTTTTATGTAAGGAACTAGGTATGTCAGAAAATAAAATTTATTATATCGAAGATATTATGGAGATGTTGCCGCACCGTTATCCGTTTTTGTTGGTTGACAGACTTGAGGTGGAAGAGCCCGGTGTTAAAGGCATTGGTACAAAAAATGTGACGATGAATGAGGAATTTTTTCAAGGACACTTCCCCGGAAATCCGGTTATGCCCGGTGTTTTGCAAATTGAAGCTATGGCGCAAACTGCCGGTGCTTTAGTGTTATCAGGTATGGATGACTACAAACAAAACAAAGCCGGCGTTTTCTTTATGTCAATTGATGGTGTTAAATTCCGCAAAGTAGTTAAGCCCGGAGACCAGCTCAAAATGCATGTCGAAAAAGTTAAAGAGCATGGTAAAGTCTTTGTTTTCAAGGGCAAATCCTATGTTGATGATAAGCTGGTGAGTGAGGCTGAGTTTACGGCTATGATAGTAAAGTAAAAAGCTCGTGTAAAAGTTCGTATAACAGCATATCTAGAGCAATTTTACGGAGAGGCAAAAAATTCACGTACTATTATGTACGCTAAAATTTTTTGCCCTCCTAGAAATCACTCTATCTATACTGTTCTCCAAACTTTTATAAAGTTCGTATAACGGACGACTAATAGGAAAATGTTTATGGCTTATAAAAAAGAGATTGTTTGGCAATCTCTTTTCTTGATTTAAGAAGTTTTGATGAGTTCAAAGCGCAGCTCATGTTCGTATATGGCGGAGAGGATGGCGACTTTGTGTAATGAAAAAGATTTTCCGCTTTCTATCAATTTAATATTTTTTATTGATACGCCGCTTTGGTGGGCAGCTTCCGAAAGGGTTAATTTTTTCTCGGTTCTTAATAAGCGTAATTCAAGGCCGATTATGCGTCGCATTAAAAAGAGTTTGTCTGTTGTATTTTTGGTTGGGTTCATTTTCAGCTCCTTATTTTTTTAGTTATAAAAACACCTGCCTTTAAATTAGGCAGGCGGAGCTAAACAACTGTCAACATACAGTCGCCGTTATTCAATATATTACCGGCACTCCGCCTTTTCCAGCGGAGGATTTATTGGCATGAAGGTGTTGTTTAGGCACCGTCGGTTACCTCTAACCGACAGGAGAAGTATAAGAATAAATGTGGCTGTTTGTCAACTAAAAGTTTGTATAACGGGCAACTCATACAGATTTCGCGGGTCTCCGCCATCCTCACGTACTAGTTTGTACGCTCCGGTGTCGTCGCCCTAAAATCTTATTATTTGCCTCGTTCTCCAAACTTTTACAAAGTTTGTATAATGGTCATCTAATACAGATTTTGCGAATCATTCATGTTACTATGTACCTTAGGCATCTAGTTTTGCTGCGGCAGCTTTCACTGCCAAGCTCAACAAGATGTTCCAAAGAGTTTGCAGACAAAAACAACCGGAGCAACGGTTGTTTTTGCTTAGCACTTCTTTACAATTTTTCTTATTTTGGTTATAAAATATTTTTAAAGGAAAGATAAAAATCCTATTTACTTTTGGGGCTTTTAAGTTCTTTTTATCGGTTGTTGTCGCCCCCCTCATTTTGTTTGTTTTTTATCGCGGTATTAAAAAATCAGCACCCTTTATGGGTGCTGTTTCGTTAATGATTAAAGAGGCAAAATCGGCCGCGCATTCAGCTTCGTACTCTTGAAGTAGGCCGTGAGACTCTGGCACTTTGGCGGAAAAGTTGCAAAGTTGGCCCAGCATCTGTCTTCTTCTTTGGCTGTCCAGATGTGTCCTTTCAGCTCATCTCCGCCAAGTTGCTTGATGAATTCGTTCAACTCGGCTTCTTTGGATAAAATTTGTATCCATAATTCGGGTGAGCCGGCGTTGCATACTTTTCCTCTCAGTGTTATTTCTTTGCAATATGCTACGGCTTCTTCCCATGTTAGAAGTTCGGGCGCGTTTTTTAGGCAGATTGCTTGGCATCTAAAAATAACACCCCATGGGGTTTTGCCTTTTTGCGGTTTCCATGCCCGACTGCCATCCGTGAAGATGACTTCAAACGGGTATTTCTCTTGGTCGTTTTGGGGTACTGTTTCCTGTTCTTGTGCTTGAGCCCAATACGCAATAAGTTCTTCCCTCGTTAATCCGTTGTCTTTCATTATCCGGTCAATGGCGGATATTGCTTCTTTCTTTTTCATAATAGTATAAATTAAAAAATTAATAATAGGGTTTTCGGTCTTTTTTATCACAATTTCTTATTTTGTCAATCTTTTTTATTTCTGAAAAATTTACGAACCTTGTTCGTGTATTCTTTGAATATCGGGTGGGGGTGGTGATGGCTTTCGTAGGCTTGAGCCAAAGATGTGTAATACCAGCATTGTTTTTCTTTGCCTCGTTTGAAACGTTTCCACAACTCTTCTCCGATGTGTTTGTAATCTTCTATCATCGAGTTTAAGTTATGCAATTTATCGGCGCAGCTTAACAGCAGAATTTCTTCATCTTCCATATCTTTTATGAAATTTATGGTATGTTGTTTTCTTTGTTCCCATGGGGCATCGTGTTCCGGTTCCGTGGCGGCTATAACCAGCTCTTTTATCCGTTTTCCAAAGCGTTTTTCTATTTCTTCGGCGGTGGTTGATGTGTCTTCCAATGTGTCATGCAATATACCGGCTATCATTAAATCTTCAGATGCTTGGTATCGACTCAAAATTTCCATTACGCCCAGCGGGTGTACGATATATGGCAGCTTTGTTCCTTTGCGGTACTGGCCTTGATGTGCCTTTTGTGCAAATGCTATGGCTTTGAATATTTTTTCCATTTGCTATTCCTTTCCTGTTTATTATTTTATGGAAAAAAAATTAAATTTTCATAAAAGCAAAAGCCCTGAAATCTCAGGGCTTTTGCTTTTGGGTTTCGGCTTATTCCGCCGCTTGTTTGTTTTTACGGTGTTTGCGTGTTGATACTGTTTCTCTCATCGTTTCAAACAAAACGTACAACAGCGGAATGACAATTAAGCCTAAGGCCGTTCCCAGCAACATGCCGTAAAAGACCGGTACGCCGATGGCTATACGGCTTGAGGCTCCGGCTCCGGTCGCAACTATCATCGGAAATACACCCAAAATAAAGGTGAAGGCCGTCATTAAAACAGCACGGAATCTTTCTTTGGTTCCGGTTGTTGCAGCTTTGATGATTGAGGCTCCTCTTTCCCTTTCTTCTTTGGAAAACTCGACAATCAAAATGGCGTTTTTGCTTGCCAGACCGACGAGCAATATTAAGCCTAGCTGGGCGTAAATACTCAATGACAATCCGGTGATGAACAAGCCTGCCATTGCTCCTAACATGGCAACCGTAACCGAGGTTAACACCGGCAATGGCATTGCCCAGCTCTCATATTGTGCAACCAAAAAGAGGTAGCCAAATGTGATGGCAAGTGCTATCAAGTAGCCGATTTGGCCTTGCGTACTGCGTTCTTGATAACTCATTCCCGACCATTCAAAGCTGTAGCCTTTGGGCAATTTTTCGGACAGTTCTTCTACTTCTGTCATAGCTTCTCCGGTACTTAGTGCCGTGTTTTGAACTGCCGTAATCGTGGCGGCAGGATATTGGTTGTAACGTTCAACCGTGCTCGGTGCCAATACTTTGGTTAATTTTAAGACTGTGCCGAGCGGTACCATGTCGCCGTTCTTGTTTTGAACATAGAGATTTTTAATCGAATCCGTGTCTTTTCGATACGGCCAATCTGACTGTATAATCACCTTGTTTACCTGCGTACCGAAATTTACATCGTTGACGTATGTCGAACCAAGATAATTTTGCAATATGCTATAGATATCGCCAATCGAAATTCCCATACTTTCGGCTTTTTCTTTTTCTATTTCGATATTGATATGCGGTGTTTGGGCCGTAAATGTCGAAAATGCATAAGATATTGCCGGTGAGGTGTTCAACAAGCCCAAGAAACCTTGCATTGCGGTATATAATTCATTGGAATCCGTTGAATCTATTGATTGTAAACGATAGTCCATACCGCCGGTCGTGCCTAATCCGGGGATGGCCGGAAATTCAAATAAGTTTATTTCGGCATCCGGTGTATTCGCTATCTTGGCTTTTATTCGATTTAAGATGTTGGTTGAATATAATTCATCGCTGTTACGTTCATTCCACGGTTTTAGTGTGATGATTGAGAAACCGACATTTTCTCCCGAACCGCCGATTAATGAGAACCCCACAATGCTCATAACATGATCTACACCATCTTCTTCTTTTAAGCTTGGGTAGATTTGTTGCATGACTTTGCGTGTTCTTTCCAGCGTTGCTCCTTCAGGCAATTGGTAGTTGACCAAAATTACGCCTTGGTCTTCATTCGGAATGAAAGAGGTTTGGCTCATTTTCAAAAATGCTAAATTGCCGGCAATCAAAAGTCCCAACAATAAGGCTATTACGCTGACTTTCCTTGCGATTATTGCTATAATTGATATATAGCGGTTACGTGTTCGATTTAAAATCGTATTGAATATGTGCAGCGGTCCGGAGGTTACTTCTTTCAACGGACGGAGCAATGTGGCACATAATGCCGGCGATAAGGTCAAGGCATTTAGAGCTGAAAATGCTACCGAGGTGGAAATTGTTATGGCGAATTGTTGGTAAATCTTTCCGGTTATTCCTCCCAAAAATCCAACCGGTACGAAAATTGCCAATAACACTAACGTAGTGGCTATAATTGCACTTGAAACTTGTTCCATGGCTTTTATAGTGGCTTCTTTCGGAGATAATCCTTCGGTCTGCATTAAATACAATACACGCTCAACCACCACGATGGCATCATCAACTACCAAACCGATGGCTAATACCAAGCCGAATAATGTCAGCATATTGATACTATAATCCAATGCCAGCATGACGGCAAAAGTGGCAAACAATGATACCGGAATCGTCAAGCTTGGAATTAATGTGGAACGCCAGTCTTGTAAGAAAATATAACAAACTGCAATAACTAACGCAAATGTCAAAACCAAGGTGAAGATAACTTCTTCCACAGAAGCGGAAATGTATTTGGTAGCATCATATGTGATACCGATTTCAAAGTCCTCCGGATACATTTTGGATAAACGCTCCAATTCGGCTTTGACTAACTTCATCGTATCAAGGGCATTTGCTCCCGATGACAGGTTTAGGGCAATTGAAACCGAGGGAGAACCATCAAGACTTGATTCAACGCTATAGGTCTCGGTGCCGATTTCGACTTTGGCAATATCTTTTAATTTGACCAAGCCTCCGTCTTGTGCCGTGCGGACGATGATGTTTTGGAAATCTTCCGCTTCATTTAATCGTCCTTGAGTCTTTAGCGTATAAACCATTTGTTGCGTACCGTCGCCGGGCATCGCGCCTATGCTTCCTAATGAGGGTTGGTAGTTTTGTCCTTCAATTGCCGAAATTACACTTGAAACCGGCAAATTCAATGCGCTTAATTTGTTGGCATCTAACCATACTCTCATACTTAATGCCGGTGCGTGTACGCTAACTTCTCCGACACCATTTATACGAGACAGGTTGTCTTTGATGTTGTTTTGGACATAGTTACTGATGAACTTTGTGTCATGCGTACCTTTCGGCGAACGTGCCGTGAAAAAGCCTAAAATATCCGAAGAGCGGCGGGTTACGCTGATACCTTGTCTTTGAACTTCCGACGGCAATTTCGGGGTCGCTTGTGATACGCGGTTTTGTACTTTTACTTGTGCCATGTCAGGATCGGTTCCGACTTTGAAGGATACTGATAATGAATATGAGCCATCATTTGAAGATGATGAATCCATATACAACATATCTTCTACACCGTTGACTTCCTGTTCAATCGGTATACCGACCGTTTTGGCCAAAACCTCGGCACTTGCTCCGGGGTAGTTTGCCGATACCGTTACCATCGGCGGTGTAATCTCCGGATAAAGTGAAATCGGCAATGAAAATACGGAAATTAAGCCTGCTAATGTCAAAACGATGGAGATTACCATCGCAAAACGCGGGCGTTCGATAAATATGCGTGAAAACATTTTGCGTTATTCTCCTTCGTTTTCGTTTGTATCTTCTGCTTCGGTCTCTTCCGAATCGCTCTTTGATTCTTCAGCGGTTATGGCAGAACTGATTTCTTGCGAATCTATAATGATTTCTTCTTCTTCCTCCGTTGCGGTTGCATTGACCATGTTCGGAGAATTGATATCTATGTTTTCCGCTTTTATGGCGGGAGCTATTGTTCTTTCTTTGACAACAGGTGCCGTTGTATCGGTTGTTTTTCCTGCGGCTTTGTCGGCTGCGACTTCAAGGCTGTCTTCTTGCGTTACAATCTGTGCTTTGACCTTTGAGCCGTTGCTTACTTTTTGCAGGCCTTGGATGATAACTTTATCATCTTTGGTTAATCCTGATTTTACGATTTGTTCCGTGCCGATGGTGGTGCCTAAGGTTATGCGCCGTTGCTCTGCAATTCCGTTGTTTACGACCATTACATAATTGCCGTGCTCGTCTTGAGCTATGGCTGATTGCGGTACTAATAATTCCATATTCGTTTCTTTGGCACCGATACGCACTTGCACATAGTTTCCGGGGATGAGCAATTCATCTTGGTTGCCGTATTCGGCGTAAATGGCAATTGTGGCCGTGTCTGAATTGATTTCATTGTCTGAAAAGTGTGATTTGAATTCGTGTTCAATTCTTCTGCCGTTCGGAAGCACTATTTCGCTTTTGATTTGTTCGGCTCCGTTTTGTTGATTATATAAACGGGAGTTCAAAAATTCTTTATCCGAGACCGAAAATACTACGCGAATCGGGTCGGTTTGGACTATGCGTGCTAAGTTTTGGCTTGAGTTTACATAGTTGCCTTCGGTTACCTGTGCTTTACCTATACGACCGCTTATCGGGGCTTTGATTTCCGTATATGCCAAATCTATTTCGGCTAAATCTAAGTTCGCCTGTGCTTGTGCTACCGCTGCTTTAGCCTGAATATAAGTGCTTTCTGCCGAATCGAATGTTGCTTTTGAGGCATAGTTTTGTTTCGATAATTGTGATTGGCGTTTGAAATCTCTCTCTGCTCTGACCAGGTTTGCTTGGGCACTTTGCAATTCCGCTTTTCTTAATTCTACGTTTGCTATATATCTTTTTTGTTCTATTATGAACAATATATCTCCGGCCTCAACGTGAGAGCCTTCTTTAAACAAGACTTTTTCTACATAGCCGCTTACCTGCGGGACGATATTAACACTTTTTATTGCTTCAACATGACCGATGTAGCTTTGTTTTTGGGTTATATCCTGCTCTTTTAATCCTTGGGTTAAAACATAGACTTCTTGTGAACCGCCCATACCCAGCATTGAGGTTGGTGTTACTTTGCCTTTTATATACCAGCCGGCTCCAACGCAGGCTAATAATAAAATGGTTTGTTTTAATATTTTGCGATTACTTGGTTTTCCTACTTTCATTTTAGTTTGTTCCTTTTGTTGTAATTCCATTTAGCACTATTTCAAAACTTATATCTAAAAGTCTTTTAAATTCGTTAAAATCTGCTCCGGGGATAACGATGTTGCGGAGGATGCTCATCCACAATCCGTCTATGCATTCGGTTATGTCTTCTATATTTAACTCAGATTTGATTTGTTTGTTTTCTTGTTCTGTTTTTAGTGCTTTTTTGATTTGCTCTTTGTTGAAATCGGTTATACTTTTTACATCGGCACTGACCTTGTTTAAAATGGCTTCCGACCATTCCATTTGGTGAAATACAAAATATAAGCACTGTCTGTATTCGGGATTATTTTCTATTAATTTGAGTTCTTCATGCATGTATTGTTTGAGCTGTTCCAGAGAATCGATTTTTGGAACTTTGATGGCTATTATATTTCTGGTTATTTCAAATGTTTTGCGGATTATTTCGCTTAATATATCCGCTTTATTTCTGAAGTGCCAATAAACGGCTCCTTTGGTTAAATTTATACGTTTGGCTATTTCATCAAATGTGGTGCGTGAATAGCCTTTTTCACAGAATATTTCCAATGTGGCTATGGAGATGGCTTTCTTGGTGGCTTCTGCTTCTTCTTTGGTACGGCGTGCCATTCTTTTTTTCCTATTTTTTTGATTATATACATTCTCTGGTGTATGTATAAATCAAAGGTACTAAAAATCAAGCTTTTTTTTAGTTTTTTCTAATGTTTTTTTTGACATGCGGAAAAAATATCCAACTCAGGTTGATAGAGACGGGTCGTGATACCTGAAAGCCCCAATATTGTATGGAATATGTTGTCATGCGAGTGATATTTTTGACTGCTTTTTCTGAGGCATTGCGGGTCGATTTTCAATGCATCGGCCGTTGATTTGGGCAGCCATATCATTGTCGGTATGTGTTTTTGTTCTTTGGGGGCTTGTTCATATGGTGTTCCATGCAGGTAAATATTGTTTTCACCTAATGACTCTCCGTGGTCCGAGCTGTATATCATTATCGGATTATACTCATTGGTCAGTTTTTCTAAAATGTTGATGGTGTCTTTTAAAAATACGGATGTTTGATAAATTGAATTATCATAGGCATTTATTAATTCTTGCCGGTTGCAATTTTTTAAATCCGTTGTGGTGCATATCGGAACATAAGGCGGCGTTTCTTCTTGCGGAAATCTTGTATAATAGTCCGGTCCGTGTGAGCCTCTTTGATGCAATATGATGAAGGCGTTGTTGTTTATTTGGCGTATCTTTTCTTCCAGATTACTCAGCAATACATCATCTAAACAAAATTGCCCTTTGCAGGAAGCTTCGGTTTCAATAAAGCGGCAATTGTCAACACATGATGTGTTATTGTCTCGCCATAAACTATGATAGCCGTTGTTTTGCAATATGTCGGTGATGTTGGCGGTGTACATTTCCGAGCCGGCTTTGAATTGTTTTTGAGCGTCTTTGGACAGCATACAGGGGACTGATACGGCCGTTGAGGTTCCGCAAGCGTAAAACTCGGGATAATTGATGATGTCCTTTAAATAAGGTTTTAACGGGGCATTGGTGTCTCGTTTATAACCGTTTAAGCTGAAATTTTGGGCGCGGGCTGATTCTCCTATCACCAGAACTATTAAATTCTTTTTGCCGTTGTTCCAATAGGGAGTGTAGGCGGCATCTTCCGCTATCATCTTATAAGGCGCAAAAACTTCTTTGTACATCTTTATAATTCCGCCAATGCCTCCGATATAGTTTGAGGGGATAAGTGCATAGCGCAATTCTTTGTGTCCCTTGTATATTTGTTTTGATGCCGCTTGGTTGGGCAGAATGATTGCTCCCGCTATCAGCAGAGAACCTAAAATGGTGAATAGTCTTATTTTTATTTCTTGACGGATGTTTTCTTGCCGGATTTTTATTTTGCCGATTATATAGGCGGGGAGTATGCCTAATAAAATTAGGTAGGCAAACAATTTCCAATGCAGAAGGTCTTTTGTTTCATAGATATTGGTGTGCATAATGTTGAGTATCATGATGCGGTCTATAAGTACATGATATGTGTTCATAAAATAAAGGGCTATTGAATTACACAACAATAGAATTATGCCGATTGTTTTACTTATTTTCGGTGTGCAAAATAAAATGCTCAATATGATGTTTAATGCCGCAAAGGCCAATAGATATATTGCGGCGGTGAATGTCCATGACGGATTTATGTTTTGAGCAACTTCGCTCAGGTTGGGATTATAGATTGCTATTGTCAGTAAACTATAGATAAGGTTAAATTGCCATAATTTTAGTTCTTTAGTCATGTTTCTTCTCATTTATGTTATTTAAAAAAGTTCACCTTGTCCGTTGTTAAGCGAAAATAATTCTCCTTGTTTGTTGTCCGATAAATTTTCTAATGCTTCTTTTACTATCGGAATCGATACCGCTCTTTTTTGTGCCAAAGATATCGTGTCTATTTCTGCTACCAGTTTTTTGGCATAGGCAAATGAGCGCTGCATGTTGGCGAGAATATAATTTATTATTTCCGGTGTGATGTTTATTTGTCTGTCCATGAATAGTTTGACCAGCAATGCCGAGAGTAAATCATCGTCGGGTTCTTTGATTTCGATGCTTGGAACTATATTCATTCGGGAACGCAAATCTGCTAATGTGAAATTTAAACGGGCAGGGGCTTGTCTTGAGGTGAATAATATGCTGCCTCCTTCATCTCGATAGATGTTGTAGAGATTAAATAAGGCCTCTTGATTGATGTCGGTTGTTAGATTTTCGACAATCAGGCAATAATAGTTGCTCAGCAGCTGTCTTGGCATGTCCAGAGTTAAATTCTTGGCTTCAATGCAGGGAATCTTATAGGGGTAGTGTTCTACCGCAGAAACTTTTTCTGAAAAAATGTTGGCAAGGTGCGTCTTCCCGCAGCCTTCGGGACCATATATACAGGCCGCAAAATAGGTCCACATCGGCCACGAATCGATTAATCTAAATGCGGCAAAGTTACAGCTTGAGGGCATGAAATCATCTCGTCCCATGTAGGGGCGGTAGTAAAAATCCAACGGCAGTTGGTGCAGATGATGATGTTCTTTGCTCCGGTTCATTTTTTTATCCTTCTTGCTTATTTAGAACATCAAAAACCTTTTTAGTCAAGTCTCCTAAGCTGAATGGTTTGGCGATAAATTCAAAGTTGTCGGAAACGGAGAGTTCGCGGCGGGCTATCTCTTCCGAATATCCCGAGGCCAGTATGATTTTAATTGCGGGAATTTTGGCTTTTACTATTTCGGCCAATTCTGCACCGTTTTTCCCCGGCATGACCATGTCGGTTATCATTAAGTTGAAGTTTGTATCTTCTGCCAAATGTTCTAAGGCGTTTTCGGCTGAGTTACAACCGATTACTTCGTAGCCTTTCTTCTTTAGGGCGCGGACAGCAAATGTTCGTACCGAATCCTCATCTTCAACAAAAAGTATGCGGATGTTTTCATCGTTTCTCGGAGACAGCTCGTGGAGGCGGTCGATGGATGATACATTTAGTCCGAATATTAATTTGGGATTGTTGTTGCTCGTTACTTTTTCTTGGACGGTCAGTACCGGTGTGCCGTTCATGGCGGTGATGATTTCTTTGCCTGTTTCGGAGGGCGAATTTTCGGTTTCTTCATCGCTTTCAAAACGCGGCAAATAAATGGCAAAGGTTGTGCCTCGTCCCACGATGCTGTTGACTTTGATAAAGCCTTCGGTTTGACGCACAATACCATAAACCGTTGCTAATCCCAGACCCGTGCCTGAGCCAACTACATTTTGTTTGGTTGAGAAAAAAGGCTCAAATATGCGGGTCAGATTTTCAATCGGAATTCCGCACCCTGTATCGGATACTTCAATTACCACAAATTCTCCAGGGGCGATGGTGTCTGCTCCGAATTGGTATGGTTCAAGCAAAGATTCCGTGCGGGTGCTGATGCTTAATGTGCCGCGGTTGTTCATCGCATCTTTGGCGTTGACTGCCAAATTTAGGATGACCTGCGAAAACTGTACCGGATCAACTCTGATGTAGCCTAAATCCGTTCCGTGATAAAATTTTAAGCTGATTTGTTCCCCTAAAATTCGTTTGAGCATGTGGCTTAATTCTACGAAATTTTCGGTTACGTCTATGAGTTTGGGTTTGAGAGGCTGTTTTCTTGAAAAAGCTAACAGCTGCCTCACTAATCCGGCCGCGCGATTGGCATTGTTTTTGATTTGGATGATGTCGCTGAATGAGGGGTCGCCCACTCCGTGGCGTTGTAACAACAAATCGCAAAAGCCTATCATGGCGGTTAAAAGGTTGTTGAAATCGTGTGCCACACCGCCGGCCATTTGCCCCATAGCCTGCATCTTTTGGGCTTGAGCAAACTGTAGCTCGAGATTTTTGCGTGCCGTTGAATCTAACATATAAATAATGTAACCTGACAGAGGTTCGTTGGCTGTGGCGTGCAGGTGGTAGGCCGCGCGGATGTAAAGCGTGGAAATTCGCTCTTCTTTATCATTATTCAAATGGACGTCTATAACCGAAGTGCCATTTCCGTTTGCGGCGGATGTGATGTTTTGTTCTTCTTGATAAAATTTGTTGCGGTCTTCTTCTTTGAATAAGTTGGTGATATTGGTGTTTAGTAAATTTTTCTTGTCTATTCTTAAAAATGCGGCGGCTGTCGAATTCGAATCTACGATTTGATTGTCTTTATTACACAAAATTATGCTTATCGGTGCAAAGTCGAACATCCAACTTAGTTTGTCCGTGTTTTCGGTTAATTGTTGTTTGAGTTCTTTATCTCCGGGGAGAGTCGATATCAAAATTCCTCTTGTCTTAATTTCCGAATTGTCTCGGAAATTTTCCTGTGCCGCGTAGCATTCTATTACTTGTTCGTTTTGTGCCAGATGTATTTGACCTTTCCATGAGGCAGTATGTGCCGGCGGCAACGGTGAATTGGTGGCTAAATAGTCTTTTAAATTTTTGCCTATCAAATCTTCTCGGGAGGTGTTTAGAAGCTTTGCCAAAGCGTGATTGACGTATTCTATTTGATAGTTTTTATCACATATATACAAGGCCGATGGAAGATAATCCAAAAAGTCATGCAGCCCGCGGCGTTCTTCTTGCAGGATTTGTTCAATGTTTTTGTCGGCCGTAATATCTTTTATGTTCCAGAAGATATAGGTATCTTTCTTAATGCGTCTGACCGAATAGGGGCCTTCAAATATATTGGTTTTTTTCAGATATATCGGACGAATCGATACTTCGAACCATTCTTCCGGTGCAAAATTGTTTCTGCTCTCGTTCTTGATGATAAGCGAAAGGGTTACCGTTTCCGAGGTCAAATTTTCGAGTGCTTTTTCCAATCTCGCCAGTGCCGATTTGTTTTGACGGTTGTCCGAAGTATGATATTTGAGAAAGTCTATAATGTTTTCATCTTTGAAAAAATCTCGCGCGTAGTCATTTTCCAGTACAGGTTCAAAGCTGCTGTTGTCTATGCGGCGTCCTTCCCTATTGCTTTTTAATAATTCGGCGGCGAATCCTCCGTAGCTAATCGCTTCTTCTCCCGCTTTGAGGGTTTTTATCGTTGAAACTAAGCTGTAGCCGCTTATGAACAGTATTAAAACCAGCAGGCCGATGTCGTATTTGGGGTATAGTATATAGGCTATGATGCTTAATGTCAGCAAAACCAACGTATAGGCTAAGTATAAAAGCCTTTTTTCCAATAACTTATCAGGACGTTTATTTTTTAAGTTGCATAACATATCCAATTACCTCGGCTACCGCTTTGAAATGTTCTTCCGGTATTGATTCGTCAAGTTCAACGGAAGCAAACAGGGCTCTTGCCAGCGGCGGATTTTCAACAATCGGTATCTCATGTTCTTCTGCTATCTCGCGAATCTTTAGGGCGATGTTATCCAGACCTTTGGCTACAACTACAGGTGCATCCATTGTGTTCATGTCATATTGCAATGCTACAGCATAATGGGTCGGGTTGACAATAACTACATCGGCCTTGGGGACATTTTCCATCATGCGGCGGCGTGCGCGCTCGTTGCGAATTTGGCGTATGCGCGATTTTACCAGAGGATCGCCTTCCGTTTGTTTATATTCTTCTTTGACTTCTTGTTTGGTCATACGCAATTTTAGCAAGTGGGTGTATTTTTGATAGGCAAAGTCGGCGATGGCAATCACTAATACCGCAAGTACTATTGTAAATATCAATAATGTTACCGCTTGATGTATGAATTTTAGAATCGCGAATGTTTCCATGTCAGGCAATAGTTCGCTGCGGGCAAGGTAGGGTTTGAGTGCCAAAATTGCTACCCATGCAATAATCGCGATTTTTACTATTCCTTTTATGCTTTCAAATATTTTTTTCTTGTTTATGAAATTGGGCAATTGTGCAAATATGTTGAGTTTATTAAAGTTCGGCATGAGCCTCTTTGGCGCGTAGACAAAGCCTGTTTGCATGATGCTTGCCGCTATACCTAAAACCAGAAAAACCGCAAACGGAATTGCCAATATTTTCATCAAGTCAATAAAACAGTTTAAAAACAGATATTGCAGGTGTTTCGAATCGGTCGGGATGGTTTGCGGCATGGTGATAAATTTGCCGAAGTATTCATTAAACCAGCGGCCCATCATCGGTATTATCAACCATACCACAAACAGCATGCCAAGTAACATTATGAAACTTTTGGCATCTTGCGATATTGCAATGTCGCCTTCTTCTTTGGCTTTTGATATCTTTCGTTCCGACGGTTCTTCGGTTTTGGAGGCTTCGTCTTCGTCTTCCGGTACCATGTTTCCTCCTAGCTTAAGAACTTATGCAATGTACGTTCGTAATATTCTACAAACCAGAATATTACGGCCGGAAGTGTGATAAACAATAAGCCTATGCCTAAATAAAGCTGCAACGGCAATGATAAAAAGAATATGTTGAGCTGCGGCATAAGGCGTGATACCAAACCCATGCCGACATAAAAAATGATTGTAAACGCTATGAACGGTGAGGCTAATCTGAAGCCGGTAATGAAACTTTCTCCTAATGTTGTACTCAGAAAATCAGCCATATCTCCGGTTAACAAACTTTCTCCGACTTTAAATAAGTCATAGCTTGAAATAATTGCTCCGAGCATGGTGTGGTGCAAGTCGGTTATAAAAATAATCGTTAATGCAATAATGGAAAAGAAACTTTCCAAAACAATAGATTGTGCCTGTGTGCTGGGGTCAAATAATTGTGCGTTTGAAAAGCCTATTGCCGTACCGGCAAAATTGCCCGCTAAATTTAGAGCCGTGAATGTAAACTGCATCATTAAGCCTAAAAACACGCCAATCGTTATTTCAAATATATAAATCTTTACATTCTCTAAAAAATCTTGCGGAGCAGGTGGAAGTTTGTCATACAAAAACGGGTATAAAATAATTGTCAGTCCCAAGGCTATTGATAGGCGGTAACGCATGTTGATATATGTTGTCATAAAGCCCGGCATTAACATAATTGCCGAGCCCAGCCTTAAAAATATCAGGATATATTTATGCAATTCCAGATGAAGTAATTCTTGCAGCATTTTATCCGCCACTCACGATTTTATCAAATAATGATTCCGATAGCATGCGCATTTGGTTTAACATAAACGGAAACAAGACTATCAGCATGATGAATACGCATAAAATTTTCGGAACAAAAGCTAAGGTCATTTCCTGAATTTGGGTCAGAGCTTGAAAAATACCTATAATCAAGCCGATGAACAATGCTATGAGTAAAATCGGCGATACGACTTTTAGCAATGTAAAAACCGCTTCTCTTGATATATCTAAAATTTCTATTTCGTTCATCTTGAGGTTTATCCGTATTTTATTCAATCGGGGTTTGATGTTCAAAATACATGTGGTTGTTTATTCCCGAAAAGAATACACCATCATAGTTTGTTTGAACAACGCTTTTGAAGTAGTTAGAAACAATTTTTTTCCATTCTTCAGACCAATATTTGGTTATGTAAGCATCTTCGTTGACGAATGATTCTCGAGCTAACCACGGTGTGTTTTCCATGTTCCAATCCGCGTCCCAATAGTAATGTGCTTTGAAGGCTTCGGATACGTTGAGCATTGCCAAAATCAGGCGGCGCGGACCGCTTTTTTTGTATTTCATGCTTTCTACTTCTTCCTTGGAAAAGGGGATGCCGCGTTGGAATAATGGTTTTATAACAATAACGTCGTAGTTGGAATTTGCGATGTCTAAAATCATTTGTTCTTTGGTTTTGTATCTCGAATCGTCTATTAAATATGATATGTTGGATGCGTCTTGCAATTTGAATATGTTGCGTGTGTTCTCGTTGATTATCGGTTGGTCGGCGATGTATTTGAAAGCCGTATTCGGGTTTATAAAACCGTAAAATAACACACCGTCTTGGGTTGACAATTCCGCGGCTTTGTCAAATGCCGTGAGGTTTGCACATTGGCTGATTGCCGAAATTTTGATGTTTTGGTGACGCAAAAAATCATAAACTTTTCTCTCGCCGCAATAGAGATTATTTAGTGCTATCCCGTCTACTTTGGCGGCAAATTCTTTGTTTAAGTTTTGCTCAGGTAGGTATGCTGTTTCCAGTTCGTCATTGGTGTAGCTCAAAAAGCTTGGGTCTGATTTGTCATCATTATTGCCGCGGGCATGGCTGTAGCCCGTTAAGTGATATTCCCATAAACTTTTGTAGAGCATTTCATCGCAGTCATGCAGCATAATTTGAAATTCGGGCTTATTTTCTTTTGCATAGTCAATCAGCATTTGTAGATTATCGCGCATTAAGCTCCGGTAGTTCAAAATATTTTGCGGGGGAGCCGGCATGTCCAGAATTTCCTCTTCAACAGTTGGGTCTTTGCCGGTCGTGAAACCGTAAAGACCCGCCTCCGCTTTGCCGGATAATGCTAAAGCAGCTATCAGAAAAATGTTGAAAATTATTTTTCTTTTAGGTGTTGACATCTGCTTTGGTTTTTCCCGTGCGTATGCTGATTTCAGCTACTTCCATTGCCGTTTTTAACAGGTTTTGCAATTTTTGCTGTGTATCTTGATTGAAGTTTGTTTTATCCGGCGATTCAATATAGACACGAAGCGTTGCTCCCGATGATCCCGTGCCGGACAGGCGATAGGTGATTTTGGAGCCGTCCTTAAAATCTATAACTAAGCCGTTCTTGGTAGTTGAACCGTCTACGGGGTCGTTATATACGAACGGAGCGGCGTTTTGAATCTCGTAGCCATTAAAGTATTTATCTTTCAGGGAAGGAAGCTTTTCTTCCAAATCAGTCATTAATTTGTCGGCTACACTAGTGTCCAGTCCTTCAAAATCAAAACGCATATAATAAATGCGTCCGTATTTTTCCCAATGTTCCCTTGTGATTTGTTCAACGGACTTGCCGGTTGCCGCAATAATGCTGAGCCAAAACAAAATTGCCCAGATGCCATCTTTTTCTCTGATATGTGAAGAGCCGGTGCCGAAACTTTCTTCTCCGCATAGGGTTATGCGGTTCGAATCCATGAGGTTGACAAAGTATTTCCAGCCGGTCGGTACAACATAGCAGGGAAGATTCCTGGCTTGCGCTACCCGACATACGGCTGTCGATGTGGCGGCTGATTTTGCTACTCCGTAAATTCCGTTTTTATAGGCCGGAACATATTGATAGTTATCGGTTAGAATTGCTAAACTATCACTCGGGGTTACAAAAAAGTGTCGTCCTAAAATCATGTTGCGGTCGCCGTCGCCGTCGTTGGCTCCGGCAAAGTCCGTCGCTTGTGCGGAATACATGAAGTCAACCAAATCTTTGTCGTAAACAAGGTTGGGATCCGGGTGTAAGCCTCCGAAATCAGGCAATGGTGTGGCGCGTATGACGCTCCCTTGCTTGGCTCCCAAAATGTCTTCAAAAATGCGGGTGGCGTAAGGACCGGTTATGGCGTTCATCGCGTCAAAACGCATGCTAAATCCCGATTTGAAAAGATTTTTCAATGCATTAAAGTCAAAGATTTTTTCAAGCATGGTAACGTAGTCGCTTATGGGGTCGATGACTTCAATCTCCATATCTTCAATTTTTTGAAAACCTATTTGTGATAAGTCAACATCTGCGGCATCGCTGATTTTGTATTCCGTTATCTCTTTGCTTAGTTGATAAATTTTGTCGGTTATTGATGTCGGAACCTGTCCTCCCGTTTCGTTGGCATATTTAACTCCGAAATCGCCATTTATACCTCCGGGATTGTGGGAGGCCGAAAAAGTAAAACCACCGTTGGTTTTGTTTTTGAGAATAAGATTTGAGCCTGCCGGTGTCGACATATAGCCGTTTTGGCCGATAAGCAGTTTCTTGGCTCCGTTGGCCGCGGCCATTTTGATGAACTTTTGAATCGCTTCCGCATTAAAACAACGGCCGTCGCCGCCGACGACATATGTCTTTCCTTTAACGCCTCCAATCGCGTTGAAGACACTTTGTATAAAGTTTTCAAAGTAATTTTCCTGCATCATTACTTTGGTCTTTTTGCGCAGGCCGCCCGTGCCCATCTTTTGGTCGCCGTATGGTTGGGTTTTTATTGTTTGAATCATGTGTTTGCCTTTCCTTTTTTTTATTAAAGTTAGCATTTTATTTGCTAATGGCAAGATAAAATTTCGGGTTATCGGCTACTTTACTTTAAGTGCCGATTCAATTCTTTTTATAATCGTTTGCAAATAGGGGGATGATATTTTTTTTGAATCAGCCATTGCTTTCAGCAGATTAAGCTGGCGGCGAATCTTGTCCGGTTCTTCCACGGCATAAATCGGTAGGCCTAAAATTTTGAGCGCTTTACGTTGGCTGTAGTCGGAAAAGCTTGCATCAAGTTGTCCTTGCTTGGCTACGGCTTTATTTAATATTTTATTTATAAAACTCGGGTAACTGCCTTGTCTTTTTATCATGACGTGTTTTAGGCAGTGCATCCATATCGTATAACCCAGCAGTGCAATTTCAATTATGGCTAAACTGATTTGGGTTAGGGGTGTTTTGAACATGAGAATCCCGTAGCCGATATAAAATATCGATCCCCATAAGACATTAAATAACATGGGAGAAGGAATGAAAAATGCCGTCCTGTCCGGATGGTTGGGGTTGGTTAGGCGGCGCGCCAATACGCTTAAGCCGAAAAAAAGTCCAACCATAAACATTAAAAAGCTCAGTTCTTTCATAATGTCCTCCTTAAAAACGGAAAATGTTATTCAGGGCAAATAAATTCGGCTATTGTTTTGACTTCTCGTTTGGCGGCTAAATGAGACATTGTCATTTTCATTTTGAGTTCGGGGTGGCTCATGTCTAAAACGGTTAATCCCAATAAAAACAGTTCTTTATAGATTATGCGGTCTTTAAGGCCGGGGGTAAAACGAAATCCAAAAAGTTTGCCTAGCTTTTCAAGATATTCAAAAACGATGTTTTTGTTCTTGGAATTGTAGTTTGATGTCTTGTTGCCGATGACTATCCAATTTAGATAATTGTGTCCTTGGGAGGCTAATTTTTTCTTTATATCCCAAATGAAACTTGCGTAATGCCCAGGGCGGCCGATTGTTTGCGAATCTATGTTGATGTCTGCTAAAACATTAAGATCAATCAAACTGTCGCTAATCGGTGTGATTAAAGTGTCGGCGTGATAATGCGCCTCTTCAAATAAATAGTTCTTTGTTCCCGGTGTATCTATTATAATTGCATCATAATCTTTGGCGAGCTCGTTTATTCTTGATGATATGTTTTCTCTGTTGGCCTCAATAAGGGTTACATCTTCTTGCGGGGCATAGGTAAATATCGAAGGAATCGGCAAAACTAAGTTATGGGTTCGGCAAAATTTTTTGCGGTTTTCTACATATTTGCTTAACGTTCCTTGTCTGCCGTCTAAATCTATTGCTGCTACTTTGAAACCTTGCTGCAGCAAATCTATTGCCAGGTGCATGGAAATTGTGGATTTTCCCGTTCCGCCTTTTTCATTGCTGATTACTATTATATGGGCTTTTTTATCTGGGTTCGTTTCAGTCATATTATCTGGATGCCATTTGTAACGTTTGCTTTTGATTACTACTCAGCACTATACATGATATGTGTGAATCTTGCAAACGTTTACAAGCGTTATCCGCATCATTTTTTTCAAAGCCGGTTATCTTGGCTCGGTAGATGATGGCTGAACCCGTTTCTGCGGCTTCAACTTTTATGTCGCAGTTCGTACAATTTTTGAATTTTTCTTTTTGTATTTTTTTTGCATAATTTCTGGCTCGGGCGTAATTTGAAAAAGCACCGATTTGAATATCATGGATGGCTTTTATTTCCAGTTCTTTAATCGTGGAATCGGTATCTGCGCTTCCTTGCTCTATTTCGGGGTGGGCATCTTCTTCCGTGCTTTGTTCCTGTGTTACGGCTATGTCTTTGCCGGCTAATTGTACTTGTATGTCGTTAGGTTTTTTGTGCTCTTCAATGAGGTCGGCATGCATGTTCTCCGGTTTGAGTTTGGTGTTGAGTGCTAATTTGGTTAAGCCTGTTTCCATCATCTTTATGATTTTTTTGTCGCGTTCTTTTAATGTATTGTGCCCCATTGTTACGGCAATTACGCGCTGTCCGTCTCGTTCCGCTGATGTTATTATATTAAATCCCGCAGCGTTGGTAAAGCCGGTTTTCATTCCGTCGGCACCTTTGAATTTGCGCAATACATGGTTGTGTGTGTAATAGGTCTTGTTGTTATAAGTAAACTTTTTTAGTGAAAACCATTTATAATATTGGGGAAAATGATGATACATTGCCGCACCTAAAATCGCCATGTCGCGCGCTGTTGTTTTTTGCTGGCGATTCGGAAGTCCCGAGGCATTTTTGAATGTGGTGTGTTTCATTCCCAGTTCTTTGGCAACTTGCGTCATCGCTTGGGCAAAGTTTTCTTCCGTGTATCCCAAACCTTCGGCCAAAACCGTGGCACAGTCGTTGGCTGATTTTACTATCAAGGCTTCTATTGCCGTTTGAACGGAAATCTTTGAACCGACTCTTAATCCTAACCGCGATGGAGCTCGATTGGCTGCACGACGTGAAACTGGTAATTCATCATCTAATTTGACTAGACCTCTTTCCAAGGCATCAAAGGTTATGTATAATGTCATCAGTTTGGTTAATGAGGCCGGATATCTTAATGTATCTGCCGATTGGGCAGATAAAACCTCTCCCGTATTTGCATCTATCATGATGGATGATGTTGCAGCGGTTGCCATGGGAGTGCAAATTGTGTATATTAATGCACTACCCAGAATTATTTTGCAAATCTTGGCATATATTCGGCTGGTTATTCCGCTCATTATTTTTTTCTCTATTAAGTTTTGTTTTTTTTACATTATTATTCGTATTATAAATTCTAAAAGAAAATAAAGAGTTAATTTTATCACTGCCTTTTATTAATTTTGTTATTTTTAACTTGACTTTATTTTTATTTATATGTAAAAGTTTTTCTTGTTAATGGCGAACGTAGCTCAGTTGGTAGAGCCCCGGTTTGTGGTACCGGTTGTCGTGAGTTCGAGCCTCATCGTTCGCCCCAGTATGTCGGAAGAGTGGTTATTGGTGTAACCACTCTTTTTTTTGCGAAAGATAAGGCTCGAACTCAGTGAGTTCGGCTCTCACGGCGAAGCTTATCGCTTCTTGTTCGGTCACCGGAAATTTAACCCGATTGCGCCATGCTGCCGCAGGGCTTATGCGGGTAATATTTCCGTAACTGTCGGCGATAAACAACCAATTCAATGGTTGTTTATCTACTCCAGCATCGTTCGCCCCAGTATGTCGGAAGAGTGGTTATTGGTGTAACCACTCTTTTTTTTGCGAAAGATAAGGCTCGAACTCAGTGAGTTCGGCTCTCACGGCGAAGCTTATCGCTTCTTGTTCGGTCACCGGAAATTTAACCCGATTGCGCCATGCTGCCGCAGGGCTTATGCGGGTAATATTTCCGTAACTGTCGGCGATAAACAACCAATTCAATGGTTGTTTATCTACTCCAGCATCGTTCGCCCCAGTATTGGATAAGCTCCCGTTATGGGAGCTTGTTTTATGCGAACGATAAGGCTCGAACTCAGTGAGTTCGGCTCTTACTTTGAGAATTTTTACAATAAACTAGAGTTTGTTGCTAAATTTGTATACTAAAAAATCTCCTTGTTTTTATTTTAAGGAGATTTTTTTAGAAAAATAGAAAGCTAAATAAGTTCATCAATTTCTTCCGGTGGTTCGTTGTTTTCGTACAAATGTTTTATGTAATGCTCATTAAAACGGCGGTCCAGCTTGTTGTTTTCTTCCTGATCGTAGATGTTTTGATTGGTATTATATACCCCTAATTTTTTGTTGCGGTTCGTATGTTGGCTTTCTTCCGCAACAATGTTTTCACTCATGGCTTCAACGGCTCCATGAAGCAATGTTTGGTCGTTTTTCAACGTGTTTTGATATTGACGCTTTTGTTCTTTTTCGTCTTCTTGTTGATTTGGGGTGTGTTCGCGCCTTGCATCTTCATTGACGGAAACTTTGTTATAAGTATCAATCGTTTCAACGTTTGGTTCATCGGTCATAAAAGTGTTGCCAACCGTCCTTACATGGGGGGTAACACTCTTGTTTGTGCCTGATGAACCGGTTACTCTTCTAGTAGCGGATATTATCATAGCTTTTCTCCGTGTTTTATCGTTCTGTATATATAGTAACACGTTTGTGCTAAGAAAACCACCACAAAAGTTTTAAATTATTGATTTTTTTTAATTTTATGCATGTTTTGATGCTTTTTCCATTAATGAAAGGACTTCTGTGGCGTCATAACTCTCTTCATAGGGGGTAATTTTGCCGATTATTGTTTGATATTCTTCATACGACTCGAATCTTGAAATCTTATGTTTTAGGATTTTTTTCAGCTTTTTTAGCCGTTTTTCACTCCTTGGTGATAAGGAGGCATTTATGCCGGCTAATGTTTTTAATTCTTCTGTCTTGCCTCCGCAATAACAATAGGCATCGCACCCTGCTTCCAAGGCTCTTTGTGCACGTTCGGCTATTGTGCCGCTCAATGCATTCATATCAATCGAATCCGATATCAAAAAACCGTCAAATCCGATTGTTTCTCTGATGATTGTTTTTATTCCTACCGGACTTAATGTTATGGGGGCTTTTGAATCTACTTTTTCTAAAACAATGTGCGCACTCATGCCGCAGGGCGTGATGGTTGACAATTCTTTAAATGGGAAAAAATCGGTTTCCAGCTCTGATAAGGATGATGATATCCTCGGCAGTTGCAGGTGCGGGTCTACTTCGGCTCGGCCATGTCCAGGGAGGTGCTTTATACAGGGAATGATACCGTTTGCGATATATGTTTTTATCATGATTGACGATAATTGCGTTGTTATTTCTGCGTTTGATGAAAAACAACGGCTTTTTATTACGACTGATGTGTCGGGGTGTATGATATCTGCCACGGGGGCGTAATTTAAATTCAGTCCGCATTCCCTTAAATCTTGGGATATCAATGCGGCATGCAAATATGTTGCTCTTTGGGCTGTTTCTTTTGATACTTCCGTGTAAAGTCTGCCTATCGTTTCTTGTCCCGTGTAGCCTCTAAATTCCGGCTCCCTTAACCGTCTGACGCGCCCGCCTTCCTGATCAACTGCAAAAATTATATCATCCCTTTCCAAGATGTTTTTGATTGTTTCCGTCAGCTCTTTTAGTTGCTTCTTATTTTCTATGTTGCGGTTGAAAAATGTGAAACCTATCGGCGAGATGTTTTTTATTATACTTTTTTCTTCCTCTGTCAGGGTCGTTCCTTTGATTGATATCAGGGCTGATGTTTGCTTTTGAGTCATGGATGTCTCTTACATCAAGATTGAACCTAATGTGCGTGTGGTGTTTTTGATATACCAACCAAGAACATCAAAATTTATGCCGAATGTTTGCATGAATACAGGTATGACAAAGGCTAAAGCTACAATGATAATTAATCCGATTCTCGTGGAATTTACATACTTTATTGCCCATGGATTTTCCGACCAGCCAAAAAATATTTTTGAACCGTCTAATGGCGGAATCGGCAAAATATTAAATACGGCCAAGATGATGTTGAATACCATAAAGTTAATACAAAAAGCCGTACAGAAAAGTTGAAATTTGGCTGTCGGAATAAATGAACATAAGTAGATAAGCAGAGCTCCGATGAGTGCCAGATACAGGTTCATTATTATTCCTGCAGAGGCCACCAGAACTATGTCTCTTCTCGGCTTTTTTAAATTGTTATAATTTATCGGTACGGGTTTGGCCCAGCCAAAAATAAATCCTGTCTTCGATAATATCAAAATCGCCGGCAAAATAATAGTGCCGAATATATCTATGTGTCTCATCGGGTTTAATGATAATCGTTTATTTTTTTTTGCCGTATCATCTCCCAGATATGCGGCAACCAAGCCATGCGCTACTTCGTGCGCCGTGATGGCTATGATTGCCGGTACAAAGGTGATAAATGCTTTAATTAAAATATCCATGTGCTATTTCTTTTTTACTATACATGAACCGCCTTGTTTTTTGATGGTATTGCACAAATTATCAGCGTCTGAGCGGTCGTTAAATGCTCCGGCTTTTAAGCGATAATATGTTCCCTTTGCTCCTAAATCAGCCGTTTCAATTTCGTGGGGTTGATTGGCAAGTGCGGGATGCTTTTTAACCATTGATGCCCAAGCACTGTCTACGGCCTTTTTATTCGGTGATGACATTAATTGAATTTGCCAATCGCCGCTTGCTGCCGCTTTGCTTGCCGTTTGTTTGGTTACAGTTGTCGGAGCAGGGGTTTTAACTTCCGGCTTTGGTTCTATTTTCGGTTCGGCTTTCGGCTCGATTGGTTTCTCTTTTGCGGCTGCGGCCATTGATACTTCTTTGATACTCGGCAGGTTGACTTCCTTTACTTCATTAACAACCGCTTTGGGCGTTTCTATCGTTTTGACTTCGGATACTTTGACTTCCGTCGTTTCTTCTACCGGTGCAAGTTGATTATTATTTTCAAATTGAGCCGGTTGGCTTACTTCCGCTTTTATTTCCGGAAGAATCGGCTGCTCGGGTGGCGGAAGAATGCTTTCAACCTGTTTTGAAGCCGGTTCTTTTTCTATTATATCATAAACGGTTTTGTCTTGGTTTAGAATTTCCAGGCCTCCGGGGTTGCTCGGTTTTACTTTAACCGCCGACTGAGGGCGACGTATGGTCGGAATTTCTGCTATGTTGTCCGCCGAATAATGCGGTGATAAAGCAAAATAACCAACAATACCGGCTAATGCCAAACCTGATACGGCTCCGATGAAAACACTACGTGAACGTTTCATATCGCTATTGTGTTCTTCAAAATTCATCATATTGTCGTCGGCTATTTTTTGACGACGTTCATTCAAATAGTTATCGTTCATATTGTCTTCAGGAAATTCTTGAAACATTACTCTCATCCTAAGTTGTTGTTAATTTGTTTGGTATTATATGGTTTAAAGATTTATAATCGATTAACGCATCGGAAAAATAGTTGTTGAAAAAAGTGTTTTGGGAATATCCAAATTATGTCAAAGTGCGTATGCTTGGTATATGTATTTTAAGTTTTTATCGGGAGATTTATCTTATGAAAAGAAATTATTTGTTGGTTACGGCTGCGGTTATTGTGGTTTTGATTGCCGGTTATGTCTTGAAAATTCATGAAATTACTTCGTTTGCAAAACGCGTGTTTGATTTGTCGTTGAATTATTGGATTTTGATTCCGGCTCTTATCCTGCCTTTTATTGTCGGCGGAAAATATTATTGGATTATGTTGGCTTTTCTTGGTTTGCTTTGCGCCGTTTTGGTTCAGGTTTTGGTTCAGCACAAAGCTAATGTTAATGTTAATTTGACGCTGATGATGACATGTGCCTTTTTATGTATTGCTTTTGTTGTTAATCTGGTGCGTGTCCTTATTCGGGATTAGAATCGAGACAGCGGGTTGAACAATTTATTGTGTTCTTCCAAGGCCATGATATCTGTCATGTTGGCAATGTAATCACACACGGCTTCGGCGATTTGTTCGTCGGAGCCGTTTTGCGGTATCGTGTGGCGGATTTCCATCGGCAGAAGTTTCGGATTGTCCGAATAAAGCTTAAACAATTCTTCAACAACGCGCTGCGATTTCATATCCATTCGGGCAATTGAGGTCGTGGTATAGAAATTTTCTTTCAAAAAATTCCTTAACAGCTTTAAGTCTTTTTTCATGGTGTCTGAAAAATCTATCATAAATGTTTTTTGTTTGCGCGCATCTTTCGGTGTTTGGATGTTATGTCTTTTCAAATTACGCGCGGTGTTTTCCATGACATCATAAATCATGCGGGCTATCATGTTGCGCGTGATGGCATATATTATCAAGTCAGGATGGTGCTTGTGTTCGGGATATTTATGCAAAAAGGCCTCGGCTATGTTGTTTATAAACGGAAGTTCTCTCAATTGTTCAATGGTGAAAAATCCGGCACGGAAGCCATCGTCTATATCATGATTATTATAGGCTATATCGTCGGCTATGGCTCCGACTTGTCCTTCAAGTGATGGAAAATTTTTTAGGTCCAGGTCAAATTGTTTATTGAAATTTTTGAGATATTTCGAGGTTACTTTTTTTATCGGGCCGTTATGCTTTACGGTTGCTTCTATTGTTTCCCATGTCAGATTTAAACCGCAGAACTCCGGATAATGCACTTCAAGTTTGGTCATAATCTTGAGAGAATTGATGTTGTGGTCAAATCCTCCGTATTTTTTCATGGAATTTTGTAATGCTCTCTCTCCGGCGTGGCCGAACGGAGAATGTCCGAGGTCGTGGGCAAGTGCAATTGCCTCTCCCAATTCTTCATTCAATTTCAGACTTTTACACAAGGTTCGCGTGATTTGGGATACCTCTATGCTGTGGGTTAGGCGCGTGCGGTAATTCTTGCCTTCGTGGTAGGCAAAAACTTGTGTCTTGCCGTCAAGGCGGCGAAATGATTCCGAATGTATCAATCTATCGCGATCCCTTTGGAACGGTGAGCGATTGAGGTTCGGGTAATCCGAATACATGCGGCCCTTGGAATCTTCTCCGCGGGTGGCAAAAGTTGCTAACTCCATGTCTTTTTTCCTTTGCTTTGTTCTTTATTTTGATATACTGCAATAAAATTGATTAAAGGTTAAAAATATGAAAATTGCGACATTCAATATTAATTCTATTAACGCTCGTATTGCAAATTTGCTTGCTTGGCTTAAGGAACAAGCTCCGGATGTGGTCTTGCTTCAAGAAATTAAGTGCGAATATAATGCTTTTCCGTTTTTGGAATTGGCTTCCGTTGGTTATGAGGCTAAGGTTTTGGGACAGAAAAGTTATAACGGTGTGGCTATCTTGAGCCGGTATAAAATTTCTGAGGTGGTTGAAAATCTGCCTCAGTTTCCCGATGAACAGGCACGCTATTTGGAGGCCGATGTCGATATTAACGGTGAGAAAATCAGAGTTGCTTCCGTTTATTTGCCTAACGGAAATCCTCCGGTTAATGCTCCGCGTGATGATGCAAAATTCCTTTATAAATTAGACTGGATGGATGCCTTGTACTTGCGTGCGAAAACTTTGCTGCAAAATTATGATAAGGTGTTACTCGGTGGTGATTTTAACACAATTTTGCGGGATGATGATGTTTATAATCCCGAAGCTTTTCGCCAGAATGCGCTGTTTCGGAAAGAGGTTCGCGACAGGTTCCATGCCCTTGAATATTTGGGCTATGGGGATGCCTTTCGTTTATTGCATCCCACTCAAAACGGTTATAGTTTTTGGGATTACGGCGCAAAGTCTTTTGAACTGGATTGGGGAATGCGAATCGATTATTTATTGGTTTCTCCGCTTTTGGCCGATTGTTTGGAAGGGTGCTTTGTTGATAAGGCACCTCGTGCTCTTGAAAAGCCTTCTGACCATACTCCCTTAATCGCGACTTTCAATTCTTAGTGGATTGTTTTTATTAACCCTTGCTTATCTGTGTTTTATCTTCTAGATTTATCGGTGTATGAGTGTTGAAACTTTCGGGATATACTATGCGTAGGTTTTGTTTGACTCTGAGTTTGGTTCTCTTGTTGCTTGCTCTTCCTAAAACAGTCAGAGCAAGCGATTTGGAGGTGGTTCAAGCTGCTTTGCAAGCTGTTCAAGATGACTTTTTGGAGAAGGTTGGTTTGGGGGATTATTCCGTATGGGCTTTGGGCTCTTTGGGGGATTATGATCCGAAATTGAGGGTGGTTGATGACGAATCTCGCGTTTCTATCTATTATGATTCCAAACTTTATCGCAGTTTTTCAAAACCCAGCGGCCAGAAGGCTTTTCAGCCTAAGCAGTGGGCTAAATATATTCTCAAAGTGAAGCAGGCCGTTGAAGATGTTTCGCCTCTCGTTAAACAAAAAGATTTTGAGTTGGTGGATGCCATGCTTAAAAAAGCTACGGCTCAACTTGATGAGCATTCGGCTTTTTTATCGGCAAAATTTCCCGATAAAGATGAAAATGTGCGTTTGACCCGCGATTTTGACGTACGTATGCTCGATAGTTCCGTGTTATATATGAGTGTGCGCTCCATTACTAAGTTTACGCCCAATAATATTAAAGCGGCGTTGCAGGCTTATCAAAAGCAACTACAGGCTTTGCTTATTGATTTACGCGGTTGTTCCGGCGGTTCTCTTAAAGCTGCTATTGATGTGGCGAATATCTTTCTTGATGAGGGAATCATCACATCAACCATGGGACGTGATTATGATTCGGTAATGGTGTATAAAGCTCGCGGTGAACAGTTTATTAAAGGAGCTCCGATTGTTGTCTTGGTTGATGAAAATACGGCTTCGTCCGCCGAAATCTTGGCTGCGGCTCTCAAAGAACAGGGACTGGCCGTGCTTATGGGGACAAATACTTTCGGTAAAGGAACCGTGCAGAATGTGATTAATTTGCCCGAAGATAATAAAATGCTTTTGACGAATGCTTATGCCTATACTCCTGCCGGTGATAAAATTGACGGAAAAGGTATTAAACCTGATATTTGTTTGTATCGTGCCAAAGATAATTTTAAGTTGGATGATGTTCAGGGCTTTCGATTTGATGTCTGTCCGGCGGAGGATAGATATGGGCGACGAATCGATATTGACTTGGCAAAAGAATTTCTTAATCAACGTTTGCGCCTTAATTAAGCATTTTATTTGAAAAATGTGTTGACATTTTTTTTTTAATATGTATAGTACGCCTAAATGTTTTATTTCGTAATCTTTAAAAAGAGAATTTAAAATGGCAAAAGCAGTTAAAGTTAAAGTTAAAATGGAAAGTACCGCCGGTACAGGCACATTCTTTTTGGCTGAGAAAAATCCGAGAACTCATCCTGAAAAGTTGACTTTGAAAAAATATGATAAGAAGTCTAAAAAACATGAAGAGTTCGTTGAGAAAAAGTTAAAGTAATTTCTTAGCGCGTTGTGATGTTTTTTTCAAATCGGTACGGGGTTTTCCTTCGGCCGATTTTTTTTTGCTTAAGTTTCACCTCTTGCGGTGTTTTGTTCGTTTACAAAAAGCATATTTTATCGGTGTTTTAACTCTTTGGCGGAAATTTGTTTGTTGTTGGAGATGAGGTTTGGCTTTGGCCGGTTAGGTCCGTGAAATTTGAAATTATTTTTCTTCCAACAAATGCGCTTTGTTATATTCTTTTTGCAGAGTTTCGATTTGGACATCCGTGTAACGTTGGGTCGTGGTTAGGGACGCATGACCCAAAAGTTCTTGAATCGCGCGCAGGTCTGTTCCTTGTGCCAGTAAATGGGTGGCAAACGAATGGCGTAGTGCGTGCGGAGTCAAATTATCCGGTAAGTTTAACTGCATACGGATTTTTTGCATTTGACGCTGGATTATGCGGGGGTTTAAGCGTTCTCCTCGAGCCCCTAAAAATAAAGCTTCCCCATTTCTTAAAGAATAGGGACATTCGGCTATGTAGGATTTGATTTGGCTTATGACTTCCGGTAAAATCGGAACGAATCTGGTCTTGTTGCCTTTGCCGCTAACTCGTAAAAATTCACTGTCTTCCTTAATGTCGTCGAAATTTAGGGCCAGAGCCTCCGATATACGCAAGCCGCATCCGTAGAGCAGGGTGAATATGGCTTTGTCTCGGTATCCTTCCCACGACTTAAAGGCACAAGCGGCACTTTGGCTTAAGACCTTAAATGTTTCATTAATATCCAGAGCTTTGGGTAAAACTTTTCCTTGTCGTGGAGATGATATCACGTCTATAGCTGCATTTTGGCAATAGTTGTTCTTGTCTAACCATTTGAAAAAATTTTTAAGTGTTGAAATTTCTCGTGACAGTGAGGATTTTGCTATATGTTTTGCTGCGCGGTGGCTGATGTAGGCTCGAAAATCTCGTACATTTATTTTTTTTAGCTTTCCTAATGTTAATGGTGTGTCGAAAAAACTTGTGAATTCGGATAAATCTCGTGAATATGCATCGAGTGTATGCAAAGAGTAACGGCGTTCATGTTCGAGATGGGACTGCCATTGGTGAATGATTTTTTTCAGTTCCGTATCGGCATTATATATAATTTCTGTTTTCATATTTTCAGTATGGCATTATCCGGTTAATAAAACGTTGCTTTCTGCAGAATCTTTTGGATTGTTGCAAAAATAAAGGCTTTGAAGTCACCCCTTCAAAGCCCTTTGTTGCAAACCGAGGAGGTAAAAGTTCGGTTTGGCAGTAAAAGTCTGAAAAACTTGTTTATGTCTATTTTCGGTGTGGTTTGTACCGTTGTAGAGGTTTCAACAGTTTGTTCAGACTTATTGGAAAAAGTGCGCAATTGTTTTTGCTAGGTGTTAAAAGCCTAAACACTTAGGTTTTTAGAGGGCAAATTTACAAGTGTATACTTTTTCCGAAAATTTAAAGTTCTGCACTTTAATTAGAAAATTAATATATACATAACTTATAATTGTAATTTTAGGCTAAGATTCCTTCAAAATCAAGTAAAAAATGATTTAAATCTTATTTTCTAGTAAAAGTGTAGTTGATTCAGTATGTTAACTATATGATTTTATTCTTTGTTTTGCTGTCAGAGTTTTAAATTTATATGCTTAAATAGAATGTTTTATAGTGGCGTATTTTGCACTTTTGACGGCTTTTGTGCATTCTACGAGGAAAACTAACTTTAAAAATTTGTGGGTAATCTTCGCTTATCAACTTGGATTGATTGTTGTTTGGATGTATAATTTTCAAGGTGTTTGTTTTTTTTGAGATTAGATAAATATGATTGTTGGTGTTTTACTGCCGCTGCCGTTTAACGATGTTTTTGATTATAAAATTGAAGGCGAGGTTTCTCTCGGCGAGATGGTGCGCGTTTCTTTCGGACGCGAGGTTTTGGTTGGTGTGGTCTGGAAACTCGGCAAAAACTCTAAACTTGATGATGCTAAAATT
This sequence comes from uncultured Alphaproteobacteria bacterium, assembly GCA_944390355.1. Classification (GTDB taxonomy): domain Bacteria; phylum Pseudomonadota; class Alphaproteobacteria; order RF32; family CAG-239; genus HGM16780. Next base: position 39,500 of record CALXPT010000003.1, on the reverse strand, counting down.
AAACCTGTTCTCGAAAAAATTGACTTTCCGCCTTTATCTGCCGAGCTTATGCGCTTTGTGGGCTTTGTCGCCTCTTATAATATGGCGTTTCTCGGTTTGGTGCTTAAAATGGTGTTAAGCGTCAAGGGCGTGTTTGATAATCTTAAAACCTCTACTTTGTATAAACTCTCCGGAAAAACTTTGGCTGAGGCTAAACTCAAAAATTCGGATGCACGTTGGCGGGTGATGGAGCTGCTTAAACATTTTCCTTATACTCGTGCGGAAATTGCCAAAGGTGCGGGGGTCGGGCAGGCTGTGATTAAGACCATGATTGATGCCGGTGTGTTGGTGCCGGAAGTTGTTTTGGCAAAACGGGATTTCGGTTTGCCGGACGGAAACTTCGCAAAAGTTAAACTAACCGATGAACAACAACAGGCAGCCGATTATTTATGCTCTAAAATAGGACAGGGGTTTTCGGTTACGCTTTTGGACGGTGTTACCGGTGCCGGAAAAACCGAGGTTTATTTTGAAGCCGTGGCTCAAGCTTTGGCTCAAAGACGCCAAGTCTTGATACTTGTTCCCGAAATTTCTTTGACAACGCAATGGTTGGCGCGTTTTGAAAAACGTTTCGGCGTCAAACCGGCTTGTTGGCATTCCGGTTTGGGCAACCGCGAAAGAATCGATACTTGGCAGGCGGTTATTGAAAATCGGGCTAAGGTCGTGGTCGGGGCGCGTTCGGCTCTCTTTTTGCCTTATGCCAATTTGGGCTTGATGGTTGTTGATGAAAGTCATGATTCATCTTTCAAACAAGAAGATGCCGTTAACTATCAAGGGCGTGATATGGCTGTCGTGCGTGCTAAAATGGAACAATTTCCCATCATTTTATCTACGGCTACTCCTGATTTGGAAACTATTTGCAATGTCGAGGCCGGAAAATATGATAGTGTTAAGCTCAAAAGTCGTTTTGCCGTTGCGGTGCTGCCGGAAATTCGAATTATCGATTTAAAAAAAGACAAGCCGCAAAAATATGCCAAAGACAACGGACAACTTTCCGTGGCGTGGTTATCTCCGACTTTGGTGAAGGCTTTACACGATAATTTGGAAAAAGGCGAGCAATCTATGCTGTTCCTTAATCGCCGCGGTTATGCTCCGCTTACAATTTGCAGAGACTGCGGACATCGAATTCAATGCCCGAATTGTACAGCTTGGCTTACCGAACACAGAAAAACTAAATCGCTCATTTGCCATCATTGCGGTTATACAACTTCTATCCCGACGTGTTGTCCCGAGTGCGGATCCGAAGAAGGATTAACAGCCTGCGGCCCCGGGGTGGAACGTGTGGCCGAAGAGGTTTCCAAACGTTTTCCTTTGGCTCGAATCGGGGTTCTTTCCAGCGATATTACCTCTTCTCTCAATGAGGTGTCCGAACAAATTCAAAAAATGGAAAATCATGAAATCGATATTATCATCGGTACTCAGATTTTAGCCAAAGGTCATCATTTTCCTTCTTTAACTTTGGTGGGAATCGTCGATGCCGATTTGGGGCTTATGGGAAGCGATTTGCGTGCTTCGGAACGCACTTTTCAACTCCTTTCTCAAGTTGCCGGTCGTGCCGGAAGAGGGGCTAAAAAAGGCGTCGTCTATTTGCAGACTCTCTATCCCGAAAATGCCGTGCTTAAAGCTTTGGTTGATAATAATCGGGAGCAATTTATTGAACTGGAAAAACAGAGCCGCCGCGTGCTGAAACTACCACCGTTCGGAAAACTTGCCGCTTTGATTGTCAGCGGGGATAACCAAGATTTGACCGAAAAAACTGCCGCACACCTTGGTGCTTGTGCTCCAAATACCGAACTTATTACTACGCTCGGACCTGCTCCCGCTCCCATCTTTATGCTGCGCGGAAAATTTCGCTATCGCCTGCTCTTGAAAACAGCTCGCCAAATTAATATTCAAAACATACTTACTCAATGGTTGTCTCGTGTGCAAATCCCTCCACGCGTGCGCGTCGAAGTCGATATCGATCCTTACAGCTTTATGTAGAATTTGCTTTTTGTTTCTTTTATGTTTTTTATGCAGATTTGTGCTCAAATGTTAAAAAGAAAAGTTGCCGTATTCTATCAATGTTAATAAAATCGAAATAATTTGATGTGTATATATTTGAGTATATTTCGAATCAGTTATTTACTCGACAGAGGATGCTCGTGAAAAAAGAATCTAAAATAAAAATCGCCACAACTTATGCTCAGGCTCTCTATGCCGCCGCAGTGGATAAAAAATGCGTGGATAAGGTTATGCTAAATGTTACCGAATTGCTCGATGCTTATCCCGATTATCAAAAAGGAATCCAACTGCTTAATAATCCGGTATGGGCCGTCGATGAAAAAATTTCGGCTCTCAAGGCTATTGCTCAAAAATTAAAACTTAATGATGAGCTCTATAATTGTCTGGTCATTGTGGCTCAGAATAATCGTTTTTCCGAGTTTGAGGATATTTTGCAGGCCTTTCGCCAAATCTATTATGCTAAACACAATATGGTTGAAGTTAAAGTCGAAAGTGTTGTGCCTTTGAATACGCGTCAGAATAATCTTCTGAAGTCTGAGCTTGAAAAATTTTTGAAAAAAGAGGTTTTGATTGAATATAACATTAATCCCGATATCTTGGGCGGACTTGTGGTGCGCTTTAATTCGGAGATGATTGATGATTCTCTCAAAGGAAAATTAAATCGTTTGGAATCAATAATGAAAGGTGGACAATAATGTCTGTAGTTGCCAGCGAAATATCTTCCATTATTAAAGACAAAATCGAACGCTCCGATGTCAATGTTGATGTGGCTGAGGTTGGTACGGTCTTGTCTATCGGTGATGGTATTGCCCATGTGTATGGGTTGAATAATGTTCAGTCCAATGAATTGGTCGAATTCGAATCCGGTGTTAAGGGTATGGCTCTTAACTTGGAAGAAGATAATGTCGGCGTCGTGGTCTTTGGTTCTGATGCTGATATCAAAGAAGGTGATACGGTGCGCCGCAGCGATAAAATCGTGAGTGTTCCTGTCGGAAAAGAATTGCTCGGACGTGTGGTTGATGCGTTGGGCGAGCCAATCGACGGCAAAGGTGCCATTAAAGCCAAACAATTTTCAAATTCGGAAATTAAAGCTCCGGGGATTATTGCCAGACGTAGTGTTCATGAACCGGTTCAGACCGGATTGAAAATGATTGACTCTTTAATCCCTATCGGACGTGGTCAACGTGAGTTGATTATCGGCGACCGTCAAACCGGAAAAACCGCTATCATTTTGGACACTATCATTAATCAGAAAAAAATCAATGATGCCGCTAAGTCCGATAAAGAGAAGATGTTTTGTATTTATGTTGCCGTCGGACAAAAGCGTTCAACCGTTGCTCAGTTTGTGCAGACCTTGAAAGATTACGGTGCGATGGATTATACTATTGTTGTCGCGGCTACCGCATCTGATCCTGCACCTATGCAATATATTGCACCTTATTCCGGTTGCGCTATGGGTGAATTCTTCCGCGATAACGGTATGCATGCGACCATCTTTTATGATGATTTGTCCAAGCAGGCTACGGCTTATCGCCAGATGTCTTTGCTCCTTCGTCGTCCGCCAGGGCGTGAGGCTTATCCGGGCGATGTCTTCTATTTGCACTCTCGTTTGCTGGAGCGTGCCGCTAAGATGAGTGATGAATTGGGAGCCGGTTCTTTGACCGCGTTGCCTGTTATTGAAACTCAGGCCGGTGATGTGTCGGCTTATATCCCGACAAATGTTATTTCTATTACCGACGGGCAAATCTTTTTGGAAAGTTCTTTGTTCTATCAAGGTATTCGTCCCGCCGTTAATGTCGGTATTTCCGTTTCTCGTGTCGGCTCTGCCGCTCAGATTAAAGCTATGAAACAAGTGGCCGGAAAAATTAAACTTGATTTGGCTCAATATCGTGAAATGGCGGCGTTCGCTCAGTTCGCTTCCGATTTGGATCCCGCTACCAGACAGCTCTTGTCTCGCGGTGAGCGTTTGACCGAACTTTTGAAACAATCGGTTTATCATCCGATGGCCGTCGAAGAGCAAGTTGTTTCTATTTATGCCGGTGTTCGCGGTTTCTTGGATCAGATTAAAGTCAGCGAAGTTAAGGCGTTTGAAGCCAAAATGCTCGAGGATGTTAAATCTGATCATCCCGAGTTCTTGGAAGAAATTCGCAATACTAAAGCTATTTCCGATGAACTGGATAAAAAACTTGGTGCTTATTTGACCGAGTTTACCGAGAGTTTTGTCGGTTCACAGGAACAGGCAGCATAAGGATTTATCATCATGGCCGGTTTGAAAGAGCTTAGAACACGCATTGAGGCTATTAAGTCTACCAAAAAAATTACTTCGGCAATGAAAATGGTGGCTGCTGCCGGTTTGCGTCGTGCTCAGGGGTTGATGGTTAAAAGCGATGCGTATTATGAAAATTTACTTCATAATGCGCAGCGCGTTGCCTTTGACCTCAAACAAGATGAGAAAACTAAGGGGATTAAGTTTGTTTATCCTCAGGTTATGTCCGGTACAGGGCGTGATGAAAGTTATCTCCTCGTCGTTTTGTCTTCGGATAAAGGTTTGTGTGGCAGTTATAATGCTCATGTTGCCCGTGCGGCTATGGCGCGTCTTAATGCTTTGTTAGATGAAGGCAAACGCGTGGATGTTATTTGCATCGGCAAAAAAGCGCGTGATATTTTGAAACGCAAATATGCTTCTCATATCATTAAAACCTGTGAGGGAGTGGCGCGTAAAGGAATTGACTTTGATGAAATTATTGATATTTTTCATCCGATTTTACAAGCCTTTGAGCAAGCTGTTTATGATAAGGTGGAGATCGTCAGCAGTTATTTCAAATCTGCAATCAGTCGCGAAATTAAAGCGCGTTTGTTGTTGCCGATTTGTTTTGATGAAAATGATATTCACTCCGATGTTCCTATCAATATGGCCGGTGGGGCTTTTTATGACTATGAGCCTGATAAGGCTGAAATGTTCGAAGCGGTTTTGCTGATGATGATTAAGGCTCAATTCTATAATGCTTTTATCCAAGCTCAAGCATCCGAACAAGGGGCGCGTATGGCTTCGATGGATAATGCAACGCGCAATGCCAGCGATATGATTTCGAAATTGACTCTACGGTATAACGGTATTCGTCAATCGGCGATTACGACCGAGTTAACCGAAATTATATCCGGTGCCGAGGCTATCTGATGTTTATCTAAAACTTTAAGCTTTTTGATTATTATGTTGAATTTAAATAAAATTGGAGATTGTAATGGTGGTAAAGAAAAGCATAGAAACAACTGCTAAAAACTCTGAGAAAAAGTCAGCGGCTAAGAGCTCTAAGTCGGCCGCTAAAAAGGTTTCCGTTTCAAAAAATGAGGAGGCCTTGGGGCATATTTCTCAAGTTACCGGTGCCGTGGTTGACGTTAAGTTTGAAAATGTTGCCGAGCTGCCGAAAATTTTAACGGCTTTGGAATGTGATAACCATGGGCAAAAATTGGTGCTGGAGGTGGCTCAGCATTTGGGTGAGTCGACCGTCCGCTGTATTGCCATGGATACAACCGATGGTTTGGTTCGCGGTATGAATGTTGTTAATACCGGTAATCCTATTGAAGTGCCTGTCGGGCGTGAAATGCTCGGACGCATTATTAACGTTATCGGTGAACCGGTGGATGAAAGAGGGCCTCTTAAAGCTAAGCTTAAACTGCCTATCCACCGTGAACCTCCTTCGTTTGTTGACCAATCTACCGATACGGAGATTTTGACAACGGGTATTAAGGTTATTGACCTTTTGGAGCCTTATGCAAAAGGCGGAAAGATCGGTTTGTTCGGTGGTGCCGGTGTCGGCAAGACCGTTTTGATTCAGGAACTTATTACTAATATCGGTTTAGGACACGGCGGTTATTCCGTATTTGCAGGCGTGGGCGAACGTACCCGCGAAGGCAATGACCTTTATAACGAAATGATTGAATCGGGTGTTATTGACCTTAAAGGCGGTAAGTCTAAAACCGTGTTGGTTTACGGACAGATGAATGAGCCTCCGGGGGCTCGTGCACGCGTGGCTTTGACCGGCTTAACCCAAGCAGAATATTTCCGTGATGAAGAACATCAAGACGTATTGCTCTTTATTGACAACATTTTCCGTTTCACACAAGCCGGTTCTGAGGTTTCGGCTTTGCTCGGGCGCATTCCTTCCGCCGTGGGATATCAACCAACTCTCGGTACGGATATGGGCTCTATGCAGGAACGCATTACTTCTACAAAGAACGGTTCTATTACCTCCGTGCAAGCGGTTTATGTGCCTGCAGATGACTTGACTGACCCGGCACCGGCAACAACCTTTGCCCACTTGGATGCTACGACCGTGTTGTCTCGTCAAATTGCCGAGTTGGGTATTTATCCGGCCGTTGACCCGCTTGATTCTACCAGTCGTGTGCTTTCTCCCGATGTGGTCGGTGATGAACACTATCAGGTGGCGCGTCAGGTGCAAGAGGTTTTGCAAAAATATAAATCTTTGCAAGATATTATTGCAATCTTGGGTATGGATGAACTGTCTGAAGAAGATAAGCTCACCGTGGCTCGTGCTCGTAAAATTCAAAAGTTCCTCTCCCAGCCTTTCCATGTGGCTGAAGTCTTTACCGGAACCCCTGGAGTGTTCGTCAAGCTTGAGGACACTATTAAAGGCTTTAAGGGAATTTTGGAAGGAAAATATGACGATGTGCCCGAACAAGCTTTCTATATGGTCGGTACCATAGAAGATGTTTTGGAAAAAGCCAAAAAAATGAAAGAGGCAGAGAAGGCTGCTTAAGCAATATGTTGAAAGCAGGCAATTATTTGATGGTTGCCTGCTCTTTTTTTATTGAGGTTTATGATGAGTGTTGTTTTGAAAATTACTCGCCCAGGGGATGCTCTTCCCGAGGTTAAGGTTGCCAAAGTCGTTTTGCCTGCCGCTCAAGGAAATTTGACGGTTTTAAACGAACGTGCGCCTACTTCTTTGTTGTTGAAAAACGGACAGATTCAGGCTTTGGATGATAATAACAATATCGTTAAGCGTTTTTTTGTTTATGGCGGTGTCGCCGATGTGGCGCAAGATGTTTGTCAGGTCTTTGCCGAAAAAGTGCATGCTTATGATGATATAACCCTTGCTTTGGCTCAAGAAAATTTGGCTAAAGCCGAAACTCCCGAAGTTAAAGATTTTTATCAACTTATCATTGCTGAACTTAAAACAGGTCAAAAAGTTAAGTAGTTTTTTCGGTTGGAAAAAAATGTACTGTGGGATGAATGATTTAAATGTTTTAGGCTTGCCGAGGTATCATGGAAAATTTAAATCAGAATCTTGATACATTGCTTATTCGCGCTGTTTTTAATAAAAATCTTGAGGCTTGTAAAAAGGCTCTTCAAAACGGGGCACAGCCTAATGCCCTTGTTCTTGATGATTTTCCTTTGTTTGATCTGAGGGGGTATTCTGCTTTACAGTTGGCCGTTCGTTCAAATAATGCCGAGATTGTCGCTGAATTGCTTAGGGCGGGAGCTGATGTAAATCTGCCATTGGAGGTTTATAATCAAACTTATTCAAATCTGTTGGCTATGGCGGCGGAGCTTGCCTCTAAAGATGTTTTTGAAAAAATTTTGGCTTATTCTTCTCAAAATGCCGTCAATTCGGCTTCCATTGTTCGCAAAAATGCTGACGGTGAGCAGATTTTGCTGCCAATATTACATGTTTTGGCGGGTACTTCTTATTTTGACTATGATGCTCAAAACGATAAAATTAAAATCTTGCTTGATAAAGGTTATGATGTTCATACAAAAGACAGCAAGGGTAGGTTTGCCGTTCATTATGCGCTTCATGTCAGAAATTTGACTTCTCTTAAGTTGTTGGCTCAATATGGTGCGGATTTGGATGCTCAAACGGATGGCGGCAAAAAAATTATTCATGCGTTGTTTAATTTTGATGGGACGTATTTTGATTTTGCTTATAGAACGCACCGTCCTCAAAGTTTTGAACATAATGGTTCTTTGGGCGGTAGGAGTGATAAAGATTTAGCACAATCTATGGAAGATAAAGTTTTAATGGAGCAGAGGCTAAAAGATATTTTGGATGTTTATCAAGGCCAAAGCGTTCTTAAACGCGACAGAATGGCTTCTTATGATAAAGAAGGGCTTGATGTTAATAAAGTGCTTCTTGCGGCCGTAAAAAATAATGATGCGTTTAAAATTAAACAGGCTTTTCTATATGGGGCTAATCCTTTTGCCAAAACCGGAGAGTCTGATTTTGGGTTTAGTGATTATTCCTCAATAATTTATGCCGTGGAACATGGAAAAGTTGAGGCTCTAGGGGTGATGATTGGTGAGGGAGCCGATATGAATCGGTCGATAATCGTCGGAGCCGATAAATTTTCGAATATATTGTTTTATGTGGCTAAGCACTATAGCGATGAATTTGGTGATAAGCGGCCAATTTATTTGAGAATGTTTAATCTGGTTTTAGCGGCTACCAGCGATGAAAGTCTTAAAGATTCTTATAAAACTTCCGTCTTAGGTGAGTTTGGGGCTCTGATTGTGCAGAAAGACAAACCGAAATTGTTGGCCTTTCTTATGGATAATTCTCTTTTATCCCGAGAGGATTTTATGCCGATTTTTGAGGCACTGATAAAGCGCGGTTATGATGTTAACGTCGTTGATGCCAATGGTGCTTCTGCACTGCACAAAGCTGTTTATAATGATAAGCTTGAAGATGTTAAGTTGTTGGTTGAACACGGCGGTGATTTGGATATGCTTGATAAAAACGGAAAAAAATTGGCAGATGTTCTTTTTAATCCCAGCAATCCTACGGCAAATTTCAGAAAGACAAAGGGTGAGGAAAGCCAGCGGTTGCTTGATGAGATTAAATTGCTTTATAATCAACGGAAACATTCTGAGCCTGAATCCGTTTAATAACAAAAGCTTGGTTTTATTTTATATGTTAAAATGGAAGAGTTTCTTTTTTGTGCCGTTTATCGGGTTAGTTCATAGCTTAAATCTATGAGTTTTATGATTTCTTCTTTAGCGACCGTGCCGTCTAACAAGATGCTCAGCCATGCCTGCTTGTTCATATGATATGCCGGAAAATAACCTTTGCTTTGGCAAAGCGTGCTGATTAGGTAAGCATCACATTTGACATTAATGATGTCTTGCGGTTGGTTCGTATTTAATCCTAATTTGTTTCCGGCAACTTTCATGATAACGGCAAACCATTTGCGATTTGAGGTATGTCTGAAGATGCAGCAATCCGGTGTTTTGGGCCATAAATATTCGGGTTCTACTCCGTATTGATTGCTTATGTCGTTGATAATTTGTGTTTTCATTGCTAAGCGTCGTTTTTTGAAAATTCGTTAAACAGGGTGCGTATGACTTCGGTTACATCATCTCTTAGGTGAGAATTGTGTACCAGTTCATCAAAATATCCCGTGTTATCTGACAAGAGGCTGTCTTTGGCTATTTCAAAACGTTCGTCAGAACTTAGTTTTATTAAACGTTTATGTAAACCGTCAAATATAATTTGTTGTTTGTGCGGTAAAAAATGCTCAATAAAAGGGTTGTTTGCAACAAAGGTTTCTTCATAGGCTTTTTTGAGTTTTCGGATTGAGGGAAAGTCGTCTAAGGGTATTGGTTTTGTGGACACGTTTTTTCTCCTAGGTCTTTATTGATGTTGATATCTTAGCAAATCGGTGCCTGTGAACGCAATACCCTAAAATTTTTTTTAAGATAATTTTTGAATGTGGTAGATAACTTTGCCGTAGATGTGGAGATTTTGGTTAAGATTAAAAGGCAGATTTTCGTATTGCGGATTATCGGATATTATGAGGCCGCTGTTTTCTATCGGGTTGACCTGTATGCGTTTTAGTACCAGATTGTCGCCGAAAAACAGCAAATATATTCCATCCGTATGCGCAGTTTTGATTGCCGTGTTAACCCAAATCATTTCGTTGGGGCGGATGGTGGGGGTCATAGTGTCTGAGTTGATGCGGATGATTTTGATGTCTTGCGGTGATGATTGCGTGAATTCTTGCAAAAGCGTAAGCGGCATCATTTGGCGGCCGATAATGTTCGGATTATTGTTGTTTGCTTTAATGTCTTGGGCATTGATAATGTCTATTGCTACCATGTCTGATTGAGGAAATGGTGTCGGAATTGCTTCGCCGCTGATACTGCGAATCGACACTTTGAAATAATTGGCCAGACGTTTCAGGTCATCGTATTTTAGGTGTTCTTTTTTTTCCCATTTGCTGATTGTGGACTGTGATTTGCCGATTGCCAGTCCTAATTCGCGCGCCGAGAGGCGTTTTTTTTGTCTTAATTTTTTGATGTTGTTCATTTTTGCTCCCTTTGAATTTCCTTTAACTTATTGTAACAACGAATAATTGTCAAATATAAGTTATTAAATTGATAATAAGCGTTGTATAAGTGCAGATGGGGAATTGACTTTTTGTGTGGCTAAAGAATAAAATTTATTCGAATTTGGAATAAATATTCATTTTCTATGTTAACTGAATCCCTTAAGATTCAATAAATATCAAATAAAATTAAAAATTTGTTTTTTGCTTGAAACAAATTTTCAATTGACTAAATTTTTGCGACTATCGGACTTTGGACTTTTCGGACTACTCGGACTTTTCTCTGTGGTATAACTTTTTATGGATTTATAAATATGGAAAAAACTAACAACAGACTTGATGAAATCAGTGATGCTGAAAAATATAACGTTAATCTTTATAATTGTCCGTATTTGAATTTGGTTAATGCGATTTTAAAACGCGAACTCGATGATTTGACGCTCGATTTGATTACCGATACTCAGCCCTGGCGCAAAAAGAAAAAAAACAGCTATTTGAAGTTGGCAAGAGCGCGCGCTTATCTTTTTTTCTTTGATAAGCAGAGTTCGTTGTATAAAGATTTTTTATTTTGGTGCGATTTGTGCGGTTTTAATCCTTTTGCCTGGCAGAAAAAGGCTTTGCTCCATTTGGCTCAGAAAGTTCTGGATAATCCGGATTATTATATGAACGTGATTGAAAAAATTGCTCCCAAATATGTTCAAAGACAGGTGAGAAAATTTATTTCAGAGTTGCTTAAAATTCAGACTATTAATTAAATTTGCCGGAGAAATAATTTATGCGTAAATGTATTAAATTTATCAAACGTGATCTTGCTTTTGCCGCTTTTATTATGCGGTGTCTGCCTAAGGTTACGGTGCAAAAATACCGTACTGCCTGGCCGGAAATCGTTTATTCCATCGAGGAAATTAATGCTCAAGAGCCTTTGCCGATGCCTTATCGTCCGACGCCCAGTGAAATTTCAAGAATGGAAAAAATTTTGGGATGGTATCGCTGCTTGAATACTTTTGAAACCAAGTTGGTTTGGAAGCGTTCTTGCCGTGTTCCGTGGAAAAGTTTGTGTTACAAGTTGTTAATGCACCGTTCCACCTTGTTTGCCAGATATGAACGGGCTTTGGCCAAAATTCAGGTCTTTCTTGATCAAGAAGCCGATGTTGTGGATTAATGCATTTTGTAATTTGCCAGAATCTTTTCCCTGTGGCAATTTCTATAAAAGATACTATGTTTTTTGTTATCAATTCTAATCTGGACTTTGGCTTATAATTGTTAAACATGAGGATTATAATGGCTCAGAAAAAAGAAACTTATCCCGTTTTGCCTTTGCGCGATATCGTGGTATATCCCAAAATGATTGTGCCGCTGTTCGTCGGCCGTACAAAGTCTATTAAAGCTTTGCAAGAGGTTATTGATACAGAGTCTTTGGTGGTGCTTTTAACTCAGAAAGATGCTGCGGTTGAGGAGCCTTTGGAAGACGATGTTTATCAGGTCGGTACTTTGGGATCGGTTTTGCAAATGCTTAAATTGCCTGACGGGACTCTTAAGGTGTTAATTGAAGGCGTGCGCCGCGTTAGGGTATCCGGTTTTGTTAAAAATGATGATTTTATGGAAGCTTGTGTCGATGTTTTGACTGAAAGCGAACGTAAATCCATGGAACTCGAAGCTCTTGCCAGAGCCGTCGTTTCTCAGTTCGAAGAATATGTTAAACTTTCTAAAAAAACACCTCCCGAAGTGCTCGTTTCGGTCAGCCAAATTGAAGATTACGGTAAACTTGCCGATACGATTGCTTCTCATTTGGCTTTGAAAGTCTCCGAAAAGCAGGAACTCTTGGAGGCGTCAACCCTGAAAGTCAGATTTGAAAAAATTTTGGGTTTCATGAATGCCGAAATGACGTTGCTAGAGGTGGAAAACAAAATTAAAACCCGCGTCAAAAAACAGATGGAGAAAAGCCAGAAAGAATATTATCTCAATGAACAGATGAAGGCTATCCAGAAAGAACTCGGTGATGACGAGCAAGAGGAATTTGCTCAATATATGAAAAAAATTGAGGCTACTAAGCTCTCGCCCGAGGCTCGTGAAAAAGCTGTGGCTGAGGCTAAAAAACTCAAAACCATGAGTGTCATGTCAAGTGAAGCGACCGTGGTGCGCAATTATTTGGATTGGCTCTTGGATATTCCTTGGAAAAAAACTTCTAAGGTTAATAAGGATTTGGTTTTGGCTAAAGAAATTTTGGATCGCGACCATTACGGGCTTGATAAGGTTAAAGAACGTATCTTGGAGTTTTTGGCCGTTCAAGCGCGTGCCGAGAAAGTTAAAGGGCCGATTTTGTGTTTGGTCGGACCTCCGGGGGTGGGCAAAACATCTCTCGGACGTTCAATTGCCGAGGCTACCGGAAGAAAGTTTGTGCGTGCTTCGCTCGGCGGTATGCGCGATGAGGCTGAAATCAGAGGTCATCGGCGGACTTATATCGGTTCCATGCCTGGGAAAATTATTAAAGGTATGAAAAAAGCAGGTTCGTCTAATCCGTTGTTCTTGCTTGACGAAATTGATAAATTGGGCAATGACTGGCGCGGCGATCCGAGTTCGGCTTTGCTCGAGGTTTTGGATCCCGAGCAGAACTCGAGCTTTAATGACCATTATCTTGAGGTGGATTATGATTTGTCGGACGTGATGTTTATTACAACCGCCAATTCTTTGGATATGCCTCGACCGCTCTTGGACAGAATGGAGATTATTCGCTTGTCGGGCTATACCGAAGAAGAAAAAATTCAAATCGCCAAACAGCATTTGATTCCTAAGATTATGCAGGAAAATTCTCTTAAACCTAAAGAGTTGGAAATTGCTGATGATGCCGTGCGCGATATCATTCGCTATTATACGCGTGAGGCCGGTGTGCGTAATTTGGAGCGTGAGCTTTCTAAAATAGCACGCAAGGCAGTGAAAGAGATTATTATGAGCGAATCCGGTGCGGATAAAAAAGCCAAGAAATCCGATAAAACCGAAAAATCTAAGAAAAAGGCGGTTAAGACAATTAAGGTTTCTGCTAAAAATCTCAAAGATTATTTGGGGGTTATTCGTTATCGTTACGGTGAAGCCGAAGACAGCGACCATATCGGGGTTACAACCGGTTTGGCATGGACTGAGGTCGGCGGTGATATTCTTTTTATTGAAGCGGTTGATATGCCGGGGAAGGGCAAAATTATTCAAACCGGAAAACTCGGCGATGTGATGAAAGAATCTATCGAAACGGCGTTTTCGGTGGTGCGTGCGCATTCCAAAGATTTGGGAATCGATCCCGAGATTTTTGAAAAAACTGACGTTCATGTTCATGTACCGGAAGGGGCTACGCCCAAAGACGGTCCTTCCGCCGGTATTGCCATGTATACAACCTTGGTATCGGTGTTTACCAAAACGCCGGTGCGCAAAGATGTGGCCATGACCGGTGAAATCACACTGCAAGGCCGTGTGCTGCCGATTGGAGGTTTGAAAGAAAAGCTTTTGTCTGCGTTGCGTGCCGGTATCAAAATCGTGATTATTCCCAAGGACAATGAAAAAGATTTGGCGGAGATTCCCGAAATTGTTACCAAGGAGATGAAGATTATTCCAGTGGAAGAGGTCGGAGAAGTCTTAAAAATTGCTTTACGCAAGAAAAAGATTGCCAGTCTTAAGAAGTCTGCGTAAATATGTTGAGAGATGTTTCTTTGGCTTTATACCAAAGCAGTTGTTTTGAAAAAAAGCCCGTTCTTAAATGAACGGGCTTTTGTGTGTTTGAGGTTAGAAAGATAGGATAGGACGAACATTTAAGTCGCTGAAATTTTTTTGTCCGTTAGTAGTTGCCCAACAGCCATCGAGCCTCATAGACCAAGGAATACCGCTGGTTCCTTCGTTAGAAGACCAATGATAAACTCCAGATGGTAGCTTCGTTCCGTTGATTTTATTTAGTGTTGTGTTCAAAGTATCCATATTATCGGAAATTGCTTTCAACTCGCCCATTGCCGGCAAGTACCAATTGCCAGCTGGCGTGCCGGTTGTTTTATAATTATTCACATATTCAAATGCTGGGCAACTTGTTCCATTCGATTGGAAATATTCCGATGCAGCATTCGTATAATTTCTTCCCTACGACTCGTATTATAATACAAAAGAAAAATCTTTTCAATAGAAATTTTCGAGGCTGGACAAGGGTTTGGCGAACTCTTTGGGTACAGTTTTTTTCTCTAATTGACTATGTTTCTTTTTTGGTTTATTTATCATTGTGGTCTGAATTTTTTTATTTAGAGTTTTTGGAATATGGAAAAATTAAACAATCTTTTTACTAATCATTATGTTATTCCCGAATCTTGGCTTTGGGCAATTTTTGGTGTCGTCGTGCTTATCCTCCTTGCTTGGGATTTGTTCTTTTTTAATCGCAAAAACGAAGTGCCCAATTTTATGCATACTCTGGTTTTGTGCATTATTTATATTTTAGCGGCCTGTGTCTTCGGCGTCTTTATTATGTATGAAGAAGGTGTTGATCAGGGAATGCTTTTCTTTACGGGCTTTTTAGTCGAAAAGAGTTTGTCTCTGGATAATATCTTTGTTATTTCCGTTATTTTTGCTAATTTGGGTATTCCCAGAATGTATCAGCACCGCGTGCTCTTTTGGGGAATCTTGGGTGCTTTGATTATGCGCGGTGTTTTGATTGCTCTCGGCGGGGCTTTGATTTCTAATTTCCATTGGGTGCTGTATCTGTTTTCGGCATTTCTTATCTATACCGGTGGAAAAATGCTGTTCGAAAAACAAAAGAAAGAAGAGGTCTCTTTTGAAAATACTAAAATTGCTCAATTTGTCAGTAAGTATTTTCATGTTACTTCTAAACTCCATAGTGAGCACTTTTTTGTTAAAGAAAACGGAAAACACTATATGACCCCGCTTTTCTTCGCTTTGATTATGATTGAAACCATGGATGTGATTTTTGCTTTGGACAGTATTCCTGCCATCTTTTTAATTACGGATCATATCTTTATTGTTTATACCAGTAATATTTTTGCTATTTTGGGATTGCGCGCTTTGTACTTCCTTTTAGAGGCGGCGGTTCATAAGTTTACTTATCTCAAACCGGCTCTCTCCATTATTTTAATCTTTATCGGGTTGAAAATTTTTGCACCATATTTGGGGCTGGAGCTCCAACCTTGGCACTCGCTTAGTGTTACTTTCGGGTTGTTGTTCGGAGCAATGGTTCTCTCTATTCTCAAACCGGCTCGGATTAAAGCTTAGTTTATAGGGATTAAAAAAAAGGCCAAGTTTATAAACTTGGCCTTTGGATTTTAAGCTTGGCAAAATACCGGCATTACATGGGCTTTTTTCGGTTCTTCGGTTGAGCCTTGATTGGTATCCGAAAAAACTTTTATGTATGCGTCGGTTGTCCAGTAATCTGTTTGTGGTGAAATTTCTGTTTTGCCGAACTTTTGCAAAATGCTGTTGATTTGCTCTCGTTTTTCCGAAACTATTAAGCGGCATTCTTCGCCTTTGAAATTGTGGGCATGAATGCTCCGGCAATAGGCTTCCGCTTCTTTGCGGCTCATGAGTTTTTGCGGCAAGTCAATCGGGATAAATGTTGTTTCGTTTATTTCTATTTTATCCGGTTTTAAATTTTGCAAAAAATAGTATGAGCGGCAACCGTTTTTATAAATTATCGGTAACGGAAGGCGTAGCCCTTTTGCTATTGTCTCCAGTTGTTCCATTGTCATTTGCTTTTGCGCCATTTCAATTACGATTGCGCAGAGTGCATTATCGCGAATGAAATTTGACAATGTTTCAAGATTTTGGTTTTGCTGTTGCAATTTGAATAGTAATTCTGCGGCAACGGCATTTTGCTTTTTCTCTCGTTCCATAATATATAAATTATAAGTTTTCGGCATATGTTATACATCTTTGGAAAAATTTGTCAAGCATTTATCTGCGTGGAAGCTGATTGTTTGAAAAAAAAGTGCTTGGTGGCGTGTGGGGCAGTTCGGTAGAATGAAAAGGTGGTGCGTCGAAAGGGTGTTCGGCATTGGTATATGGAGAAGGTTTGCAGCTAATGAAAGGGAAAAAATTTGGCGTAGTCAATGTGTGCGGAAAGGTGTTGTGCGGGAGGGGGAATATTGAAAGCGGGAGATGTTGTGCTTAAATCCTAAAGTGTTGGTGTAAAGTAAATCACCGGAAAAGTATCTTCCGGACATTCTCGACGGTCGGGGCAGTTTATGTTCTGAAATTTCTTTTCCCAACGCTGTATCGGCAAAGGTGTCTCACTGATATCTTTCCCTTTGGGGGCAAATAAAAATATCTCTTCCAATCCACTTTCGCCAATATCTAAAAAGCCAAGCCACATTTCATTGTCTTTTAGGTAAAAAGCTGTTCTCTCTAAATCTTCTCCGTTTTGCGGTGTATAGGTGATGTATTCGAAGCCGTTTTCCGATTTGTCCTGATAGGTTCCTATGAAACTCTGCAAATGTTCTAATTGGCGTTGTGTTAGTGATTGCTGTAAGCTGAGTGCCGTGAGAAAGCTTTCAAACGGAGAGCCGTATCTTGCTTGGGTTTGGCGGTAATAGGTTTGCAAATTGAATTCTCGTTTGGAGATGTTTGAACTTTGTGCTTTAATATATTGTACATATTTTTCGGTGAGGCATTGTAAGTCGTTTTGGCAAAAGTTACGTTGTTTTAGCCAGCGTTCAATTTGGCCTTGGGGCAAGGTGCTTTGCTTGCTTAGTTTTTGTATCTCTCGTTCGCCTAATGATAAAAGCCAGTTGCGGCAAACGGCAGCTTCGGCATATGTCAGTCGCTCATCGTTGCAATTATATCCTGTATCGTAGTATTGTGGCGTTTGCGCGTTTTCATAAACGCCGTCTATTGTGATGTCTCCAGGGCAAATGTTGCGACAATAACGTGATGTGAGCTGAATTTTGTTGTCATTGTAGCGGGAAACTTCTATCGCGCATATTGTTAAAACATCTTTAGGGCTATCTATGCTCACAATTCCTTTTGTTTGCGTATTCTTTAGCAATGTTCCTCTTAATACACAATTGGGTTCTTCTTGATTATTATATAAGGTGAATTGGCAATTTTTGTAGTTGCATTTATCTAACTCTAAAACTTTTGCCATTGTTGCATTGTTGCGGTTTAGGAGCCATTTTCCTTCAAGTGTGTACGGAACTTTGGCTTGGACTACTTGTCCGCAAAACCCAAGTACAAGCAGGCTCCAAACCGCTAAACGCATCTTTTTCTCCGCTTTTATAATTCCCATGAACGCGAAAATTCTTCGTTCTTAAACAAGGCTGCCAGACCGGTTATTTGTTTTAGGCGAAGAATTTCATCCGCAGACATGCCGATATTGCGGGCTATCCATGCATCACTCTTTTCGAGTTCAAGCAGTTCTTTAACGATGTTGCTCATTAAATCGACATTATGTGAGCCGCGGGCGCGGTTGTGGCGAATCGTCGAGGCAATACGTTCACTCAAATCTTTGTTTATTACTACAACCGGAATCTTGCCGTTTTCTCGATTGCGAATCCTGTCTGAAATTAGCATGGTTGTATATCGGTGGAAGCCGTCAACTATTACATATTCATCTTTTTCCGTGTCATGATAGCAGACGATTGGTTGGGTAAAACCATCTTCCCATATGGAGGTTTCCAAAAGTTTCATCTCCGGAGGGGCTACGCGGTTTGGGTTGTAGTCATTGGCTTTGACTTTTTCCAGCGGAACGGCAATGACATTATAAACCGGACTGACAAAGGTGCCTTCGGTTGCAGAATCTTTCTCATTGGTTTGATTTATTTCTTCACTCATCTCTTTTTTCCTATAAACTACGGTATTTGTTCAACAATTCTTTTTCTCGTAAGGCTTGCTTTTTGGTTTGGGCGAATCCCATGTATTTGCAGAGGTGGTCGTTTTTTAATATACACACGGCCATGCGTTTCCATGACGGTATATCTATGGTCGATTTGATGTCGTCCGTGCTGTCCGGTGTGCCCAAAAAGCGAATCTGCTCTTTTACGGAGTGATAGGGACTTGGACCGTTACGCTTGATTTTGTAATTGCAAGATTCCAGTTCTTGAATGGCCCTTTCATCAACTACGCCGCCGCGTTTCCACCAAAATTTGATGGATGTTTTGAATTTTTCTATATAATTGCGGCGCATCTCATCGGGCAGCGTTGCCAATAAAAACTTTACATATGTTCGCCATGTGTGGCCTTTGGGTAAAGTTATGCGGCGAGAACCCAGCAATTTGGTGTTGCCGTACATCGCTCCGAAATTTGCTCCTTGTACGCGTCCGACAATTCTCACCCATGTATCTGCTTCCAATACCCGATAGAGATTAAGGCTTTCTTTGGCAGACTCGTGGTATGGGCTTGCTACACGCATTTGGTTGATTGACAGGCCGGCTTTGTAAAACAGGTCATAAATTTTGTTGTAGTCAAATTCAAATTTGCCATTGGCTATCCATATATCTTTACAGGTCCAGTCGTATAACGGATACGCATTGTACCAATTCTTGCCCATTTTCGTAGTCCACTGTTTATGATCCAGCAAATCTTTGCGGGCATTTGCATAGGCTCGATAACGGTTTAAGGATTCATCGGCGCGAATCCCCAACAAACATACGGATTTGCCTTTCTTTTGTCTGGAAAACCAATCTCCGAACTCAGCGTATAAATCCTCTTGCACCATTTTATATTTATAAAAATCAAACGGATTGTTATCCAGATTTATGATGTAAGGTTGAGAGGGCATTTCTCGTACCCATTTGTCTTTTTCATCCGGATCCCATGTGTACCAATACATTTGATAATTGCTGACTGCACAACGCGACCCCATCGGCAAACAGACCCAATAGGGTTCTATATCATTTATATTGTTTTCAAACATACGGGTTACAAACTCGGTGGTTTGTTTGTATTGGGCTTCAAAGTCTTGATGAAATACACCGATTTTTTTATCTATGTTATGGCGGCGTTTGTAATCTAATACTAAATTTAGTAATAAACCGCTGTCTTTGCCTCCCGAAAAAGACACATATATATTATCAAAGTTTTCAAATATATATTTTAATCTTTCTTGTGTGGCGTCGTATACACTCTTTTCGAGGTATTTTTTCATAGACGGAGTGCCTCCTCTTGTGATAAGTTTTGACTAACATTTTCGATTACAAAGTGCTTCATACGCAAGTTTTGGCGAATCATGTCATCAAGTCCGGTGTTTACCCAGAAATCATAGATGTTTATTTGTTTTCCGTCCTTTTGATTCGACAAGTTCTTGATTGCCTGCAATTTGAATTTGTAATCAAATGTTTGGCTAAAGAATATCACATTATTGCAACATGGTACAGTTAAGGCTGAATTATCCACACCATATGTGCTAAACATTATGTTTATATGGTGTGTAAAGTCATAAAGTGCTTTCTTTTGGTTGCTGAATCCGGTTAATACCGTATATGTTGTCGGCGAAAACCATCCGCTTTCTTGAAAAAAACGAATCTCATCTATGTATTTTACATAGATTATTACTTTTTCTTGTTTGAATTTAAACTGGCATATCAGTTCAAACAGCATTTTTACCTTACTTTCGCAAAGTGTATAGATGTGTTGAAATTTGTGAAACAGTTCCATGAAATGTACATAATCCCGTTTGGCCAGCAGGGCATTCTTTTCTCGTTCATATTCCGTGGCTTCCTTCTCGGTTAAGTTAAAATAAAAGTTGTATCTTTTTACGGGAATGTTTATCTCTAAGTCGTTATCTAATACATAAGGTGTTATTTTTTCTAATAATTTTAGTTCAAGTTGTCTTGTTGACCATTTCTTGAGGTTGTCAAACTTGCCGGTCATCGGTTGAAGATAGATGTTTGAAAATTGGGCTCTGTTCATTTTCAGAAGTTTCGGATTCATAAATTCAAGCTGTGTATATAAATCTAAAAGTCCGACACATATCGGGGCGGCACTGAGTATCAGGCGATATTTAAATAAAGGCGATAATTGCAGCAGGCGTTTGGTGCGTCCGGATTTTAGGTTCTTTATCAGGGCACTATCATCTAGAATACAAATCGACTGTCGGTTGGTTGCCAGTTGGTGCAATTTTAGATAATTGGTATCTGAGTATGATATGCTTTCTATCGGAAAAAAGTATATCTTACTGCGGTAGCCTTCCGAGTTGTCTAAAATGAGATTCTTGTAAGCGGTGTTGGTGATCCGGTTTTGTTGTGTTATCCAGATTAGATGTTCAATTTCAGGTAACAGCGGAGATATAATTTCAAAACAACGCGAGATTCTTTGTTTGGTGTTGTGCATAAATAAAGCACCGGATTTGAGTTGGCGCAATTTGTTGCTGGAAGTATTTGGTGTGAGTGTTTCGGGCATTTTTTCGGTCCTTTGTTAAATTGCTGATGAGTTGGATATATTCCTATATATTCTTATTTCAAGGTATACGAATATTCTAAATTATGGTGTTGTTTTTTCTTCTTTTTATGCTTTGTTTTAGTCGGATTTATCTATTGTTTTTCTGCATTTGTGAATTATATTTTCCTTGTGTTTGGGTTTATTTTTGAGGAGTTTGTTTTATGCGGAAATTTTGGTTTAGTATGATTGTGGTGATGATTTTTGCTCTTTCTTGTGCCGATTTGGCTCTTGCAAAGAAAAAGTATTATGGCGGATTTGTCGGGCCGATGGCTAATACGGCTATGATGACAGTGAAAGAAGTGAAAAATTTATCTAATGATACTAAGGTTATTTTGAAAGGTAATATTGTCAGTAGTTTGGGGCATGAGCATTATGTTTTTCGTGATGCAACCGGTACGATTGATGTTGAAATTGAAAATGAAGGGTGGAACGGATTGATTATTACTCCTAAGGATGAAGTGCGCATTATGGGGGCGGTGGTTAAACATATGTTTCAAGAGCCGGTGGTTGAGGTGAGTGATATTAATGTTGTGCAGCCGAGCGAATAATTTTGGTTAAATTTTTTGTTTTAACTCCCGTTTTATTACGGGAGTTTTTTTATGCAAAAGAATTCGCCCAAACCCGCGGAAAATATAGAAAATTTCTATTGAAAGGATTTTTTTCTTGTGGTATAATACGAGTCGTGGAGATAAGTAATATCGAAAGGACTTTTATCATGAACAAGGTTTATTTGTTGTTTGGGCTGTTATCTTCGGCGGCGATTTTTGCGCCGGATGTGAGAGCCGATATTTCCCTTCCTTCAGAAAAAATTACATTTGTTCACACACTTCACACACACCTCTTTTCTGAAGATTATTTATCTCCCGAGAGTTTAAGTGGGCGGACGGAAGTTAAGGTTGCACAAGTTTGTTGGATAACCGATACCGCTGATTGCGGCGGCGCGGACTTTGTCGGCACGGATTTAGAAAGCGGCACACCGGAAGTTATACCCCCAGGGGGAGGAGATGCCGAAAGCTGTATCCGAATGGGCTATACTTTATCATCATGTCCGAGCGGTTATAAGCCTAATAAATATTGTCCTCTGAATAATACCTATTTTGCCGAATGTATTCCGGACTGCCCGAGTAATTACGTAACTTGTGAAGCACCGTTAAAAGGTGTCGGTACGGTCTGCGGCAATGGGTTATACAAAGACTGTTGTACGCCGACGTGTCCGGCGGAATACAAATACACATTGGGTTCAATTCCAGACGGTTATGAGGTAGATGGTGAACCATGTATGGAATGCGACGAAGGCGGATTGAAAATCAAAGAAAAATACAAAATCAAAGAGAAAGACTGCACCGGATATTTGGATTGCGGGGAAATGGGCTGTGAGGACAGAGCAACGACTTGTCAATCAGGCGACACAATCTTGTGTTCGGAGTGCAAAAAATGCCCGAACCTCGGCACGGAGAGCGAATGTCCGCCGTGCACGGTCTGTACGTTTGAAGAATGCTCGAATTTATACATTGTAACCGGATGTGCAACCGGCTGCACCGACTGGTGCGACTATTGCGCTTTTGAGCAATAACTTAGAACTGAAATTATTATCAAGGAGAAAGAAAATGAGAAAAATTTTATTATATTCATCGGCTTTGGTGGTGAGTGGTTTGTTGAGCGGTGTGGCGGAGGCTGCCTGTATTCAAACCCCGACCTGTTCATCTTTAGGTTACACCTCAAGTTCATCCTGCACCGGCGGAATCAAATGCCCGTTCGGCAATGCATGGAACTGTACGGTGGTTGATTTAACCAACAAAATCACGGAACTTGAAAAACAAATTACGGAAATTATCAATAACGGTGGCGGTAGTTCGGCACCAGATTACAGCAACTGCAAAATTGGCGATATTTTATACTCGGATATGAGCTGTAATGCAAATATGGTGGCTTCTAAAACGCCAATCGGTGTTGTGTTTGATACGACTAATCACCTGGCTATAGCTATGGATACAGAGGGGAAACTATGGTCGGATGAACTTTTTGATGTACCGACATTATCAAATTATAGTTCATCATCAACGGTAACAGCAGATTGGCAAGGTAAACATAATACGCGTTTAGTGTTGGAACATTGCAAGGAGATAGGGAGAAGTTGTCCTGCATTTGATTATGTGAATAGCTATCAAACGGAAGGAACGTTAGCCGGAGATTGGTACTTGCCTGCTTTTGGAGAATTAGATGCGATATATGGTAATAAGGATGTATTGAATATAGCGTTAGGGAAAATCGGCGGAACAAAATTGAATACAGGTTACTATTGGTCTTCTTCCGAGTATTCTATTTACAATGCTTGGCAATTGTACTTCGGTGATGGTAGTGTGTACAGCAACAGTAAGAATCACGATTACAATTACGTTCGTCCAGTCCTAGCTTTTTAGGGGAGGATTTTTTTGTACTAAAGTAAACGCCCCATATTCTTCGGGGCGTTTGCTTTAGAATGTTTCTATCTTTTGATTTGTAATCGCGGCTCTAATGGTTGGTATTCTTTTTCTTCTGCCGGTGCGGTTATGCGGCCAAACGGCATTTGTGCCAGCAATTTCCAACTCGCGGGAATCTGATAATCCGTGTATATAAAGTTTTCTACCAACGGGGAGTAATGCTGCAGAGATGCTCCTATGTCCGATTCGGCAAACATGCACCATAGTGAATACTGCAACATTCCGTTCGATTCTAATGACCACAGCGGGAAGTTCTCTTTATAATCCGGATAATTTTGTTGCAGAAAGCTGATGATTTCTTCATCTTCAAAAAAGAGAATCGTACCATATGCTCTCGAAAATGATGATATTTTTTGTTCTAAGGCTATATGTTTGTTTGCCGGCGCAATGTTCTTGAGCTCCAGCAAAGTCTTGGTCCAAAAGCGTTTGTGCGCATTTTGATAGAGAACGACCAAGCGTGCCGACTGGGAGTTAAAGGCTGTTGGGGCTTGTTTTAGGCACTCGCTTATCATTGCCGTTACTTGTTCTTCCGGTATCGTTATTTGGTTATCAAGATTGTATATTGAGCGTCTTTTGTTGATTAAGTCCTTGAATTTTTTACTCATTTGTTGTTCTCCTTGTGCCTTTTTATTATATATAAATTCAAATGTCGCGTTTTCAAGAGCGTTTTTTTTATTATTTTTCAAGGCCTTATAAGAAAATGAATGTCGCGACAAAAAAGTTCGAGACTTTTTATCTCGTTTTTGCTATAACTTGTGATATGATGAGTATAAGAGTTTATGGAGAACGTCAACGTTCTCCTTTTTTGTTGTTATTTATATTTAATTTTCAGATAAACGAGTTAAGACAAATGGGGAATTTAACGTTAAAGCAAATTCGCTTTATTGAGGCTTATGCCAAATGCGGCGTGGGGGTGGAGGCGGCTCGGGCGGCGGGATATGCGAATCCGGAAAATGCCGCCTCCAAGGTGATGAAGTCGGCTGCCGTGAAAAATGAACTGGATAAGATCCGGCAGGAGGCTATGCAAAATGCCAAAATTTCGCTCCAGAGGCTGCTTGAAGAATTGGAAGAGGCCAGACAGCTCGCCCTTTCTAAAGAAGCGGCCGCGGCTATGGTTTCTGCTTCTATGGGTAAAGCTAAACTTTTGGGGCTTGATAAACCCAAAGTCGAGGATATTGATGATCCTCCCAAACAAGAAATTCCTCAGGTGTTGGTTAAGTTTGTCGATTAACCATACGGGAGGTTGGGGTGAAACAGGTTAATGTGGCGATACCTAAAATTTTTGAACCTTTGTTGCGCGAAAGTTATCGCAATAAATTTTATTATGGCGGAAGAGCCGGCGGAAAGTCTTATGCTTTTGCCGACAGTTTATTATTACTCGGACGGCAGAAAAAACTTTTTATTGCGTGTTTGCGCGAAATTCAAAATTCTATTAAAGAATCCGTTTATAAACTTTTGTGCGACCGAATCGCTTTTTACGGATTAGATGATTATAAAATTTTTGAAAACAAAATTGAGAATAGGGTTACTCAGACGAAATTTATATTCAAAGGGTTGCGCGACCAAGATTCTCAAAAAATAAAGTCGCTTGAAGGGGTCGATATTGCGTGGATTGAAGAGGCTCAGACCATTACGCGCAAAAGCTGGGAAATCTTGGAGCCGACCATTCGCAAAGACGGCTCCGAAATTTGGATTTCCATGAACAGGGAAGAAGAAAACGACCCGTTGTGGGTTTTGGTGGCGGCTCATCCCGATGAGCGAACCTTAGTCGTAAAAGTTAATTATTATGATAATCCGTTTTGTCCGCAAGAAATTAAGCTGCAGGCTCAAAAGTGCAAGCAATGCAATCCTGATGATTATGAGCATATTTGGCTCGGAGAACCACTTCGGCAAGGTAATACAAAACTTATTGCTGCGGCTGTTGTGCGCAAGGCTTTTGATACGCAGATTGCCGAGGTTAACTCTCCTCTTGTTATCGGCTTGGATGTGGCGCGCTTTGGCGATGATAAGACTATTTTTTGTTTTCGACGCGGACGCTGCTGCCAGCGGTTTGAATGTTTTGCTAAGTTGAGTGTGGTTGAAGTTGCCAATCAGGCAACTTTTTTTATTAACAAATTTCGCCCCAAGCGTATGTTTGTTGATGTCGGCGGAGTTGGTGCCGGCGTGTATGATATTTTGAAAGACAGAGGTTTGCGACAAGTGGTGCGTGCGGTGAACTTTGGCGAAAAGGCTTGTCTAGATGATAGATATGCCAATCGCCGCGCCGAAATGTGGGATGGTATTAATCTCTGGCTTAATGATGTTTTGACTCCTTGTCTTCCTCAGGATGATGAGCTCTTTAGCGATTTGTGCTCCGTTAATAAAAAATTTGACAGGCGGGGACGTTTGATGTTGGAGGAAAAAGACGAAGTCAAAAAAAGGCTCGGGCGTTCGCCAGATAAAGCGGACGCTCTTGCCTTGACTTTTGCCGAACCAGTCTATGCGGCTGAGCCGATTGCTTTTTATCGGCAAGGGCAGATTTCTTGGGAAGATATGTTTCAAAGTCAATTGGGAGATACAAAGTGGTAGATAAAAATTCTTTTGTGCCGGTGTTGGATCGTATCCTTATCCTATCCGATGCGGCAAAAACTAAAACCGATGGCGGGATTATCTTGGAAGGTAATACCGAAATTATTCGTAATACCGGACGTATCTTGGCTCTCGGGCCGGATGTTAAAGCTGATGTTAAGGTCGGTGATCGCGTCATGTTTCATTGTTTTGACGAACTGCCGAGTATTCAAGATGATGTCGTGGTTATTCGTGATAAAAGTTTGTTATTTAAATTTGAGGAGTAATCTTTATGCAAATAAATTCTAATTCTGCCGATTGGTGGTTGAAGCAAGTTGAGGCGGCAGAAAAATTTTATCAACCTTATTTTGATTTGGTTGATGAAACCAGAGATAATTATAAGTTGGAGAAAAAAGCGGCCTTGAGCCGTTTGAAATCTTCTACGGCTAACAATATTTTTTGGGCAGGTATCGAGACACTTAAGCCGTTTTTGTATTTCAAACAGCCGAGACCTTGTATCGCACGGGTGAATAAAAATTCTTCTCCGGTCGAAAATTTGGCTTGCCAACTCTTGGAAAGAGTTTTGTGCTGGGATTTGAGCAAGTTTGATTTTGATTCGGTGATTAAATATGCGCGTAATGATTTTTTGATTTCCGGATGCGGTATTTTGTGGGAAGTCTATAAGCCTGAATTTACAACCGTCTTGGATGAAAACGGTCGGGAGCTCTTGATTAAAACCGATGAAAAAGTTATTTCCGAATATGTTAATCCTAAAAACTTTTTGGCGGATTTTGAAAATGTCGGAATTTGGGAAGACGTTAACTGGGTGGCCAGAATTCATTATTTGTGCCGTAAAAGTATTTTCGAATCCTTTGGCGAAGAAAAAGCTTTAGCCGTGTTGGGGCCTTCCGTTCCCGATGATGACTATAAGCAGATTAAGGTTTATGAAATTTGGGATAAGGTTTCAAAGCGTGTGTTGTGGGTATGCCAAAATAATGCCAATCTCTTTTTGAAGGAAATTGAGAATCCGCTCGGCGTTGAGGGCTTTTTCCCTTGTCCTAAACCGATTTTTGCGACGCTGGCAAACGGAAGCATTATTCCTGTTCCCGATTATGCCATGATTAAGGCCGATATTGAAGAACTCGGCGGCGTGGTTGACCGGATGAGCTTGACTATGAAAGCCCTTAAAGTTACGGGGGCTTATGACAGCTCGTTTCCGCATTTGGCCGATATTTTGAACAAAGATGTTTCTTTGGTGGCCGTGCAAGATTTTGATAAACTTAAAAATGCCGGCGGTATTAAGGGAATTGTCGATTTTATGCCGATTGAACAATATATCAGCGCTTTGCAGGCTTTAGCAGCTCGCAGGGACGATATTATTGAAAATATTTATCGGGTTACCGGTATTTCGGATATTATGCGCGGGACTTCTAATCCCGATGATACTGCAACGGCCGTTAAGCAAAAAACTAATTTCGGTACTCTTCGCAATCAAGACCGACAAAATGATATGCAGCGGTTTATTTGTGATTTGTATCGGTTGAAAGCCGAGATTATTTGCGAGCAGTTTTCGACCGATAATCTGGCTTCATTTTTAACGGCCGAGGAACGCCAGAATCAAGCTCTTGTTCAGGCGGCTATCCGTTTGCTCAAAACGGATAAAATGCGGGATATGGTGCTGAGTGTCGAAACCGATGCCGTGTTCAATCAAGCCGCAGAGGAGGCTAAAGTCGTTTCTACGGTTGAGACCGTTCATAAGCTTATTCAAGGTGCTTTTCAGCTCGTTTCTTTGCAGCCGAAATTGTTGCCGATGTATCAAAAAATGATTGCGGCCGTTGTGGCCAGTATGCCTAATGCAAGGGGATTTGAAAGTGTGGTGGAAAATTGTTTTGCGCAAATTAAATCGGAGCTTGAAGTTGAGACTCCTTCTCTTTCGGCTCAAGATGTTAAAGTGTCTCAGTCGCTACCTGAGGCTGCTTATCAATCTCAACAGTTGAGTGTTGATGACCAACTCAAGATGATGCAGATTCAGAATAATTATGAAATTGAAAAAGAGAAAAATGCTCTCAAAGCTCGTGAAGTTGCTCTTAAAGAAAATGCCGAGGCTGCCAAAATCTCTCTTTCTAACAAAGAGTTGAATTTGCAGGCTCAAGAACAGAAGCTCAAGGCTGATGAAAAGGCTAAACTTTAGAATATTTGCGTGTTAAGACGAATTCATACAATCTTAAAAGCTGGCGATTCCATTCCGTCGGGGCGGAAATATATTTGGCAAAAGAGCCGCAGTCGTATGAGTCTGGATTGTCTTTGACTTTGCAATAGATGCTTTGGTTGATGCCGGTTTGGTAAAACTGAATTGTGTTTTTTTCCAAACTGTCAACCAATTGAAACATAAGTTCTTGGTCTTGCGGGCGGTCGTATGTTTGTTTGATGAGTGAGAGTAATTCTTTTTTGAGGCACTCATTTTCTTTTTGAGTGGCTCTCCCATACAGCGAATCCAAAATATGTCTGTCCTTAATGTCGGGCAGGGTTGTCCAGATGGAGCTGCGGCATTTGTCGGTTAACGAGGTTATACTTTTTTGGATATCGTTAATCTGTTTGATGGCGATGTTCTCCGGTTTGATATGCTCTTGGTAGATAAAGTAGCCTTCAATTGCAAATAATGCTGCGACGGCCGATATTATTAAGTTTTTTCTCAGCATGGATTTGTCCTATGTTTTTTATTATTGTTAAACAAAATGTTTAATTTCTCCTTAACAAAAACATTAAAAAAGGAGGTTTTGATGACCTATTTTTCAAGAGAGTGGACGGAAGATGTTGTTTTACCTGATGGAAAAATTGCTTCATCCGTCCATGATATTGAACGCTTCCTTAGTCAAAATAATTTGGCTATGGCCAGCGATTATTCGGATGCTTTTCGTAAAAGTGTTCGGTTTCAACAAGAAAAAAAATGCCGTCTGGATAGTTGGACGGTTTTTTTAAATCATTATAAGAGGTTAATTTGGAATGAGTAAAAAAGATATCAGAGATATTATTAAAGAACAACTCAATAAACCCGATGGCAATGTTGAAGTTGCCGAGGTGGTGGAGATTGTTCCGAATCAAATGGACGGCGAGGGGGATGATAAATTTTTGAACCCTCCCGTTTCTTTTGGTGAACAGATGGCTGAAACATTCGGCTTGCTGCCGCGTGAGTGGCGTGTGTTTTTGACTAATCATGAGGCTGAAAATGAGCAAAAACTTAAAGATTTGTCTTCTCAAGTCGATGCTTTTGCTTGGGTTTCTCAGCTTGCCGAACCTCGTCAAGAGCGTTTCAAAAAATATGGTTTTGAAGATGCCAAAGCTTGGTTAAAGGCTCTTGCCGAAGTTGATGATTTGTTTGAAAAAGCTCCCGCGGAAGGGGTTAAGTTTTTGGCTGATGCTTATGGGGTGAAAATAAATGCCGTGCCTGATGTGCCGGTGGTTGATACTCATCCCATGATGTGTTCTTTGGCTGAAAAAATTGACAGGCTTGAAGCGGAATGCAATCAACTTAAAAAAGTTTCCGCAATGCGCGAAAACCAGCTTGCTAATTCGTTATTGATGAATTTTTTGCAGGCTAAAGATGAAGACGGGCAACCTAAACACAAATATTTTTCTCTGGTGAAAGATGTTATGTTTGCTTTGCTTAATGCACGTTTGGCTTTCGATTATGAAGATGCTTATCAGCAGTCTTTATGGTTGGTGCCGCAGCTGCGTGCGCAATTGATTGATGCTCAGATGAACAAAAACTTGAAGGCTAAGGCCGAAGAGGCTCAGAAAGCCCAGAAGGCTGCTTTTGAGGCTAAAGGAAAAGTCGGTTCTTCTCCCGAAGAAAAACTTTCTACTCGTCAAATCCTTGAGCGGGTTATCGGGGCATAGTGTTTATTAAATTTATTTTTTGAAAGGATATTTATATGGCTAATAGTAATTATAGTGATGCTCTTGCAACGACTCTGGCTTACCGCAGTAAAGAATTGGCAGATAATGTCAGTAAAAATAATGCGTTGTTACATCATTTAAAAGATAAAAGTAAAATTCGCGAAATTTCGGGCGGTTCTAAAATTCTTGAAGAGCTTGAATACGGTGAAGGCGATATGATTTGGTACAATGGTTATGATGCTATTGATTATTCTCCAAAGCAGCTTTTCAGTGCTGCCGAATATGCATTAAAATTGTGTGCCGTTCCGGTTGCCATTTCCGGCGAAGATTTACTTAAAAACTCCGGTCCGGAAAAAATTATCGACTTGTTCGAAAAGAGAGTCGAAAATGCTTTTAAGACTATGAGTAATCAGATGTCTAAAGCTATTTACAGCGACGGTACGGGTAGTTCCGGAAAGGAAATCGGCGGTTTGAAGTTCTTGGTGGCCGATGCTCCGGAAACCGGTACGGTTGGTGGAATTAACCGTGCGACTTCGGGTAATGAGTTTTGGCGTAATAAGTCTACAACCGCTTCGGCGGCTCTGACTAAGGATACTATCGGTGGGGCTATGCACAAAATGTATCAATCTTTGTGCAGAGGAACCGATAAACCGGATTTGATTATTGCCGGTGATGACCTTTATTCCACCTTTGAAGAAAGTTTGACTCCTTTACAGCGTTTTAGCGATCCTAAAATGGCTGACAGCGGATTCCAGACCCTGAAATTTAAAGGTGCCGATATGGTTTGTGATGGCGGTCAAGGCGGTTATTGTCCTGACAAGCATATGTATTTCCTTAATACCGATTACATTTATTTGCGTCCGCATAAAGACCGCAATATGAAAGTTATCGGCGGAGATCGTATGGCCGTTAATCAAGATGCTTTGTATAAAATCGTCGGTTGGGCCGGTAATTTGACCATGTCTAATGCGTCGGTTCAGGGTGTATTGATTGATGCCTCTGTCGAGGATTAAACGTGATTTATAATTTTCGTAAAAATTCTTATTATACCTCCGCAGCTTGATGCTGCTTTTTTTGTGTCGGCAGAAATATTTCTGCCGGCACGATTTTTTTGAAAAAATAACATTTTTTTAGGAGCTTCCCATGGATTTGGATTTTGATTTGTTTCAACAGATGATTGATGCTAACAAGAGTAAAGCAGATAAAGACGTGGCGGCCAGATTTTATGATCGAGCCGTTAAAACCGATGCGCTCGATGAAAACGGACTGCCGGTTTTTAAAAATGTTTGCTTTGTCGAAATTCGCGTACGCGATAGTTATGATGTTTTCGACCAACCGGCTACCGCTGATAAAATTAGGCGGTTTCCGACCGAATATAATCGCTATTTGTTGTCGAAAAAACAAATTGAGAAAGGGGCTCCTTTGGAACAATTTGCTTTTTTGTCGGCGGCTGAAGTCGAATCCTTGAAATATCGCGGTATTTTTACGGTTGAAGCTTTGTCCGAACTTAGTGATGAAAAAGCTCAAGACCTTGGTGTGGTTCGGGAGAGGGCTTTGGCAATTAAGTTTTTGGATAATGCCAAAGCTAATGCCAAAATTAATCTTTGGCAGAAAAAAGAGGAATTTTATTTGTCTGAAATTGCGCGGTTAAAAGAGCAAATTGCTCAACTGAAAAAACGCAAAACTACTTCGGGCAGTAAAAAACAATAGTTCCTGAAAGTGAAAAAAGGATAGTCTGCGGGGCAGAGCGGGATTGGGGCGGGGTTTTTATTTCTTTTGGTTAAAATTTGGAGAGGTTTAATGGCTAGTATTTTAGAAATTTGTCAAGATGCGGCGGCTTTGGCGGCAACGCAAAAACCGCAAAATTTGTTTGATTCCTCATCTTTGCATGAGGCAATTTTTTTGAGTATTGCGAAATCTACGTTGGAGAGTTTACGTCGTTACGGTGATTGGCAAGAATTAATTAAAGAGGGGGTTTTGAAAACTCATGAAAATAAAAAAACTTATTATATTCGGGATTTTTGTCCTGACTTTTTTTCTTTGGTTCATAACACGGTGTTTGTAAAGGATAAAAACGAAAAAGTTGTCGGGGCTTTGAATCCGGCCGAATATATGCGCGATAAGTATTTTAACATTAAAGGCATCGGGGTGAGATTTAAAATTCAAAACGGGCGTTTTGTCTTTTTGGAGCAACCCGATGAAGGATTGAAGATTGTTTTTAATTATCGCTCGGAAAATGTTTGCTATGACCCTGAGGCTGAGTTTTGCGAACAAGCCGAGAAAAATCAGATAACCAAAAATACCGATGTTCCGTTGTTTGATGATTATTTGGTGAAACTCGGTATCCTTTGGCGTTGGTATAAACGCAACGGCTTGCCTTATGAAGAAGAGTTTAACGAATATGAAAGCGAGGTCAAAAAATGTTTTGCCTCAGGTTTGGCTTTAAGGGATATTGCTTTGGATGGTGAATTTAATCGGCAATTTAGCGAGGGGGTGATTGTTTATGCTCAAAAGGATAATTAGTCGTGCCAACAAGTCGCGAAATTATGTGCTTTCGGCTCCAATCGGTGGTTTGAATGCTCGCGACAGTTTGGATTTGATGAAAGAAACCGACGCCATTACCATGGATAATTATTTGCCTTCCGAAACCAAAGTCGTTTTGCGCAAAGGCTATGTTCCTTATGTTAACATGGAACATGCGGTCAAAACATTGGCGGAATTTAATCCCGAAGGCGGAGAAAAGAGATTCTTTGCTTTTGGCGGCGGAGAACTTTGGGATATTACCTCGGCTAAGGATGCCAAAAAGATTGATAAGTCTTTTCAAAATGATGAATGGCAATGTGCACAGTTTAAAAACCGTCTCTTTGCAGTAAATGGCCAAGACATGCCTCAGACTTTTTATATTGATGATAATGACGGTGACATTTGGGCCGATGTCCAATTCGAAGGTGAAGGTTTAATTCCCGAAAAATTGGTTAACGTTAATTCTTCGAAACAACGTTTGTGGTTTGTGGAAAAAAATTCGCTTAAGGTTTGGTATTCCGAAAATGCCGCAGAAGTTCAAGGAAACTTGCTTTGTTTTGATTTAACAACCATTGCTCGATGCGGCGGTTATTTGGTGGCTGTGGCTAACTGGACACAAGATGGCGGTCAAGGTATGGATGATTTGACCGTGTTTATTACTTCTGAAGGTGAGGCCTTGGTTTACAGCGGAAAAAATCCTAATTCTGCCGATGATTGGACTCTTAAAGGTTCTTTTCAAATCAGCAAGCCAATCGGATACCGTTGTATTATGAATTATCAAGCGGATATCGTGGTGATTACGCGCGATGGCTATTTGCCTCTTTCCAAGGCCTTGCCTTTGTCTCAGGCCAGTAATTCTCAGATTGCTTTTTCGGATAAAATCAGAGGTTTGGTTCTTTCCAGAACAGCCGTCGGTGCCGATAAATTTGGTTGGCAATCCCTTATATATAGCCGCGGCGGGTATGCGATTTTTAATGTGCCGGTTAATCAACAATTTGAGCAGCATGTCGTCAATTTGAATACGGGTGCTTGGTGTCGGTTTACAAATTTGAATGCGTATTGTTGGGGGTGTTATAATGAACGGGCTTATTTCGGCACAACGACAGGTGTTATGCTTTTTGATGAGGGGTACAGCGATAATCTTGATCCGATTGAGGGTAAAGTTGAGCAGGCATATAGTTCTTTAGCTGTTGACGGGCTTAAAAAACTGCAGCTTCTTAACCCGAGAACAAAGTCTTTTAATGATTATGCTCTTACGATTTATGCAAATACCGATTTTAATACCGAATCTCAGCCTTATCAGGAAAATATCGGTGAAAAAGCTGTCAAATTGACGTTGTGGAATCAATCTTTGTGGAGTTCAAAAGAATTTCCGAGCGGTGTGTTTTGGGCGGTTTTGAAAACAACCATTAACAGTCAATGGATTTCTACCTCATCTACGGGATTTAAGTTCAGTCTTGTTTTTCAAACTAAAACGAGGGGAAATTCGATTGAGTGGTATGAAACTAATCTGCGTTTTGAGGTCGGAAGCGGATTTTTGTAATAGTTTTTTTTGAGGCTGAAATGGAAATTGTTCAAGATAAAGATAATTTACTTGCTCAATGGGTTTGTGCCGGATTAGGTGAAAACTTTGATTGGGTCGGAGAGAATTATACAGTCGGGTTCGTTCGCTCGGGAAAGCTTTGCGGGGCTTTAATCTTTCATAATTATCGTCCTCAATGTGACGTGTGGTGGACTATTTATACGCAAGATAAAAGGTGGTGTACACTTAAGGTGTTGCGCTACATTTTTTATACCGCGTTTGATGTGCTGCAATGCCGGCGCATCAGTTTGTTGGTTAGCCGTTCAAATCAAAAATGTTTGGATTTGGTTAAGCGGCTTGGTTTTCGTAAAGAAGGGCATCTTCGGAAATTTCGTGAAAACGGTGAAGATGCTTTTATTTTTTCTATGTTAAAAAATGAATGTAAATGGAGTTAATAAAATGAGTAAATCAATTGGAAAAATTTTTGGTGCCGGCGGGGCATCTACTTCTTATAATACGGCGGAAAATGAAATTTTAAAATATTTGAAAAATATTGATACTTCCGTTGCGGATGATTCTAACGCAAATATGGCTCAGCAGGCTTATAGCTTAAGCCAGACTTTGGCTAATCGACCTAACTATATTTATTCGGTCGATGGATCCGATGCGGCCAGAGAGCGGATAGAAAATGCAACTTACAATTCTTATGTCGATAAGCTTAATCCGCAATTTCAGCAGCAGACTTCGGATTTGCAGACCAGATTGGCTAATCAGGGATTATCGGTCGGGAGCGAGGCTTATCAGCGGGCGATGAATGATTTGCAGTCTCAACAAAATGATGCTCTTAATCAGGCTGCTTATAAATCGGTTGAAGCAGGACAAAATGCATTTTCAAAATCTTTGCAAGATGCTATTTCGGCTGGGAACTTTACGAATAGTGCCAGAGTTCTGCCGATTAATGAAATCTATGCTTTGTTGCAAAATTCTCCGACCGGATATGAGAAAAATATGCAGATTTATCAAATTCAAAATTCGGCGGAAAATCGTATTAATGCCAATAAAGCGGCTAATGCTCAAGCTCAAAATCAATTGGGTATGAACATTATTTCCGGTGCTGCCGGTGCTTTGATGGGGCTTTTATAGGAGGAAACTAATTATGCCTTTTGATTCTAACGGAAATTTTTCCAGAATCCATAACTGGGAGGATGATCGGCGTAACGGGATTGAGATTGTTACAGATCATCATGATGAAGAAGATAATAATTTTGCCGATGGTTTGAGCCAGTGTTTGCTTAAAGACGGACGTACACCGATGCAAAATGATTTTGATGCAGGCAATTTCCAAATTAAAAATGTGCGCACTGCTACTCTTGATAAAGATGCGGTTAATTTTGCTCAGCTTAAATCTCAGATTGAAGAGTTGCAAGATAAGCTTTTGTCTTCATTTAATGCAGCACTGAAATTGGGGGATATTAAGGCTTCCGTCTTATCTGAAAATCACGGAAACTGGCTTTTATGCAATGGGCAAGCCGTAAGCCGCAGTGAATATGCCGATTTGTTTGCTTTAATCGGTACTCAATTTGGGACGGGCGATGGTACTAAAACTTTTAACGTGCCTGATTATCGAGGAAAATTTTTGCGTGGGTTGGGCGGTGATTCTGCTGAAGATATTTATACTACCCAAGCTGAATCTTTGCCTAAAATAGAAGGAAATTTATCTTTGGGAATAGGCTCTTATCATGGTACGGGGATTTTAGATAAAAGTGGGGCTTTTTCTTCTTCTCAAACGGATGTTTCTACTTCTAGTTATCGCGGATATGATGATGAGGTGTTGTCTACTTCTAAAAAAGATGTGGCAACTTTTAAGGCTTCGGATTCAAGTGAGATTTACAATGGTTCTCACGTTACACCTATAAACCAGGCCGTAAATTATTTTATTAAAGCTAAAGAGGAGGATTAATATGAGTTCTAAAATGAATGCTGCCGGTATTGTGTTAACTCAGGGGGATACTCTCAATATCCCTCTTTCTTTTGCTCGTCGGCAAAACGGAAAAAAAATACCGGTTAATTTAGATAACGCCGTTATTCGTATGCAGGTTCGTAAAGATGCCGAATCTCTGCCGGTTATAACCAAAGAAGTTGCAAATCATTATGATGCGGATAACGGAAAAACAATTTTGCAATTAACGCCCGATGATACCAATGTGCCGGTCGGGATTTATTATACGGATATTGAAATTCAATTTGTCGACGGACAGAGGTTTACTTTCTATCCGGCTGATCCTAATCGTAAAGCATATTTTAAGGTTGTTGAGCAATTTACTAAAGGGGATTAACCATGTGTGATGTGATTTATGTTGATGATGCGACGCATAGTCTGGAGGTTGTTATTAACGTTGATGAAAATCACTTAGATGCCGTTATAAATGAGCTTGATTTGGAGGTTAATCCCGAAGGTTATACGTTTATTCGAAACGGTGAAGAGGAAATCAATGCTTATATGCAAAATATTGCCAAGCCTAATCTTAGTATGTTTGTTTTGGAGAAAAAATCGGAGATTGAGCAGACAACAGCTGCTGAGGTGTTAGTGGCAAAGACAAAGCTTGATACTTATGTGTCCGGTGCGTGTCAGTCCGATTTGGATGATTATACCGATGAATGCGAGAGCCAGATTGATACGTATGTTCAAGATAAAAAAAATATTCTTGACGTGTGTGTCAATCAATGTTCGGAATATAAAAGCGAAACGGAAAGTATTCTTTCATCCGTTAATGATTGTGCTGATGAGGTTCAAAGTGAGATTGCAGATTTTAATGCAAGCGTAACCCAGAAACAGTCTGAAATTAATGCCAGTGTGTTGTTGGCTCAGAATTGGGCAACTCAAACCGATGGCTTAGTCGATGAAACAGATTATTCTGCAAAAAAGTATGCTCTGGATGCCAAAGCTGATGCTTTGTTATCAAAGCAATATTCACAAAAAGCATCATTTGGTAATATCGGAGATGTAAAATATACTGTAAGTACGGTTGTTCCTAACGGTGGGGCTTGGTGCGACGGGGCAGAATATACTCAAGCTCAGTTTCCCGATGTTTATCAAATGCTTGTTGACGGTAAATTGCAAAGCACAACGATAAGCGATTTTAACAACACAGTTAGTGCTAATGGCTTTTGCGGTTTCTTTGGTTTGGATACAAGTAATGAAAGATTCAAAGTACCTATGCTTTCAGAAGTATATTTGAAAGCTGGTCAAGAACCTGTTATTTTTGGTGGTGAGAGTTTGCCAAATATTAAAGGCCAATTATGGACTGGAGATGTTACAGATAGCGGGACTTATGTAAATGGTTTGAACACAGATGACGAAGAGGGAATGTTTTATAAAGGAGAACTTGTAAAAGGATATAATGAAACGGGTGGTAGTAATAACTATGTACCTAAATATGATTTCTCAAGAGCTTGCTCTACCTACCAAGACGGAGCAAAAGTAAACCCAGACCACGTTGTTTATCGTGCTTATGTTGTTTTGTATTCAAGTGCGGCTGGGGCGAGTGAAGTGCAGGCGGCAGAGTTTATTCAAGGATTGAGCGGCAAAGCTGATACAGACCTTAGCAATGTTTCAAGTAATATTGACTATGTTGTTGAGCAAGGAGAAATAAACAATATTACTTGGGAAAAATGGAAAAGCGGAAAACTGATTCAGAGAGGTAAAAGCACCGTAAAAAAACCTAACTGGTCAGAAACATTTACATTTGCAAAACCATACGCAAATAGCGATTATAATATTGATATAAGTCTTTACAATCCGAATGAAGACCAAAGCGGTGGACGAGTTGCTTATATAAAGTCAAAAACAACTACATCTTTTGTTGGCGGGGTTCATTATTTTTCTTCAACTGGCACAGGTGGTGTTGAGTGGATAGCAATAGGACAAGGAGCTTAGGATAATGCAGATAAATGAAATTTTTGATTTAAGTCAATATGACAAGGCTTATAAATTTGTAAGTGAAAACGAAGGTATAACCATTCAAGACTTGGGAGCGCGAAAATATCAGATTGTCGAAATTCCAAGCCCAAGTCTTGATGAGCTCAAAGCCTTAAAGCGTGAAGAAATTAACCAAGCAAGAGATAATGCCGAACAAGGCGGGTTTGAATATATGGGCAAAATATTTGATTCCGACCAAGTGAGTTGTCAACGTATTTCTTGTGCTGCACAGGCGATGTCGGTTCTGACAATGTCTGCCGAAACACCCACAATTACTTGGATGTGCCAAGACAATACAACAATAGACTTGTCGGCTTCCGAGCTTATGGGGTTGGTTGTCGCTCTCGCTCAATGGTCTAATTCCTGCCATGAAAAGGCAACTGCTCTCAAAGCACAGATTGATGCCTGCACAGGCAAAGAAGAGCTTGACGCCATAACGTGGGAATAAAACCATGAACTGGGAAGCTTTTGGTGTGGTCTTATCTTTATGCGGTGTGTTGTTTAATTTTATTCGCTTTGGTAAGTGGCAGGGAATTATTGAGACAAAAGTTGCCAGTTTGGAACGTGATTCTTCTATCACGATTACTAAATTTGATGTCCTTAATAAAGCCCTGCGTGAAAATAATGAGCTTTTAACCGAGCTTAAGGTCAAAATTGAATTGATGCTTGAAAAAAAAGGAAGGTGATTTATGAAAGTGCGTGGTATTCGCAATAATAATCCCGGAAATATAAGACATGGCGATAAATGGGAAGGGCTGTCAGATATTCAATCTGACAGTTCTTTTTGTGTGTTTCAATCGCCGGTTTACGGGATTCGGGCTATGGCTAAGATTTTGCTTAATTATCAAGAAAAATATCAAATTGATACTATTGAAAAAATTATATCTCGTTGGGCTCCGCCAAATGAAAATGACACTTTGGCTTATGTTCATTCCGTGGCCTCTGCTCTGAATGTATCAGCCAAGCAAAAAGTTGATTTGCATGGTAATGGTGTGTTGCTTGCAAACTTGATTAAAGCGATAATTAAGCATGAAAATGGCAGGCAACCATACGATGATGATATGATTTTTGAGGGAATCCGTTTGGCAGGTGTGAAATGTTGAAAAAAGTTTTTGAGCTGTTTAAGCAAAATATGAAACCTTGTTTAATTATCGGGGCGGCGGTTATTGTTACTGCCGTTTCTTTTTTTAAACCCGAATATGTCGAACATGTGGCAAGGGCTTTTATCTTATTGATTGCGGGGGTGTAATGCGTTTGGCTTTGTGGGGTAGTTTGTTTTTGG
Source organism: uncultured Alphaproteobacteria bacterium (assembly GCA_944390355.1). Lineage (GTDB taxonomy): Bacteria > Pseudomonadota > Alphaproteobacteria > RF32 > CAG-239 > HGM16780. Next base: position 480 of record CALXPT010000003.1, on the reverse strand, counting down.
CGATTGTTGTTTCGGTTTATTTCTTGGGAATCTCTCATGAAAAGCAAAGAATCGCTACTTTGAAAATTGAGGAGTTAACCTATGATAATCAACGGCGGCAAAAAATTTATTCTCAGCCTCATATTTCTAGGAATCGGGCTTTGCAGTTGTTCAACCAAGGTGTGTTATGAACGGCCCGTCTATCCTGTCGGCGGGCCTAAAGTGGGTGCCGAACTGCAAAATATTCCTTATGAAGGTTATGAAAATTTTTGGGAGTGGATTGCCCGTATTGATAAATTACGCCAAGAGTTAGAAAATTGATTTTTCTTGCCTTTCTCAAAAATATTTTAAATTGTGCATATTTTTGAAAAATTTTACTTGACGTTTCAAAAAAAATGGGTATATATAGTTTCTGTTGAGTGGGTGAGTGCGATTGGTACTTACAAATTGGCCGGTTGGCAGAATGGTTATGCAGAGGACTGCAAATCCTTTGATATCGGT
>CALXPT010000002.1 GCA_944390355.1 uncultured Alphaproteobacteria bacterium | reverse complement strand
GGGCGTTTTTTTGTGGCGGAGATACGCCTCGAACAGCGTGGTTAATAAACCACTTGTTCTCGTCGGGCAGAGCTTTCTAATATAAAGCCCTACAAAATATGTCTTTGCAGGGTGCGTTTTCAGAAGTCGAGGGGACATATCCGCTTACTGAAACTTTGGTCGTTAAAAATATATCTTTTAATGACAAATTTCAGAATCTACGGATGCTGGGTATATCAGACCAATTCTAAAATCTTGAGTCATTTTAGTTTTTTTATTGATGTTTGTCAATGCCTAAGCGGCTTGGGTGGGGGATTGGGAATCACAATAGCGTTTGATTGTGGAAAAGACCTTTTGATAATAGCTATCATCGTGCGGGACAAAATCTTCATAGCGGAAATAGCCTGATTTGTATTCTTGTTCGTTTGTATCTTCATTACGAACCAAGCCGGATGAAAATATTTTTTCTATTTTGTGGTTGAACATATTTTGTAAATCTTCTAAATCAAACTCAAATATTCCGTCAACATCATTAGGTGCCAGCGTTAAATCTGAAAAGTTAAGCTTGGTTTCGTATAAATATGTCGGGTTGAATTCATTATCTATCATCTCGTCGTTGCGGTAGGATTTTTTTGAGGTAAAGAGTTTGACGAGATTTTCTTTGGAAATGTTTAGGCCGATTTCTTCTTTTATTTCTCGGATGCCGTCGCGATTGTTTTCTCCTTGTTTGAGGTGGCCGGCTACCGATGTGGCAAGTAATTTCGGATACAGCTGCTTGTTTTTGCTTCTCAGTTGGAGCCAGACTTTGCATTTGTGCTCAGGGGTGATTTTTATTACCCAACAACGGAATGATTTGTGCCAAAGACCCTCTTTGTGCGCTTGCGATTTGGGAGCCATGCCAATCGGGTTCATATTTTCATCGTATATATCTATTAATTCTTCATCCATGGCGGCCTCCTTTGTTTTATGTCGCAAAAAAAATCAGTCCTTCTACATTTGTTTGGTCTTCCTGTCTTAAATTTATTTTCTTCTGGATTATGTCAGCGTACCCGTTTTGTCTTAACAAATCGTTAATTCCTTGGGGGCTATGTTGATAACGTCCGCTTGCGGAAAGTTCTGTTTTGCCGCTTGGCGATTTTTCAATCGTAAAACAAAGCGGGTAGGGGGCGCAGGTTTTGATAATTTCGCTTAAATCTTTCATATAACAAAAGACATCTGCCGCAATAATGAGGTTTGTATTTTGCGGAAGGGATTTTTTTAGCCAGTTTGTGATGTCTGTGCAAATCAATTCTTTATAAAGTTTTTTGGTTTCTGCAATCTTTAACATGGCCGGAGAAATATCTATACCGATGAAAGTGTTATCTGCCGATTTTAGTTCTTGTGCAACCAAGCCCGTGCCACAGCCTAAGTCTATTATCAAGCCTTTGGGCGAATTTAGTATTTTCTTGAGTTCGTTCGGGATGTTGTATTTGATTTTGTTTAGTGTTTTTTCGTAAGTTGAGGCAAAATTGTCAAAGAGTTTGGATGCATATTCTTTGTCGACGTCTTCTTGGTTGAAATGGCGGGCAAAAATATTGTTCGGATATGATTTGAGCCAATTTTTTGCTATTTCTTGGGCTTTTTTGGGGGCTTTTCGTGCCAGCAGAGTCAAGGTTTCGGCTATGTTAATTGAAATTTCATCACAGGATTTTTGCTTGGATAAAGCATTAAAAAACAAGCCTAACGCCTCTTCGTAATCGCCCAAGTCTTTTAAGATTATGCCAAAATTGTTGGAAAGTTCCGGACTGTTCGGTGCTAAGGGCAAGATATCGTGATAGCGTTCAATGGCTTCTTGAAGGCGTCCGGCGCGGTAGAGCATGTCGGCATAGTTTATTCCGGCAGCGATGTTTTGCGGTGATAAATTCATGACTTCTTTAAACAATGCTTCGGCCTCATTAAATCTTTTTTGGCGGCTTAAAAGGGCGGCAAGAGCATTGTACGCATCAATGTATTTTTTTGCATTTTTTATTGCCTGACGGTACAAATCCTCCGCTTCGGTGATGTTGTCCGTTGCTTCTTTACACAGACCTAAGTTAAAGCAATATTGCGGTTCGGTCGGAGCCTGGTCATAGGCTTGTTGTGCAAAATACAGGGCGTTTTCGTTGTCCTGATTAAAATAAAAAATACGGCTTAAATGATATAATATCTGGGCTGACTTAGGGTAGAGTTTGTTTAGTTTTTCAAGCTCGGTTTGCGGTGTGGATGATAAAAGTGCTTTTTCTATTTGCGGCTCTATATAATTATTGTCAAGATTTAGTGCTTTATCGAAATAGTTTATCGCGGTCGGAAGATTATTTAGCTTTTTATATAAACAACCTAATTTATGGTAGGTTTCTTTGGTCTCGGGGGAAAGTTTAAGCACCTTATTATATGCTTCAACGGCTTCATGAAGTTTGCCGATGTTTTCATATGATACGGCAATATTAAAATAGTAGGGAGCATGGTTTTGACTCTGGCGGATGGCTTTGGAAAACAGACTTACGGCTTCATAATCAAGGCCTTTGCTTTGTGCAATCAAACCCAGTAAATTCAATATATCCGGATTGTCGGGGGTTGCTTGCAGAATTTGGCGATAAATTTGTTCCGCCTCGTTCAAACGGCCGGCTTCGTGTAATTGTAATGCTTGTTGAAATAAAAAGTTGTATGTCATGGTCTCGGATTTTCCTTCCATTTTCTTTCCGTGGTTGATTCTAGTTATTTTTTTGCTAAAAATCCAGCTCTAAGTGAAGATTTTACTTGAAAAATATATTTTTTGTGTTATTTTCTAAACACTTTCGGGAATGCGGACGCTTTCTGTTGGTATTGCGCCCCGTTTGGTTTGTATGAATTGTTCGTGATTCGTTACAAGGCCAAAACTACCGAGACAATAATGTTGTTTTAATAAAAAATTTAAGGAAAATTTTATGAAAAGTATTGAAAACGCTAAGAAAAAGGCTACTCGTCGTTACCGCGCTTCCATCTTCGGAGAAGAGCATTCTTCTTTTGCCAGAAGAGAAACTGCTCCGGGGCAGCATGGTGCAAGACAGAAAAAAATGACCGACTACGGCGAGCAATTGTATGCTAAGCAAAAATTGAAAAGTTCTTATGGCAACATATCTGAGAAACAATTTGCCAGGTATTATGCCGAAGCTATCAGAAGAAGAGGCGATGCCGCCGAAAACTTGGTTGGTTTGCTCGAAAGCCGCTTGGATAACCTTGTATTCAGAGCTAAGTTTGTTTCAACAGTGTTTGCCGCTCGTCAATTCATTAACCACAATCATATTTTGGTTAACGGCAAAAGAGTTAACATTCCTTCTTATATGGTTAAAGTTGGTGACGTTATTGAAGTTAAAGAAAAATCTAAGCAGAATCCTTTAGTCGCTGCAGCTTTGGAATCTACTACGCGTGATTTCCCCGGCTATTTGGAAGTTGATGCTAAAAAAATGACTGCAAAATATACGTTTGTTCCTAAATTTGCAGACATTCCGTACGCTTGCGAAATGGAACCGAATTTGGTTATCGAGTACTACTCAAGATAATCATTTATTCGAAGTTTCTTACTTATCCCCGAGGTTGTGCAATCTCGGGGATTTTTGCTTTAAATATGCTGTTGATTGTGCTTAAATGTCTTAGATTTATAAACTTTTTTGCCGGAGAATCTGAAAAATGGATGATGTTTTTGTTGATAATCAGCCTGTTGCCGTTGTTGTGGATAATAAGGGAAAAGTTAAGCTAAAAGTTTATAACTTTGGGGCTTATCTTTTGAATTTGTTTGTTAAATCGGTTTTGATGTTCTTGCTCTTGAGCCTCAATTTTTGTTTGTTTGCCAAAGCTGGTGCTTATAATGTTTTTGTCGGGGCGAATCTCAGTCCCGAAATTATCGGCATTTTGACTAAGATGTATTTGTTTTCTTTGGCAATTATGTTTATCTTGTCTTTTTCTCAAATCCTGCAAAATTTGTTTTTAGCCCTTGTGGCCGGTCTGTTCGTTTGGGCGATGATTAATCAATTTGCTTTATTTGATAAGTATGATTTTTTAAGCGATACTTTTTCTATTTACATTAATGAGCAGCTTGGTGATTGGGTCAAAGGTATTTCTTATTTAGCGGCTGCGGGGATTGTTGCCGCAGTGTTTTTTGTTTATTTATTCTGTGCGCAGAGTTCTAATCTGTTGTATTTGTCCGGTATTTTGTTCTTGATTAACGCTTATGTCCTTTTCGTGGCTTATCAGGATAATTCTAAGGTCGGACAATACTGGGTTAGCGATTATCCCAAGGCTCTGTCCGCATCCGGTAACCGTAAAATCGTTCATATTTTATTGTCTCATGCGGCGGCTTATCCGTATGCGGCCGAGCTTAGTGAACGCTACAAAGATTTAAAGTCTGTTGGCGAATTGCGCCAGATTATGCTTGGATTTGCTTCCGTTAACGGCTTTGATATTTATCCTAATGCTTATGTTACGCATGATTCGGAAATTGAAAATATTGCTCGGGTTTTGACTTTGAATGAGGAAAATCAGAATCAGATTATTCGCGTTCCGTTGGTTAACAAAAGTTGGAATTTTTCTCGACTTAATCCTAATTTAGTGCAGGTTAAAGACAGTAATTTACATGAAATGCTTCAAAAAAGCGGGTTTAATGCTTCAAGTTACAGAAGTCGATTTGTCGATACCTGTTCTTATCATAATGAAAAAAGCGTTAACCGTTGTGTTTCTAAGCTGTCTATGCCGGTTCGTATTTATGAGAATACCTCTTTGGTCGAGGCTCAGAAGTCTCTTGTTTCTCAATGGATTGAATCCAGTGCTTTGTTGCAGAATAATTTCAAATTTAGAGATACGGTTTTGCGGGTTTTGCAGAAGTTAAATCTTATTGACCAAGCGTACGGAAAACTTTATGTCGTTCATTCTTTGGATGTGTTGGATAAGTTGATGCAAGATATTTCTAAAGACAAAGGAAATTCTTACTATTTGGTGAGTTTGGATTTGCCCGCAGATGCTTTTGTTTACAACGAATTTTGTATGTTGAAACCTCAAAATGAATGGTTGAAAAGTTCGGATGATGTCGGAGAGGATAAGTTGTTTGATGCTTATGCTCGTCAATCTGCTTGTTTGTTTGGTAAATTGCAGAACTTTATTGAAGGGGTTAAAAAGATTAACGGGCATAATATCATTCTTCTTCAAGGAATTTCTTCTCCGGATATTGCAAGTCTCGGGGCTAAAGAATCTGTTCAATCTCGTTTCGAATCCTCGCAGGCTACTTGGTTGGCGGCGTTTGACAGCAAGAAAAAAGCTTTTGGGGTTGATAATCGGGTTTGCAACAGTGTCGATTTGATGAAAGATTATTTCTATCACCAGAATGCTTGTCAACCTCTGAATGGCTTGTTCTATTCCAAAGAAGAACTTGAAACGCTGCAAGGGTTGGCTTTTTATAAAATTCCACAGAGTGATGTGAATGCCAGCAAGCGTTTTTATGCGTTGTGGTATAAATATTGGCTTAAAGCTCAGAAAGGTGAAAAGTCCGTTAAGCCGGAGGCGGAGACTTTGTCAGCCCCTCAATTTCCGGTTACTTCAAAGACAATTTTGGATGATGTTAAATCTAAACAAGATGTCATCGAAATTAAGTCCGAACCCCAAATGAAGGCGGAAACTCCTGAGAAAAATACCGATGAGGTAAGGACAGAAGTTGTTGAAGACAGTGAGATACCTCAGAAAGCGGAGGGGATTGAGGCTAAAGAAGAGCCGCAAAACGGAGAAGCCGTCAAAAAAGAATCACAGAAAGAGAAGGGGGCGGATAAGTCCGATAAAGGAAAAGATACTGTCCAAAATTCCGAAACTCAACAAAATAATATCAAAAAATAATTGTATTTAATCAACGCGAAGGTGTGTCCGTGCATATTTGGCAAAGAAGATGGAGAAATTTTAGAAACAACCGAAGAGCTTTTGTTTCTTTGATTATCTTTTCCGTCGTGTTTTTACTATCGCTGTTCTCCGAACTGCTTGCCAATGATAAGCCCTTGTTGATTAAATATAAAGGTGAGTTTTTGTTTCCGTTTGCTGTTACTTATACCGATCGGTTCTTCAACGGAGACTTTGATACCGAAGCCGATTATCAAGATATGTTTATTCAAAATGAAATTGCCGATAACGGTTGGGCAATATTTACTCTTATTCCTTATTCTTATAACACGGTTGATTATGCTTTGGATAAACCGACGCCGACTCCTCCTTCTTGGGCTCATTGGTTGGGGACGGATGATGAAGGGCGTGATATTTTGGCTCGGATTTTATATGGTATTCGCTTGTCTTTGGTCTTTGCGTTTTTATTAACGGTACTATCCTCAATTATCGGGATTATTGTCGGTGCAGTTCAAGGGTATTTTGGTGGAAAAACCGATTTGTTTATGCAAAGATTTTTAGAAATTTGGGATGCTTTGCCGCAGCTGTTTATTTTGATTATTGTGGCCAGTGTGTTTGTGCCTGACTTTATTACGCTGCTGTTGATTATGCTGCTCTTTTCGTGGAGTGGATTGATTCCGGTTGTGCGTGCCGAATTTTTGCGTACCAGAAATTTTGATTTTGTAAAAGCGGCAAAAGCTTTGGGTGTCGGCAACCTTAAAATTATGTTTAAGCACATTCTGCCCAATGCCATTGTGGCGACGATTACTTATGTGCCGTTTCTGCTCGCGGATGCCATTGTCGCTTTGACGGCTCTTGATTTTTTGGGGTTGGGATTATCTCAGGATTATCCTTCCTTGGGGGATTTGGTGCGACAGGGAAAGGATAATCTGCAGGCTCCTTGGATTGGAATTACGATTTTTGTTGTGTTGTCCTGTCTATTGACTTTGCTTATTTTTATCGGTGAAGGGGTGCGGGATGCCTTTAATCCCAGAAAGGAGCTTGGCCGTGGATAATGTATTGTTGCAAGTGAAAAATCTCTCGGTTGCGTTTGGAAATAAGCCAGTTGTTAAAAATGTGAACTTTTGTGTTAGGCAGGGCGAAGTCTTGGGTTTGGTCGGCGAATCAGGTTCGGGAAAATCGGTTACTGCGTTGTCGGTTCTGAAATTGGTTCAAGGGGCAACCTATGACGCTGCTTCTTCCATTGTTTTTGATAAGCAAAGTATTTTTGACTTAAACGATGATGAATTATGTGCTATTCGCGGAAGGGATATTTCTTTTATTTTTCAAGAACCTATGTCTTCTCTTAACCCGTTGCACCGCGTCGGCAAGCAGATTGTTGAAATTTTGCGTATTCATCAGAATATGTCGGAAACTCAGGCTATTCGTTATGCCGTTAAGCTCTTGGCTATGACCGGTATCCGTCATCCGAAAGAAAAATTTTATTCTTTTCCTCATGAATTGTCCGGTGGGCAACGGCAGCGTGTGATGATTGCCATGGCTATTGCGAATCATCCCAAACTGCTTATTGCCGATGAACCAACTACGGCTTTGGATGTTACCGTGCAGCAACAGATTATTGATTTGTTGCTAAAATTACAAAAAAAACTTGGAATGGCGGTTTTGTTCATCAGTCATGATTTGAATTTGATTAAAAAAATTGCGCAACGCGTTTGTGTGATGAAAAATGGTGAAATAATCGAGCAGGGGGATGTTGAGAAAGTTTTTTATCATCCTCAAAATCCTTATACAAAAGCGTTGGTTTCGTCATCGGTGTTTGATAAAGGAAATGATGATGTTCTCCCTAAAGGCGGTACGGTTCTTTGCGGAAAAAATTTATGCGTACGCTATCCCGTGAAGAAAAATTTTTGGGGAAAAACATTGAAATTCAACCATGTATTAGATGGTATGGATATTGAGTTGCATAAGGGAGAATGCTTGGGGGTTGTCGGTGAATCGGGCTCAGGAAAGACAACGTTGGCAATGTCTCTGGCTTTATTAAATAAATTTAGCGGAAAAGTATGCCTCAACGGTGTTGATATTCATGCGCTTAAGAATAAAGATTTTAGGCGAAAGTTACAGATTGTTTTTCAAGATCCATATACATCTCTTAATCCGCGGATGACTATTAAGCAAATTTTGGAAGAGGGGCTCAATATTCATTTTTCTCAAATGGACAAAAACGAGAAGAGGGTGCGAATTGATGCCGTTTTGAAGTCTGTTGAGCTTGATTCCTCAGTGCTTGATAAATATCCTCATGAATTTTCCGGCGGACAGCGGCAGCGTATTGCCATAGCGCGCAGTTTGGTTCTCGAGCCGGAAGTGCTGATTTTAGATGAACCAACGTCTGCTCTTGATGTTACGACACAAGTGCAGATTTTGAACTTGCTTAAAAATATTCAAAAAACGCGAGATTTAAGTTACATATTTATTTCTCATGATATGCGTGTTGTTAGATATATGGCAAATCGTGTTGCTGTGTTGCATAACGGAAAAGTTGTTGAATGTCGTCGTGCTGATGCTTTTTTCCAGAATCCGTATGATGATTATTCGAAAGAATTGATTAAGGCGTCTTTGATTTAATTTATTGTTGTTTGTATCTTGTGCAAGATTATTTCTGTTTTGTAATCGTTTTGAAATTTTAACATATAATTTAACATAATATATATTATGCGACAAAATGTAAGGGGAAGAAAGAGGGGATTTGGAGCTTCGATTATACATTTGTTTGTGTCTTCGTTTAATCTATGTTTATTTAGTTCCTACGTTTAGTGTCTTCGTTTATTTAGTTCCTTCGTTTATGTTGTACCGCCCTCAAGTAGTTTATCAATCGGTAAAATTGAGAGGTTTGAATTTAGAATTGTTTCAGTTAAGTTTTGCATTAGCCGGTGTGATATATCCAAGCTTTTTTCAAGCTTCTCGGTTAATTCAATCGCGGTATTCCAATCTTCAAGACAAGCTCCTCTTTAAAAAAATGCTTGGATTTGATATTGCCTTTGGGATTGTAAAAGCTGGTAAGTATTTGCTTTATTTTCAAAATTTCGCAGTTTTTATAAAACTGACCGAGGACAGCTTTATGAATACATAGACTTACAGGGCTCAGAGAAATGTGGTCTGTCTGTCTGTCCGATGTTGAATTAGTTTCTGAAACATTCTTTGCTTAGTCTCTAAAAAACGAAATTACTGTGTTTAACGCAAATGAAATTACTATAAAAGTAATAAATACCAATATTATCGGATAAATATTTTCTGTACTGATTTCTGTTTGATATGCTATATAGCCTGTATCTATGATACCGCAAATTGTTATCAATACCCAATAAGCACCTTGTTTGAGAAATATTAAACTACAGATAATTGCCGGAACTGTTATATACATATTGTGGGCGTTCAGATATATCTTTTTGGCAAAATCAGTGATGAATGTCAAATTATACATGTATGATAGAATGATTATAAATGCTATGAATGCGGTGGTTAAGATATAGGTTTTGCTTCTGGATATCATCGCTCTCTCCTTGTTGTTTGTAGCTAATATTAATTGTATTTGTTAGTCTTACAATACAATTTATCCCGTTATACCCAAAAAAATAAACATCCTTCCGAATAAAGAAGAATGTTTATTATCGTTGTTTCTTGCTAAACTAGAATGAATATCTAGCACCAATAACAAATTCTTGCAAGTGATTGACATGGTCTACATCTAACCATGTGTAACGTCCCATTGCTCTGACGGCAAAGTGGTCGGTGAAATTGTACTGGACACCTGCTCCCATGCGGATACCTATTCCGCTGTCATCACGGTGTTTGAGCTTTTGGCCGGTTGCAATTTCATGCCCTTTGGCGGTAAAGTCATATTGTCCTAAGCCTAATGCTCCGATTAACTCTACTTTTTCATATACCGGCAGATATCCCATCAAATCCGCACCAAAAGAATAGAAATCCGTTTTGGTCTTATAGGTATCCAATACCGTTTTCTTTTCTTTGGTCGACATTTGATAGTATGCCTCTACACCCATATTGCAGGTTCTCATACCTATGTTGATATTTGCAGAATCAAATTTGTGCTTGTACATTGATACATGGTCGACTTTTGAAATATCGGCGTCGGTATAAACATAATCCAAACCTATATAGGGTTTCATGTCTTGCATCATGTTTGCGTTGGCATTCATTGACAGTAAAGTTGCGGCAGTCGCTAAAAGTAACATTTTTTTCATGTTTTTACTCCATTTATATAAATAGACTTTACATCTTTGTGTAAATATCATTAAATACTTGAATGATACACGTTGTTAGATAATTCTAAAAATTGTGTTTTAAAGTATCTTTATTAAAAAAATTGTATTTATTTTTGCGGAGTGTTGTTTTATGAGCTTTGTTTGTCCTGATATTGATTGCTCCTTGTGTCCGAGATTGGTTGAATTTAGAAATTCTAACCGTTTGAAATTCCCAACTTATTACAATGCTCCCGTTCCTTCTTTCGGCTCCATTGACGCACAAGTGCTCGTTGTCGGTTTAGCCCCCGGTTTAAACGGTGCAAATCAAACTGCCCGTCCCTTTACAAATGATTATGCTGGTGATGTCCTCTACCCTATCTTGAAAAAATATGGTTTTGCCAAAGGTGAATATCAAAAAAGAAAAGATGATGGTTTTGAGCTGATTGATTTTAGAATTACAAATTCCGTACGTTGTGTGCCCCCTCAAAATAAACCAACCGGTGATGAAGTTAAAACTTGCGGTCGTTTCTTAATTGATGAGCTTAACGATATGAAAAAACTTAAAATAATTTTGGTCTTGGGTGGTATTGCCCACAATGCCGTTCTTAGCGTTCTCGGTTATAAAAAGTCAGCTTTTAAGTTTGCGCATGGTGCCGTTCATCAACTCAACAAGCATGGTTTATTATTAGTTGATTCTTATCACACCTCTCGCTATAATATTAATACCGGTGTCCTAACCTACGATATGTTTGAAGAAATAATATCTAAAATCAAATCATTAATTAAATAAATTAATTCTTTAGATTAATGAATTATCCCCGAAAACCCCATAAAGGCCATGGAGAGTAATCCTGCCGTGATAAGCGCAATCGGGGTTCCTTGCAACGCCTGTGGAACAGCGGTTTTGGCCAGTCGTTCTCTTATGCCCGCAAACAAAATGATTGCTAATGTAAATCCCATGGCACTTGCTAATGAGTAGGCCACACTATGCATTAAATCCATTTGCTTTTGTATGGCTAAAACCGCAATACCTAAAACAGCGCAATTCGTTGTTATTAAAGGCAAAAATATTCCTAAAGAGCGGTATATTGTCGGTGCTGTCTTCTTTAATATAATTTCTACCATTTGCACTAAGGTGGCTATTACCAAAATAAATATTATCGTGGTCATAAATTCTAAATTATATTTGGCTATAAAATTATGATATATCAAATGTGTAACAATAGAAGATAATGTTATGACAAACATTACCGCTACACCCATTCCGGCTGAGGTCGAAATCTTTTTGGAAACACCCAGAAACGGACATATTCCCAAAAACTGCGACAATACGATGTTGTTTACAAATATTGCGGCGATAAAAATACTTAAATATCCGGTCATTTTATTTTACTCCTCGCAATTTGTTAAATCCTATAATCATAAAAGCCAGAGCGATAAAAGCCCCCGGCGGCATTATGAACAACAGCAAACTTTTGGGGGCTGTCCCAAATAATGGGTAGCCGAAAATGCTCCCTGCTCCTAATATCTCGCGTATGGCTCCTAAAACGGTTAATGACATTGTAAAGCCTATGCCCATGCCTATGCCATCCAGAACTGACTGCCAAACATTGTTTTTTGAGGCAAAAGCTTCTGCTCGACCTAATATGATACAATTAACAACTATCAACGGAATATATATTCCAAGTGCAGTATAAAGTGTTGGCAACCATGCCGCCATCAGCATTTCTATTACGGTTACAAATGAGGCTATTATCACAATATAACAAGGTATTCGAACTCTATCGGGAATAAAATTTTTGAACATTGATATCATGGCATTTGACAGGATTAGTACGAACATTGTGGCCATTCCCATTCCGAAGCCATTTTCGGCCGATGTGGAGACGCCCAGTGTCGGGCACATACCAAGAAGCATCACCAATGTCGGATTTTCTCTGAAAATTCCACGCGTTAGATTATCAAGTGAAACCTTTTTATTCATATTTCCCTCCCGAGCGAAATCTTTGATAAGCTTTATATGCGCGGTTAATTGCGTCGATTACGGCGCGTGATGAGATTGTTGCCGCTGTTACACCATCAATATCTCCGCCGTCTTTTGTTAATCTAAAACTTGAAGTTCTTGGTCTTAATCCGCTGAACTGACTTTTGAATTTTTCTTCCGATACTTTTGAGCCAAGCCCAGGGGTTTCATTGCTTTTTAATATTTTATAGGTTTTGATTTGCCCTAATATGTTAAAGCCTACAATAAGTTCCAATCGTCCGCCAAATGCTTGGTTAGAATAAGTTTTTATGGCTATTGCTTTGATTTTATTGTCTTTTCTTCCTATGTATAAGTCAAGCTTGTCTTTACCATGTGAGGTCGATATTTTCATTCTATCCTGATAGGGATTGTTGTCAAAATCATTCCCTATCACGGCTTCTATTGCTTTTAGCTCCTCATTGTTTTGAGCTTGTTCTATCGGTACTTTTGTTTGTTCATGCACCCAGCTTAAAATAAGCGCCGAAATTGAGGTTATTAGTGTTAGTGCTATAACCATTCGAATTAAACTATCTTGTCTTGTTTTTTGTTTTACCATTGTTTTCTCCTTACGCCGAAAACACGCGGAACAGAAATCTTGTCAATTAGCGGGACAAAGCCATTCATTATCAAAATTGCAAAAGAGACACCTTCCGGATAGGGGCTATAAAAGCGAATGATATATGTTAATATTCCACAGCCGACGGCAAAAATAATCCGACCTTGTTTGGACATCGGGCTGGTGGTGTAATCCGTGGCCATAAATATTGCTCCCAACATTAGTCCTCCTGAAAGCAGATGGGTTAAAATTTCGGCTTGCGGACTTTGGGTTATCAACCAATGTATTGATGTTAACACAAAAAATGTGCCGACATAGTACACCGGAATATGCCATGATATTATTTTGCGATACAGCATATAAATAAATCCCAGCAACAAAGCCAATGTTGAAATTTCTCCCAAACTGCCTCCGATATTTCCGATAAACATATTCAGATAGTCCGGCAATTGTTCCGATGTGCTGCCGTGTGTCAATGCCGTGGCTGATGTTTCGGCGTCCAAATGTTTTAATATACCCAAAGTTGTTGCTCCGGTTTGCATATCCGTATTCATAAAGTCAAATAAATGCGGACGCGGCCATGTGGTCATTTCGACCGGAAAGGATATAAACAAAAAGACACGCCCCGCCAATGCCGGATTGAAAATGTTTTTGCCTATACCCCCGTAGGTCATTTTTGTCAGTCCAACGGCAACAAGACACCCTATTAAGGTCATCCATATCGGAAAGCCGGCCGGAAGATTATAAGCCAACAATAAACCGGTTACAATTGCTGATAAATCCCAAGTTGTCGGCGGGCAATGCAAAAGTTTTTTGCATGCGAAATATTCTATCGCCACACATCCGGCTACCGAAGTGAGTATCACGATTAATGCCGATAGTCCGAAAACACATACGGACACTATTCCTGCAGGTATGAGGGCGATGATGACATCTCTCATAATCGACTGTGTGGACTGAGGCGCATTCAAATGCGGTGCCGTTGATATTTTTAACATTTTTTTATTCCTATTTCTTTAAGCTTTTTCTTACTTCTAATTTGCCTAGTTTACAAAAATCCAATAACGGAATTCTTGCAGGACAGATGTATGAGCAGGAGCCGCATTCGATACAATCCATTGTATGGAGTTTGGGTAAATCGTCTAAATTATGGTTCCTTAAGGCGGTGGCTATGGCAAACGGTTGCAGCCCCATCGGACAAATGTCGGCACAACGTGCGCAGCGTATGCAGGCCGAATCTCTCGGTTTGTCGGCGTCTTTGGTATTAAACAGCAAAATTCCCGAGGTGAGCTTGGTTATCGGGGCTTCCATATTAACGGCTGACAACCCCATCATGGCTCCACCAAAGATAACTTTGCTTATTTTTGAAGGATGCTTTGTTACTTTTTTTATTAAAAAAGAAGCAGGTGTGCCTACGCGTACTCTGAAATTTTGCGGATTTTCGGCGGTATCATCTCCCGAAACGGTTACTATTCTTTCGAACAATGGTTTGTGCTTTTGCACCGCTTCATATACGGCAAAGGTAGTACCGACATTTTGAACGATGCATTTGACATCTATCGGAAGTTTTCTGGAGGGGACTTCCCTCCCCGTTATGGTTTTGATGAGTTGTTTTTCGGCTCCTTGCGGATATTTGCTTTCACAGACTATGACTGATATTTGTTTATATTCTGCGGATGCTTTCTGCATCTTTTTTATTGCTTCGGGTTTGTTTTCGTCAATCGCGATGACAATATTTTTTACACCTAATGCTTTGGCTAAAATTTGTGCTCCGATAACGATTTCTTCCGAATGTTCGACCATTAATCTGTCATCTGCCGTTAAATATGCTTCGCACTCTATTCCGTTGAGAATTAAGGTATCGACTTTTTTCCCTTCCGGTATAGCGGCTTTAATCGGGGTCGGATAACCGGCTCCGCCCATCCCGACAATTCCTGAAGATCGTATAATCTTTATAATATCTTCTTTTTCGGCGGTGATTTTTTTTATAACCGACGGTGTCGTATCGATTGATGCTTCATATTCATCACCTTCGACTTTGATGACTATCATGGTTGAATAATAGGCATCTACGTTTACGATATCATCAATTTTTACGACTTCGCCCGAAACTGATGAATGGATGTCTGATGATACTATGCCGTCGGCATCGGCCAGCAGGGTTCCGACTTTTACTTTATCGCCGATTTTGACCATGATTTTTGCCGGTGCGCCGATATGTTGTTTTATCGGAATATATACAAATTCCGGCAGACCGGCGTCGATGATCGGTTTGTGAGACGTTATTTTGTGCTTGTCTATGTGAATACCGCCAATCGGAAATGTTTTGGGTTTATCGGTCATTTTTGTTCTCCTTCGGGCCGGTATAAATTATTGCTCCGGTCGGGCATGTTTCGGCCAATGCTTGACCATATTTTTTTGCATCTATATTGCTCGGAATATAGGAAAGGTTGTTCTCAACTTTTATCTTGCTGTTGATTTTGGTGCATTTCATGCAACCGATACAGGCAACTTTGCAGTTTTTGCGGGCAACAGCTCCCTTTTGTTCATTGCGGCATGCAACGTAAACGCGAGCTCCGTCTTTGCCTTTCGGGCGGAGTTCAAACAGTTTCTTGGGACAGACTTCTACGCAGGCACCGCAGGCCACACATTTATTTTCATCTACTTGCGGAAGTCCGGTCTCTTTATTTATGGACAATGCTCCGAACTTACAGGCTTTTACACAATCGCCCAACCGCATACAGCCGTATGGACATTCGCTTCTGGCCGTGGCTATTTGGGCGGCTAAGCGGCAACTTTTTAATCCCGTAAACTCAAATTTTATCGGGGCGTTTTGGCAACTTCCCTGACAGCGGAGTACGGCTATCGTCGGTTCTTTTTCGGTTATCGTATAGCCCATTATGTCTGCAATTTCTTTCATGAGTTTGTTGCCGCCGACCGTGCAGTAAAGTTTGTCAAGTTCTTCGGCATTTGCTTTGGCGCAGGCCGTGGCAAAATCATGACAGCCGGCTTTGCCGCATCCGCCGCAGTTTACTCCCGGAAGTATCCGCTCTATCTTCACAACACGCATGTCATCTTTGACGGCAAATTTTTGTGCTACATAATACAGTATTAGGGCTGCGAAGAATCCTATTCCCCCTAATACCAATACACCAGATAATATTGTATCCATATTGTTCCCTTAACAAACAAAATAACCGCTCAGATGATAGCACGTTTGTTTTGGGTTAAAATACTTTTTTGGGATTTACACCCAAGTTTCATTTATGGACTTTGATTTGAAATTTGTCGGAAAGTTTCTTTTGGTTTATGCCTAAAACCAGATAATAGAGCAGTAATACGAAAAGTGTTGTCAGAGCGTTTAGGGTATCCGTCAGACCTAAAATATGGCACGTTATGCTGCCAATAAGTAAAACCATCAGCGGAAGCGCATATCCGAAAAACAGTGCCCAAAGAGAAGATTGAGGCGATATTTCTATAATCACTTTATCTCCGACATGATAATCCTGCGGGTTTTGTATTTTGGTGTGCAGAATCCGCGGTCTACTATGTGAAACCATACAAATGTTTTTTATTTGACAATGCAGGCACATGGCGTCTTGTTGAAATTGTATTTCAATTTTATTTGCCGTTATCTTTGTAACCGTTCCGTCATGTGTATGCATTTGTTATTATGTCCTTATTGCCGTATATATTGCTTTGCCTGTGTTGAAACATATTTCTTTATTTTTCCGTCGGCATCTTGTGTCATTAAAATTGCTCCCAACTTTTTGCGTTCGGCCAGTTGCAACCCTTCTTTCGGCCCCAAGAGCATCATGGCGGTTGCATAAGCATCTGCTTCCATACAATTCGGCGCAATGATTGTGGCTGATACCATTTGATTGTCTATCGGTTGGCCGGTTAGTGGTGAAATTGTGTGTGATAAGCGTTTGTCTCCGGACTGGTGATAGTTGCGATAATTGCCGGAGGTGGCAACCGAAATATCGCTCAAATCCAGTACATAAGCAGTTCCTTCTCCGTTGCCAATCGGGGCGGTGAGGCTTATGTGCCATTTTTCTCCCGATTTTGTTCTTGTGCCGCGGCAGCGTATTTCTCCGCCTATCTCAACAATATAATTATTTATTTCCATATCATCCAGCAATTTTGCAATGCGGTCAACGCCGTATCCTTTGGCTATGGCTGAAAGATTGAGGCTTAAGAGAGAATCTTGTTTGCTTATGGTTTGTTTGTCTTTATTTATTTTTAATTTACTTAAGCCAATATGTTTTAATGTTTGTGCGATTTTTTGTTTCGTGGGGAGTTTTGTGATATCTTGAACGCCAAATCCCCAAAGTTCAATTAAAGGTGCTGTCGTCGGATCAAACAGGCCACGGCTTTCTTGGTGTATTTCTTGTGCGGACAAAAGCAAATCCGTCATCTCTTGTGAAATATGCAACTCTTTACCATGCCGGAGTTTATTAATTTGATTGATTTCCGAATCCTCTATGAAAACCGACATTTGTCGGTTAATCTCTGCCAGCTCTTTATCTATCCTGTCTTGCAAATCAGAGGGAATTTGTTGCTCTTCTTGTCTTATTTTGATATTATAAAACGTTCCCATCGTCTCGCCATGCAGAATAACATAACCCGTTTTTTCTTGCTTGCTGAAAATTAAAAATAATGCTATCGTCAGAATGGTTATTGAAATGTATTTTATTATTCTCATATATTATACCAATTTCTCGTTTGATAACTTGTGAACGTGTTTTACTTTTTGCAATATATCGATTAAAATGCAAGTTGTAAAACTTTTTTTGTGAAGGATTTTTTGCCATGAATAAAAAACTTAAATCCGTTAAAGCCAAAATTGATGAAAATCTGGAAAAATGCCATATCCGGAAAAAACTTGCCGTTGTTGGGGATAAATACAAATTAATGCGCAATCGTACACATCGGATTATTGCCGAAATTGCTAAATCATTATCCGATAAAGGCGTTAGTGCCAATGTGTCCAGCGTTATCGGTTTTGCCATCGGTTTGCTCGCCATTAATTTTTTGGCCATGTATATGTTCGGGTGGGCGTTGGTTTGTATTTTGCTTAACCGAATTTTTGATGCTATTGACGGCGAAATTGCCCGCAAAACTAAAGTTACTAATTTCGGAATCTTTTTAGATGCCGCTTTGGATTATATTTTTTATACTGGTGTTATTTTCGGTTTCGCGCTCGCTAATCCGCCGCAAAATGCCGTTGCTGCCGCTTTCTTACTATTCGGTTTTGCCGCGTCGGCCTGTGCAATGTTGGCTTATGCCGTTGTTGCTTCCAAAGATAAGCCTTTGACTGATATGGTGTTGATTAAATCTCCCTTCTACCTAGGTGGTGCCGCTCAAGGTGCCGAAACTTTTATCGCCTTAATCATCATGTGTTTGGTGCCTTCATGGTTTATGGAACTGGCTATTTTCTTTGGTGTCGTATGTTTGATTAAAGCTTTCAGCATCATTATTTCGGCTTATTACACCTTTGTTATTGCTCCGAAAAAATAGGTTCAGATGCTTAAGTTTTTTAAATCATTGTTGGGGGCTGTCCTTCTGTGGGGGCTATCTTTTCAATGCTGTTCAGCGGATGTCGCCAATTATGACGGTTGGCCGGTTTCCGTACAGATTGATACGAATACGCAAGCCGTTCATCCCTCGCAAACATTAAAAGCCATGGTGGTGTTTGGTATTGCAGATGGTTGGCACATCTTGGCCGCAAACCCAGGGGATTTTGGATTGCCTACCGAAATTAAGTGGCAGATTCCCGAAGGATATAAAATCATTTCGGAAAAGTGGAGTGATACAGAGACTTTTAAAAGTGCTATCGGTGTTCAATATGGTTTTGAAAACAAAGCTTTTTATTTAGTGGAATTTCAGCCCGATGAAGCTATTCAATCTTCGGCTGATTTTCAGGTTAATATCTCTTGGCAGGCGTGCAATGAAGAATGTCTTCCGCAAAAGACATCATTATCCTTTTCTTTGCCGGTCAGCGGGCATAATGTCTTCCCTACTCAGAAATGGCAGAAGTTGCTCCAAGATATGGACGCTGTTCATGATTCTTCTTTAGTTCCCGTCTCTGAGGCCTCGGAAGGGGTGTGGTGGTTTATGCTTGCTGCTTTTGTCGGCGGAATTATTTTGAACCTGATGCCTTGCGTTTTGCCGATTTTGTCTCTTAAAATTTTGAACTTAGTTAAAAATGTTTCTCAAATCAGACAGGCGCGTATTGACGCCCTCTTCTATGCCTTAGGCGTGATTGTTTGTTTTGTCGGGTTGGCTTTTTTGATTATGCTCTTTAAGAAAAGCGGTGAAGCCGTCGGTTGGGGATTTCAACTCCAGTCTCCTTATTTTGTGGCTGTGTTACTGGTTATTTTTGTTCTTATTACGCTTATGTTTTTGGATATTATTCATATCAACTTTGCTTTGGGAAATCGTTGGCGTGTCAGCGAAGGAAAAGGCGGCGCTTTTTTAACCGGTGTTTTTTCCGTGGTTATTGCCAGCTCTTGTTCCGCACCTTTTATGGCGACCGCAGTCGGTTATGCTTTAATGCAGCCAACGCATGTTTATCTGCCGGTTTTTGTTGCTTTGGCTTTAGGTTATGCACTACCCTTTGTTTTAATTGGACTCGCCCCCAACCTGATAGCTAAAATACTCCCCAAACCGGGGAAGTGGATGGTCAAGCTTAAACATTTTTTAGCTATTCCCATGATTTTGACTTGCTTGTGGTTGGCGTGGATTTTGCAAGCTCAGATTTTTAATCATCCCAAAGATTACTCTTCTCAATGGGAAGAATTTGATCGTGCTCGTATTCAAAATCTTGTCGAATCCGGTGAAAAAGTATTTATTGATTATTCGGCCAAGTGGTGTCTGACTTGTTTGATGAATGAGCAGCTCGTTTTGGATAAAAATGACTTTTTGGATTGGGCTGATGCCCAGCGTATTCATTTATTCCGCGCAGACTGGACTGATGGTGATGAGGATATCACGCGTTCGTTGTTTCAATTCGGGCGCAACAGTGTGCCGCTATATATTTTCTATATTAACAAACAACCTTTTATTTTGCCTCAGATTTTGACTCTCAGCGTTATTAAACAATATTTAAAATAAAAAAGCAGAAGATTTCTCCTCTGCTTTTCCGTTTTTGATATAATCGGCTTAGTTAGAACCGAAGATACCTAATTCTTTAATACGATCTTTTACGCCGCCGACAACATTATTTAAGTTTTCATTTGCAACGTTTTTGAGGTCGTTTAAGTTATTGGTTACAACTTTGTCCATTGCTACAGACAAAACTTTATCCAAAATCTTTGCTATAACCTGCGGTATCGATGTGCCTTGGTTTTCTTGTTCCTGACCGATGTTTTTCATTTCAATGGTCGGAAGCGTTATGGTGGTATCTTGTCCGCCTACGGCTGCCGTTAAAGAGGCTTCCGAAATGGTTAATCTCTTGATGATTACTTTTTTTGAAGAACCATCTTCTTGTTGCGCTGTCTTCTCTGAGGCTTTTGCATCTTCATTGGCTGATGATGATTTTTTTGTGTAGTTATTGATGTTGTCCATTATCTCTTTAATGTTATTTTGGGTTAATGACAACATTTCGTATGTTATTGCCGGTTTTACAACATCAACGCTATCAATAACTATCGTATCCGTTGTTAATGATTTCATATCAACTTTCACGGCGATTTTGTTCAAGTCAAACAAATAAGGTTGTTTGTAATTTTTCGGGTTGGCGATTGTGATTTTTTCAATATCGGCCTTTCCTTCCGTCGGTGATATATGAAATCCCTGAAGGTTTACTTCCGTTCCGGTTACTTCGCTGCCGTATTTGTTAACTAATTGGCTGACAATACGATCCAGCGAACTATATATATAATAGCCTCCTGCCACTATGGCGACAATTCCGGCCAATAAAATATAACGTTTTTTCATCTTTTATCCTTTCATATTTGTTGTTTGGATGGATTTTTTAAATTGTTTTTTTACAGCGGTTCTATCTTCCGTGTTCGGAATATAGTTGTCTATGATTTCATTAAGTGCGGTAAAAACTCCGTTTCTTCGGCAAAATTCAAATGAGGCTTGATAGTTTAGGTCATATATCCACGAAAGATAATTTAGCAAAAACTCACCTTTTGAGGTTTCTTGTCCCCTGTCAACCATCTCGCCGTTTAAGTACTGGTCTATGGCTTTTTGTTTGGGACGTGTTATGGGTAAGTTATCAAAAAACAGGCTTAATTCCGGTGCTTTTTTTGCCCAAATGTTTTTCAGCAAATAAAAATTGGCTATTTTATCCGCGTCCCTGACCAAAAATGCTATTTGATTGATTTTTTCTTTTGCTTCTTTATCGGGTATGCTTTGATAATCTTCATCTTTATACAAATCTTCTATCATGTGGCCGTGATGTTTGATTGGAAGTAAAATCTCAGGCTTGGCGTATTCAGGTAATGTTTTTAATATTTCGTAACTCAATATTGAATGATCGTGTTTTTGATTGGGGGTGGCAAAGTGCTTTTCAATTTCTTCAAAACGCCCGATGTCGTGGAATAAGTATGCCAATTTAGCCGAGCGCAAAAAATCTTTGTCTTTATTTTTTGCAAAAATATCTTCATGCCGCATAATGTAATTGCCTGCTCCCACAACTTGATAGGAGTGTTTTAACTTCTCTTGAGCGTACATGACCAAAAATTCATTCTTTTCTACTTTTTTTAAGCATTTTTTATAGTAGTCATTTAATATGTTTTCTTCTTTTGTCGTGTCTATTTTCATTTGCTTCCCCTTGTTTGTGATTTTATATCCCCTTTATTAAAAAATATTTAAAAAGCAAAAAGGTCGGCCTTCACAGGTCAACCTTTTTTAATTCTTATGAAAAAACAAAAAAAAATCGCCGAAGCGTTGTTAGAATACGGCTATAAGCGGTATTCTTAATTCTTTTATTAATAAAAAAGCAAGGTGCTTCCGCTGAAACACGTTACTCAAAAATTTCTTTGTCAAAAGAGGAAACCTTCACAGGCACGTCCTCTCTTTTTTACGAAATAATCACTTATATGGCAAGTCAAAAAAACAATAATATTCTAATAATCAAATGATGTGTTTCTTTATAGTTTGTTTTTTTTATATTTCTTTACTTTATGTTTTTATTGGCGTATCATATTTTAGTTTGAGTTTGTTTGTGAGGATAATTATGATAAATCATCAAGAAAATTTGCTTAAGGCTATTGAACTTAGCCAAAAATCCGTTAACAACGGCAGCTCTCCTTTCGGGGCAATTATTGCCGATGCTCAAGGAAATATTATCGGTGAAGGACACAACAGAGTCGTTTTGGATAACGACCCCACCGCTCATGGCGAGGTTATGGCTATTCGTAATGCTTGCAAAAACATTAACTCCTTTGATTTGTCCGGTTGCACGCTTTATACCTCTTGTGAACCCTGCCCTATGTGCCTGAATGCCGCTAAGTGGGCTAATATTAAAGAAATTTATTACGCGGCTGACCGCTTTGATGCCGAAAGTATCGGTTTTCGTGACCGTGTGTTTTATGAAGACGACCCTGTTAATCTCCACAGAATTGAACTCAAGGAAGCTGTGGATATTATGAATATGTGGAAAAACAAGGCTGATAAAATCGAATATTAAAAAAATTACATAAATTGCAAAATTTATGTTGCAAATTATTTTATCGTGTTTTATAGTGCCTGTGTTGTCGGTTAAGGCAGCGTACTTTTTCTTGGGTGCGTAGCTCAGTTGGTAGAGCAACTGACTCTTAATCAGTGGGTCTGGGGTTCGAACCCCCACGCGCCTACCATTTTTTCCCTCAAGGGTTGTTTCCTTTGAGGTTTTTTTTTGTTTTGAGGGTTCTCACCCCAAGGGGTTCGCTCTGGCTCGTAAGGCTTTTTTATCAAAGCCTAACTCGCTGCGGTCATTCGTCTTTTAACGCTTGCTGTGGTCGCTGTCGCTCCCTCGCAAGCTAACAAGACTTCACCTGTCGTCGAAAATTCCTCCTCAGGAGAAATTTTCTTTCTCCAGCCCCACGCGCCTACCAGTTTCCCCTCAGGTTTCTTAATTTGAGGGATTTTTTTTGCTTCGGGGGTTCTCACCCCAAGGGGTTCGCTCTGGCTCGTAAGGCTTTTTTATCAAAGCCTAACTCGCTGCGGTCATTCGTCTTTTAAGGATATAAAAAAAGACTTTCATTATTTTTTTTGAAAGTCTTTTTATTTTGGGTTTAACCTTACTGCAACCCAATTGTATCTGCAAAATCATTACACAAATTGCCATCATATTTCCAAGTATCAATTTGGTCTTTATAAAAAATAAAGGTTAATTTGCAAAAGCCATTCATATAGCCTTGTCTGGCATAAGACGTTTTGTAATAGGTTAAAAACTTTTCTTTGCAGTTTTTATAGATATTATCCGGTGGACCAAGACGTGCAACAAGTTCGCTCTCATTCATTCCAATGTACGAATTGTAAGGAGTTCTTTTGTAGTGCACTTTTACACATGAAGCCAGCATAATTATTGCTAAAAATAAAAATATGCGTTTTAACATTTTTTTGTTCCCTGTTGATGTTATTTTTATCGTATCATTTAATTCTTAATAAATAATTATTTTTGTCCTTTTAATTGAATTTTAAGTAATTTATTTTATCTCTTTTATATGGTTATTGTCGGGAGAATAAAAATGAAAAATGCTCTGCTCTTTTCTTTGGTCTCTGTTATTTGTTTGTATTCATTAAATTCAAAGGCGGCCGAATATGATGTTTGTTTGAGCTCTGCTCGGAATGATTATGATATTGCTGCTTGTAATGTGGATGAGGCTACTCGTTTGTTGCGTACGGCTAATTCTAAGCTCGCAACTTTAGCTGCTAATCCTTATTTTAAAAACTGGGATAATCCTAAACAATCTACCAGTCAGAATTTTAAAGATTTTTTGGATAAGTGGGTTCTTTTTCGCGACCAATATTGCTCTTTAATCGGGTATACTTATTCCCAAGGGCAAGGCTCTATTTCCAGAATTAGCGAGACAAAGTGTTCGGTTGACATGACTAAAAGGTTAGTCTCGGATATTGATCAAGTTGTCTCATCCTACAATGAAAATGGTTATTAGAGGGGCTGTTTATGAAACTTGAAAAACTTTTGTTTTGTGGTTTGTTGGCGTGGGGGAATCCTTTCGCCGTTTCGGCTCAGCAACTCGGTGGTGCCGATTTTCAACCTGTGAGCAATTCTGCCGTTCGTTCTTCTTTTGTGCGTTCCGATGTTTCTACTGCTCCGGTTACGTCTGCAAAATCTCCCAAAATCAAAGAGGATTTTGATTTTGAAAAATGCCGTAAAAGAGCTTCCGTCGTCGGTGAAGACGAGATTGCTAAATGTATGTCTCAGGAAACTTCCAGATTAGACCAACTGATTGATATTGTTTATGATAATATTTTAAATGATCCTGAATTTTCCGGTTGGAACAACGGTGGAACTAAATTTCGCGGAAAGTTGGACGATCTTCACAACACTTGGGTTACTTATCGTGAGGATTACTGCTCTTTATATGCGTATTCTCTCGACGGGTATTTGGGGTCAAATCTCTATAATACCGAGCGTTGCCGTTTGGACTTGACCAGAAAACATTATGATTATATGAATGTTTTGATTCAAAATAAGCACTCTACCCCAGATTAAAGCTAAAGGTCGTTCCCTTATTCTTCTTGGTGGTTACGTTTATTTTGGTGCCGAGTTTGTCCGCTATCTTTTGGGTGATGAATAGTCCAAGTCCAGCTCCGTGTTTGCGGTTATGTTCATCTTTGCGGCTTTGGTAGTATTCATCAAAAATATGCGGCAGGTCTTTGGCATCTATACCTTTGCCGTCATCTTTTATTTCAAACGATATTTTTCCGTTATGATTTTCACATCTCAGACTGATGTTATCTTTGCCATATTTTACGGCATTGCTCAACAGATTTTGCAATATTCTCTCTACCAATATCGGATCGGAAAATATGTCGGCATTGCAGGTTTGATAGTTGAAGTGTTTATTTTTATCTTTGCATATTATTGTGTAGTTATCTGCCAGTTTGTCGGTTAAGGGTTTTAATTTAAAGTGGCGCGGCTCATAGATAACACCGCCCTCGTTTAATTTGGACAAATCCAGATAATTGGTTAGAAGCTCTTTGATTTCTATGGTTGAATTATGGATTTTTTCGGCCAAATTTTTTTGTTCCTCATTTAAGGGCGTGTCCTTAAGAACTTCCGCAAAAAGTATTAAGGCCTGAATTGGCTGTCTCAAATCATGTACGGCTTGAGCCAAAAAGTAGGATTTTGAATTATTTAATTTTTCACATTTTCTCAGTTCTTTTAACAGTCTTTTGTAGCGTTGTTGTATTTCTGTCATCTATATCTTCTCTTGCATCAAAATATTACCGGTTGTAGGCGATAGTTTGAAGTACCAATATTTATATAAAAAGTCGTTACGTTTTATATAATCACTAATAGCGGGGGTTGAAAGTGTTGTTTGTGAAATTTTTTGTTGTACCCATATTTCTTGCTCTTTTCTGAATAAATTTAACTCAATTTCCATACCGTCAAACGTGGTGATGGTATATTTTTTGACCAAAGGATATAACGCTTCATCAAAATTTTGGGCTGAGATTACTGTTTCAAATTCCAGATTATTCAATGTTTTTTCTATACCCGATAAGGAATACGGCGATTTGTCTTCCCGATAAAAATATTTTGAGCCCCTTTGACGCGTTACCGTCTCATCATCTATGCGGAGCGATTTGATTGCCGCTGGATAGAGGTTTAGCAACGGTTGCTGGAGCCAAAACATAAACTGCGTCGGAAATACTATATCTTCTTCTATTTTGAATATGCCTTCTTTCCCCTCAATTTGGGCGTAGGCGGTTTTCGGGGTATCTTTGCGGCTGCTCAGAATGATTTTTCCCAACGGTTGATTATTCATGTCGGCTATTTTTATTGTTATGTTGTCGGAGAAGTATTTTTTTATTTCTTCTTCCGTCATTTCAACACGGCGGTAGATTTTGGCGTAATTAATAAACTTGACTAACGCATTTGCCAAAGCGTGGTTGGCAAAGTATGAATCTGCCTGTCGTATCCGCCACATGTTATCACTTTTATCGAGTGTAACACTTAGTCTTTCAGATTCAAAGATAATTGATGATATGTTATTGTCGGCATTTTCAAATACTCGATTTCCAAGCACGTTTTCGGACGTGTTTGCGTTAAATAACCAAATAAATCCGGCGAATAATAATGAAATTATGAATAATATAAACGCTTGTTTAGTATAATGGGACGACATTTATTCTTTCTCCGAGCTTTTGTAAAAACGACGTTTTTTGATTTGATGACGGCACATAACGATAATCAAAGTCAAAACACCCAGAATTGCCAGCAAATTCCACAATATGAAGTTGTTGATTTTGGCTCTATATTGTTTATCTATTTGATACTCTATATGGCGAATCTTTTTTTCTTGTTCCGAAATTTGGGTTTCGAGTTCATTATATTCTTTGACATTGCCCAAAGCATTGGTTTGCAGATTGATGCTGTTTTTCCTACCTTGTAACGAATCGAGTTTTTGTTGTTCCGTTTGCAAATTGAGTGTAAAATTCTGCTCTGCCTGTTTCTTGAAATCTTCTTCCAAACCGGTTTGCGGCAATATTGATTTTGGCGTAAACCGTGTTAATACTTCGTTTTGGTTGGCGTATTCTACCAGTTTTAGGAAAAAATCTCCGTTATTTGCCCATGGGATAACCCCGTAAATCGGGTTATCTTCCTTAAATGAATTATCGGCGTAATTTTCATCATATACAAAGTCGATATCTGAAATTACGAATATTTTTCCTTCTTTTACCGATTTGATTAAAAACGGCAGCATTTGCTGTTTGGCTTTTTCATCTTGAATGATGTTTTGGGTGTAGTTTGAGTAGAAAGTACCTTCTATCATTACTGCCAGATGGTAAAGGGCTGATGTGATGGTGCTCTCTTGCGGGACTAAATGTTTGTAATCTTTGGCAATAAAGCGGCTGTCTATTTCCGTGTTGTATTTTTGCAAAGTTACCAAGGGAGTTACCTTTACGCCTTCTCGCTGTTTTTCGTTGATTTTAATTCCTGCTGGTGAGCGAAATATCAGGGTTTTGAGATTTCTGGTTAAGGGGGATTCTTGGTTGAAGGCATCTTCTTTAACGGCGAGCCATGTCGGGTATTTTATCTGCTTGCCGTTAAGTAAAATACTTTCTGCCGCATTCAAATTGCCGATTGTGATTTCTGAAGAAAACGTTATGCCCCAATTTTTGAGTAATTGGTTGATTTTTTTATCATTATTGAGCAAATGCGTTCTTTCATCAACCGCATCCGTTAATATAATCAGATTGCCGCCTCTTAAAACAAACTGGTCTAAAGCGTACCTGCTGACATTTGGCAAGTCATGCGAGGGATTAACCAAAATTAAGGTGTTTATGTTCAATCCGATTTGAAGGGCATATTCCGAAATAACCTGAATGTTATAATTTTCGGAGAGTTTGTTTAGTATGTTGAGGTTTTTATTGCCATCCAAAAAACCGTTTGCGGTATAATAGAGATTCCATTCCGGCGCGATTAAACCGATTGTATTTTTTGAGGAGCCTTTTGATAAGCGGTAGATGATTTCGGATATATCATTTTCAAGATAAGGACGCCGCAATTCTACAAAGTTTGGAATAACCCGTTCTTCGCCGTTTTCATTAAATATTACGGCTCCGAAATAGAGATTTATTTTGCCGTCGCGGCTTAAAAATGTTTTTAGCCCATATGCTTTGGCGTCATCTTCTTCTTTGGAATACGGTTCTATTTCTATTTGCTCAAAACTCAGTTTGTCTCCGGATTGTTTGGCGTAGCGTTTGAGCAAGTCTGCCACGTAACGGCTGTATTGGCTCGTTTGCGGATAGTCTTTTGCTATTTGCGGCGATATATACAGTCTTATCGTTTGTTTGATTTTCAAGTCATTGAGAATTTGTTTGCTTGCTTCTGACAACGTATGACTTTGGTTGCCGCTCATATCGACATAAGTCTCACCCCAAAGTGTCGTTATGGAATAATTTAACAACAAAAAAGCACTTGTGATAAACAGAAAAAAAAGCAAAAGTCGGATTTTTCTTTTCATGGTTTTCTCCTAGAGTGTTTTTTTGTTTGATATGACTGCTTGTTCTGCCCATAATGACAACAGCGTCATTAAGATAAAATACATTATTGATGATAAGGCCAATCTGCCGCTTATTATATTGTAATAATTTTGCGTAAATCCGTAATCTTGCCAGCCTTCTAAATTAAGCATCATCAGTAAACGAATGAGGATGAAGGCAGCTAAAAAGCTTATAACCGGACGCGTGCTTAGCATTGAGATTAAATTACTCAAGGCGCAAAAGCTCATTATTACAAAAATTAAACCTATATAGCCGCTTATAACGGTTGAAATATTTAATGAGCCATAGAATGATGTTATTAACGGCAGAAATACGGTTGATAATGCCAACAACAAAACAAAGGTGCAAGATGCAAAATATTTTCCTAATATTAAAACTTTATATTCTACCGGCTGCGTCAGCAAAAATTCTATTGTTCCCAAACGATATTCATCCGACCACAGGTGCATACATATTCCGGGGATTATTATTGATAAAATTTCGGGTTGATAACTGAAAAACGATGTTAATCCGGCGTTATCCATGTTAAAAAATCGGCCGAAATAAAATGTGGTTATCAGTGTTAGTCCCGCATAAATTATAATGATAAAATATGCGGTGAAATTGCTGAAATATGCAAAAAACTCTTTGGTGAAAACGGCTGTCAGTTGTTGTTTCATGATTGGGCCTGCTGAGATGATGTGATACGACGAAATGCTGAGGACAAATCTTTGTCGGGCATTTTGTATTTTAACTTAAACGGTGTGGTGTCTTCAATAATACGTCCGTTGTTTAACAAAATTATGCGGCCGGCAAGTGCTTCAACATCTTCCATAATGTGCGTGGAAATGATTACCAGCCCTCTCGCGGCAAATTTTTGAATAAATTTGCGCAGGGCAAATTTTTGATTGGGATCCAAACCTTCCGACGGTTCGTCCAATATCAGAATATCGGGGGCGTGCAATACCGCCGCAGCAATCGCTACTCTGTGGCGGAAGCCTTTTGAGAGTTCTCCTATCTGTCGGTTCATGGCTTCCGTCAATTCCAGTGATTTTATCAGCTGTTTTAATCGCTCTTCAAAGATGTCTGCCGAAAGATTTTTTAATTGTGCCGTGTAATGTAAAAATTCGTATGTACTCATATCCTTATATATAGGAGCATTCTCGGGGATGTAGCCTATTTGGGAGAGAACGGCTACTCTATTGGTTGATAGTTTTTCATCATTGTAGAAAATTTCGCCTTCGCTTGGGGATAAAAGTCCGGTTAATAGGCGAATCAGGGTCGTTTTTCCCGCTCCGTTCGGCCCTAAAAGGGCGACTATCTCCCCTCGACTTATGGTAAAGTTTATATCTTTTAAGGCCTCAATATGTTCAAAATTCTTGCATAAGCCTTTGACCGTTATCATTTTTTTTCCTTTGAATCGTTTCTTTCCTCTTTGTTATTCTAGCGGATTTTTTTTAAATTTTAACAACTATTTTATTTTATTAAAAAGATTGATGACAAATCGGTTATTTTATTCTATCAATATATAAAGATGAGTTTTATTGAGGAGTATATGAAAGTGCCGGAAACTTATTCAAAAGAAGAATCTTATGCATTGAAAACAGGACTCTATGCCGCTTTGGTCGTCGTCTTGATTACTTTGTTCGTGGTTTATGGCAGAAAATCTACCGCAGAGGTTAATCATGGGCAATCTTATGAAATTAATGCCCGTTTTAACCGTACCGACGGATTGTTGGTCGGTGATAAGGTCAGATTGGCCGGCGTTACCATCGGTCAGGTGGTTGATGCTAAGCTTGATGCGGATTTTAAGGCTATCTTGACCTTGGAACTCGATGATAATGTTAAAATTCCCGATGACAGCAGTGCTTCTATTGTCAGCGCGGGTATCATGGGAAGCAAGTATATCGAAATCGAACCAGGGGGCTCGCCCGATTTTATTCAGCCGGGGGGAGAATTTGCTTACACTCAAGATGCTATGGTTATTGAAGAATTGATTGACAGAATCATTTCTATCGGTAAATCCTCAAAAAAAGAAGAATCTAAATAATTCGGAAGGATAGATATCATGAATAAAAGACCTATGGAAACTATTATGGGCGCCGTTGTCTTGTTTGTCGCGGCTTTTTTCCTGTATTTTGCTTATAACGTTTCAAATCTGCAAGTCGTTAAAGGCTATGAAGTTCACGCTAAATTCCTTAAAGTCGGCGGACTTAATGTCGGCTCGGATGTGCGTATTAACGGTATTAAGGTCGGCACGGTTATTTCTCAAAAGCTTGACAATGAGACTTATGATGCCGATATTGTCATGAGCATCGGTTCAGATGTCAAACTTCCGGTTGACAGTACCGCGGTGATTGTCGGCGACGGACTTATCGGCGACAAGTTTATTAAAATTGAACCGGGGCATGAAAAAGAATATCTTAAAAACGGCGACAATATTCGATATGTTAAGGATTTTAAAACTTTAGAAGATATGGTCGGTGAAATTATCTTTATGGTTACGGATAACGGCGGTAAGTCTGATGAATAATAATTTTTTCAAAATTGCTCTGCTTGGTGCGGTTCTTGTAAGTCAACCTCTTGATGCTAAAGAGATTGATAAAAATACCGCTAAGCTCCAAGCCATGAATAAACTAACCGGCAGAGTCAGTGTTATTGATGTGCCGGTTAACGGTGAAGTGGAATTTGGCAGCTTTTCTATTGTCGTGCGTAGTTGCAAAACGCGCCCGCCCGAAGAAACTCCCGATAATTTTGCTTTTGTTGATGTGGTCGATAAGCATGAAGACGGTAGTTTGCTTAATATCTTTAAAGGTTGGATGGTCTCTTCAAGCCCTGCCCTGAATGCCGTTGCTCACCCGATTTATGATGTGTGGCTTTTGCAATGCGTGGATACCGAGGTCGACAAAAATAAGCTGTTAAGTGATGATGAATTGCTTAAACGTGATGAAATTCCCATGAAACAGCAAGAAACCGCCTCTGATGGCGATGATGCAGCCAAAGGCGGTATTGAAGATGTGTTGGATGTTGAAATTTCTCCGATGCCAGCCGCTTTACAAGAGGATAATTCCCAACCTTTGGATGAAAAAATTCAGACCAGCGATGAAATGACTTCTTCTGCCGAAGAAAATGCTTCTGAAAATCAAGAGAAAAAACAAACAGTTGAAAAGTCTGAGGCGGTATCCGTTGAGCCTGCTGTTTCCGAAGATGAAAAACTTAAGGTATTTTTCACTCAAGAAAGTGATGAAGATGAAAATAATGACGGTAAGCCCGAAACGCTCATCTTTGAGCCTTCTCTTGATACTCCTGCCGGTAATGCTCCGGAAAACACCGAATATGTCCCTTATCAAGCAGATAATGAGTCTCTCGGCGAATCCGTTTCTGTCGTTTCAGACAATGTTTCAACGGATGTCGAAGATAAGAATGAGGCAGAGGTTCATTCGGAGGATGTTTCCGATGAGGCGGCTCTTTTTGAAAATTCTACGGATGATTTGGATCTTCCTGATTTGTTACAATAAGAAGGTGCGTAATGTCTGAAAAGCCTATTGATGTCAGTTTTGTTATGACGGTCTATAATAAAGAATATTATTTGCCGTCGGTTCTTAAGTCTCTGCTCGGGCAAACAGGATTGGAGAATCCCGAGTTCATTTTTATTGATGATTTATCTACCGATAAATCGGTTGAAATTATCAAAAAATATACCAAAGGTGTTCCAAACGTTATTATTGTCGAAAATAAAGATAATCGAGGAATTAGTCCAAGAACTAATCAAGGTATATCTCTTGCGCATGGAAAATATGTTCGTATGCTTGATTCCGATGATATATTTCCGATTGATTCTACTCGAAAAATGCTCGATTTAGCGCAAGAGTTAAACGCTGATATGGTTTATGGATGTTTCCAGAAAACAGGAAAGTTTCCCCAAGAACTTGAAGATGAGACTCTTGAAGATTTTGGTTACACTTATCAAAAAAATGCGTTACTCGGTGTTCTTCGTGGTCGTTTTACACGAATGGGACAGATTATTAAAACCGACGTTTTGAAAAAAGCCAAAGGTGCCGATGAGCGCGTCTTTATTCAAGACGAATCTATTCCCATTCGGGCTGCCATTCATGCCGACGGTGTCATTAAAATTGATGCAAATGTCGTACTCGTTCCCAGAGAAATCGGAAATTTTTCCGGAAATAAGCTGCAACTTGACCATGACCGTTTTCTGGCTTATTATTACGTTTTGACGGATAATCCTTCTCTGCCCGAAAATGCTCAAAAATTAATGTATGGCAAAGCGGTTTCAGCCTATTGGAAGATGATTCGCAAAACGCGCAAATTTCCTTGGTTTTCGTCGGCTTTTGTTCGGTATCTTCGCTGCAAAATTTCTCCTCAACTTCCTAATCTTTCCGCGTTGGAAAAAATGAAAGGCGATTTCTTGGCTCTTGATGGTGTTCGCCGCGTCGTTAACCCGCTTAATTCTTTAGAATAAATTTATTTACGCTTGTATTTGTTAAATTAAGCCGCCCCAAGGCGGCTTTCGTCATTCTAACTGCAGTTTGTATTTTGATACGATATTTCGCGGCAAATTGTACCGGCTGGCAGGTATGAATATTTTGCCAAAATTTGCCTGCTTGATGGTATTAAATTTTTCAAGATAAAATTTTTGAGTTGCCGCTACAAGTCCTTTTATTCTCGGATTTTCGGCCTCAACATGTATCAGCATATAATTTTTGCTCGTCTTCTCTCCGATTATGACACTTTGTACTTGTTTTTTTATTACAAATACCCTTCCTTCCAAATAATCCTTAAATATTTTCCAGTTGTCTAAAATTTTGCAAATTTGATTATAGTTTTCTTTTTTTTCCGGACTATCTATCTGTTTTTTTATCATTCGTTTGATGTCGGGGATGTATTTCGGGCGGATTTCATCTTGTTTATATTCATAAGCCCATAAAAAATATTTCAGATGCTGTCTTTTCACATGGTAAGCATCTCCGGGGAGTTCTTCCAAGTCTTGAACCGAAAAACTGATTTCTTGTTCCGTCGGAACTTCGTGTAAATGGAAGTAACCGTTTTTGATAAGTTCCGGTGCCAATGTCTCCGGTATATCTATCAGCTCTGATTTTGGCGGAAGCTTTTTTAACAGTTCTTTGATATTGTATTTTGATATATTTCCTACTGGTGCTTTATAATATATTTTGTTATTTATGCTTGTTCTTATCCAACAAATATCATCTTCAAAAGCCCATTCGCAAGGTTGTTGCTTGGAATTCATCCACATATAGTAAAAAGAGTTAGCTAGACTTTGTCCATCACTTTGGTTATATAATTGTTGATACCTAGGCATCTTATCTATTGCCAATGGTTCAAAATTTAACATTTCTTCCCCCTAAAAAAATAATCAAAAAATTAGCGTTTATTAATATAATCTTGATATTTTGTTTTTATAGTGGTTATACATAAAAAAGGAGAATTAATTATGGAAAAAAATGTTTTGTATATGATTATCGGTGGAGCGGTATTGTTTGCCGTTGGTGTTTTTGTCGGTAAATCCTTATCTCATCCATATGGTTTTAGGGGTGGAATGCATAGAGCCGATTGCCCTTTTGCCATGAATGCTCCTGTTGTAAATCCTTGTAATTGCGGCATGATGGGGTGTGGTTGTGCTCAAACAAATGCACCCGTTAACATTGTGCCGGATTGTAATTGCGGGCAAGTGCCTCCTGCTCCCAGAAGAGAACCGGAACCTCGGATGAAAGGGGAACATCGTCCGTTTCCTCATCATGCAAGGCCTCTGTCCAAAGATGCGCCCCGCCCTATGCCGGAACCGTTGTCTGTGCCGGAACCTAAATAATTTTTTATTTCAAAATTTAAAAGCGGCTTTTTATTTGAAGCCGCTTGTTTTTTTGTATCATGAAAACTACCGACTCAATTATCAATTATATTTGAGGTGTATTTTTCAACATTTGTTGCAATTTAGCACAATTTTTATGTGATATTTTGCACCGGAATTTTATTTTTGTTCCGATTATTTTTTTGTCCGTTATTTCTGCGTTTTCATACAACCACGATATGGATTTTCCATCAATTATCGGAATTTCTATCTCAAGCTGCGTTTCGTTTGCAGAAAGTTTTTTATCTATCAGCGTCAAAAAGTCTGTTAACCCTTCGCCCGTAACCGCGGAAATCAATAATAAATTCGGATTTTTTCGGGCTTTTTCTTTATAGTAATTTTGTTGTTCTCTATCCAGTAAATCAGATTTATTGAGAACTTCAATATAATTTTTGTTTTTTTCTATATGATTTAAGCCCAGATGTTCCAACACACTTAATACGTCTTTCTTTTGCAGTAATGTATCCGGATTTGAGATGTCTCGTACATGGACAATAATGTGGGCGGCTAAAACTTCTTCTAATGTTGCGCGGAACGACATGATTAATTCATGCGGCAAGTCGGATATAAAACCAACCGTATCGGATAGAATAACTTCTCTTCTTGAGGGAAGTTCTATGCGACGCATCGTTGTATCAAGAGTGGCAAACAGCAGGTCTTTGGCAAAAACATCGGCCTGAGATAATTTGTTAAAAAGCGTTGATTTGCCGGCATTGGTATAGCCCACCAAAGCTACTATCGGATAGGGAATTTTTTCTCGTGCGGAACGCTGCAACTCTCGTGTACGGCGGACTTTTTCCAAATCTTTTTTTATGCGGGTAATCTTGTCGTCAATAATACGTCTATCCAGCTCTATTTGCGTTTCTCCGGGGCCGCCCAGAAATCCGGCCCCGCCGCGTTGTCTTTCCAAGTGTGTCCAACTTCGAACCAGACGACTCCTTTGGTAGGTCAAATGCGCTAATTCTACCTGAAGTTTTCCTTCTTTGGTTTGGGCTCGTTCTCCAAAAATTTCCAGAATAAGCGCAGTTCTATCTATAACCTTGATTTTGAGTTTTTTCTCTAAATTGCGCTGTTGAATCGGGCTTAGAGAAGAATCGACAATTAGCAGTTCTATTTTTTGTTCGGTTATGATTTGGGTTAATCGTTCTATATTCCCCTCACCAAAAAAATTTCCGGCTTTTATTTCTCGAAGTTTTATTACCTCGCTGTGCGCTACCTCTAAGTTAATTGAATGCGCTAACCCAACCGCCTCTTCTAACCGCGCTGTCGGTGAAAGATTATCCTTTGATGTTGCAACATTGGGAAATATGACGCAGGCTCTTGTCGGTGCTCGTTCTTGGATTTGAAACTCACTCAAGGTTATTCCGATTTCTGTGTGTTTTCCGTGATATCTATATTAACGGGAGACCCCGGCATTATTGTGGATATGGCATGTTTGAAAATCAGTTGTGTGTGTCCGTCTCGGCGTAATAACAAAGATTCGGCGTCAAACCATGTGATTATACCCTGCAATTTTACGCCGTTTACCAAAAAAACCGTTACGGCGATTTTGTTTTGGCTTAAGTCTTTTAAAAAATCTTCCTGAACATTCTTTAACATTTTTTTATCCTTTATTCTTTTTGTTTATTGTTCTTATTTAATTATAAAATTTTTAATTAGTAAAGGTATTTATGAAAAAATCTTTTCGACTTTTTTGATTGCTTTGGAACTACTGAATAATATCAGCCGATCCGCGGGAAGAATTTTGGCATAAATATCCGGATAGATGATTTGCCTGTCGCGGACTATGGCGCATATCTTGCTGTTTTCCGGCAAATCCAAATCATTTATTTTCTTATTGGCATTGACTGAATGTTCATCTATTTCAATCTCCCAAATCTCTCCTAAGCCCCTTCCCAAAGAGTGCGCTTGTTTGATTTGGGCTTTGCGCAATTCTTTTAATATTGCCGAGACCGTTACCGATGAGCCATCGACTATAATACTATCACTCAAATTGCTGACCAGCGTGTTATAGGCCTTGGAATTAACTACGGAAATGGTTGTTTTGGCTCCGTTTTTCTTTGCAATTAAAGAAGTCAGCAGATTATCTTTATCTCGCAATGTGGCAGATATGGTTACATCCACCGAATCCACGTCAGCTTCTTCTAAAATCACATCACTCAGCATTTCTCCGTAAATTACAGGCGTGTGTTCCAGATTTTGCGCCAAGTATCTTGCTCGTCTTTTATCATCTTCAATAATCTTACAACTTAAAATACTGTCATCTTCTTCTATTTTTTGTGCCAGATAATAGGCTACTTGATTGCCGCCGAAAATTAGAACTTTTTCGTTATTCGGACGCATACAGCCAAAGGCTGTGATGGCGGCATCTATGTCTTTGCTTTCAACCAAAAAGTATAACTCATCCCCTTCTTCTAAGCAAAATTCGCCCGAAGGAATAAAGTTCTTGCCGTTTCTGACAACGCTTACCGCGGATATTTTTATCTCGGGGGCTATCATCTCTATATGTTCTAACGGGGTTTTTATTAAAGGAGAACCTGCCTGACAGCGCACTGATAGCATATATAGTAATTTTTCGGCTAACGGCATGACCGATGAGGCTCCCGGAATCTTGATAATTTCGTAAATCGTTTCGGCAATTGCC
This sequence comes from uncultured Alphaproteobacteria bacterium, assembly GCA_944390355.1. Lineage (GTDB taxonomy): Bacteria > Pseudomonadota > Alphaproteobacteria > RF32 > CAG-239 > HGM16780. Next base: position 178,342 of record CALXPT010000002.1, on the reverse strand, counting down.
ATATCCGGCGAAATTAATAAATCTACGTTTATATGTTTGGGATTATACAGTTCGCACCATATCGGATTTAAAAACTCCGGTGAATCTATACGCGCAACTTTTTGGCGGACATTAAAAAGGCAATCGGCAACCTGACAACTGACCAAATTTGTTTCATCCGAATTGGTTACTGCCAAAATCATATCCGCATCGTTGGCTTCGGCTTTTTCCAAGATATCAGGGTGAGCAGCATTGCCTAAAATTGGCATAATGTCCCATTCTTTGGAGATTTCATCTAATTTTTGCTGGTCGGTATCAATTACGATAATATCATTATTACCATAAGATAAAAAGCTTACCATGCTTTTGCCGATGCGGCCGGCTCCACAGACTATGATTTTCATCTTTCTTCTTCTCCAAAACCGTCAAAATACTCGTCAATTGTTTTCATCGCCTCGTTATAATCATTTATTTTGGTATATATTTCTCGAAAGCGTTTGGCTTCTCGTAAATTTTTGCAATACCAACATACGAATTTTCTTGAAATGGCCAGCCCCATTTCTTGTCCATAATATTCACTCAAAAGTTCTATATGTTTTAGCATAAATCGTTTGATTTCCGAAACGGGAATTTTTCTCGGGAGTTCTTTGTTTTCCAAATATGCATGGGTTTGGCTGATGAGCCATGGATTGCCAAGTGCCGCTCGACCTATCATCACGCCGTCCACCCCTGTTTCATCTATCATTCTTTGAGCGTCGTAAACCGTATTTATGTCGCCGTTGCCGATAATGGGAATCTTTACGGATTGTTTAACGGCTCGGATGATGTCCCAGTCTGCCGTACCTGAATAAAATGCACTCCGTGTGCGACCGTGTACCGTGATATATGAAGCTCCGCTGTCTTCGCACATTTGGGCAAATTCGACGGCGTTTACATTATTTATATCCCAGCCCTTACGAAATTTGACACTGACTTTGAGCGGGGTGGCTTTGACAACTTCTTTTATGATTTTTGAGGCTAACGGCAAATCTTTCATCAGTGCGGAGCCGGAATTGTTATTCACGATTTTTTTGACCGGACAGCCCATGTTTATATCAATGGAATATGCTCCCAAATCTGCGGCCAGTCTTGCGGCATCGGCAAATTGCTCCGGTTTTCCGCCAACCAATTGCACTATTACCGGATAGGGTTCATCTCGTACATCCGCAATGCGATAGGTTTTGGGATTTTTGCGTTGTATGGCTTGTATGGCTACCATTTCGGAAACCATGTTCCCCGCTCCTAACGATGAAACCAGACGGCGCAGCGGTTTATCTGTTATTCCCGCCATCGGTGCCATAAATACTTTGCTTTTCAAATCTAATATCTTCATTAGGCCTCAAAGTGAAAATTGCGGTTGTTCGGGTGCATTAAATTTATTAATATTTTCGGTTCTTGATTGACTTCTTTGACATAGTTATATGCATTCAACGCATAATCAAGTCTCGAATACGAAAAATCTTGTGCCGTTTGCGTAATGTTTTGCTGTTCCGCTTTTAACGGTGCATTGTAGATATTGCTGGCCTGATTATAGACCATGTTCTTGTTCTGCGGTGTTATTTCCGGCATAAATGCCGCAAAATTCGTTCCTTCTGCCGATGTTGTTTCTGCCGTTGCTTGGTTTTGCTGAGAATTGCCGTAAATGTTCCGTTTATATTTTTCCGCTCCCGTATCTTTATATGGATTGGCTGAAACATATTCCTGTACATTAAATGAGGCCTTTGCTTCAAGATATGAGGCCGACGGCGTGGCTATATCAACCGGTGAAAATCCTTTTTGATTTTCCGTATTTGATTGTTGAGCGTTCGGAAATTTTTTGCTGACTAACCGATTGGCTGAAGACGATATGTTCTCCAGCAATCGGTTAATTTCTGTCGTGTAAATTTTGCTGTTCATTATTAATTAATTCTATCCAATGATTTTGCTAAAATATAGTACAGTTTTCCGACATCAGCTCCGGATATGACCGATAGCAATAATCCTGATTTTTCGCTATCTTTGGCTTTTCCGACCAAAGTTTCGAAATCGGTTAAATAATTCATTACAACATTACGGAATTCCGCATTCTTCTCATATTCCGTTTTAATTGCAACTATTTGACTGCGACTCATGGTGCGCGCCAAATGTCTGACAAATACCGAGGTGTCTCCGTTATAATATTTTTTCCAGAGTTCTTCTTCGGCATTCGGATTAAATATCCGGTTGATATCTACAGCGGCTGATTCCAGACGTTCCAGTACATATGAAGCGTTTTTCAAGAATGTATCTACTCTTATGCCTTCGTAGAGATTTTCCAAATCTTTGATTTTGTTTTCCGCTCTTGCCGACGTATCATTTAGAACCTGCAATTGCTTTTTGAACAAAACATTAAAGCCGTTTGATTTTTGTAAAATATCTTCACCTTTAGCGGAAAATTCTTTAGAGCTTGATATTAATGCATTGACGGCTTGGGTTACCTTTTCAAGGGCATTATCACTTGCTGTTGATAAGACGTTTGATTGCTTTAGGAATACCTCCCCTGATGAACGGATATCATTAGAGATTCTTTCGGCATTTGCAGAAATCTCACTAATCGAGGCGCGGAGTTTGTTTCCGGCAGCATCTAAACTGCCTGAACTTTGCTTTGATGTCTCTTCTATCTGCAAGCCAAGCTTTTTCAAACTATCTCCTAATCCTTTGACCTTGTCATAGGCGTGATTGGCTCTTTCCGATAAAGCCATTGAGGCATCATTCAAGACCGTATTGAAATAATTTACCAGTTCTTTTGTTCCGGCTGAGAGATTAAGCATCTTGTCATTTTGTTCCGAAATCAAATTATTTATTTCAATTACTCCCGTGCTCGCCTCTGCCGTTACTGTGTTGAAGTTCGAAATGTATTTTTCATAATCCTTCATGACGGTTCCTACTTTTTGTGTCGAGGCTTGTACCGAGTTATTCAAATCTTCTGCCGTTTGGTTGAGCGATAGTGATACTTGTTCGATGTTCTTTACTGAACTTTTGCTTACTTTCAATATATCTTCGCAAGATTTCAGCAACTTATCTCCCAACGCATTTATTTCAACTGCTATTTTGGTTGTTGTTTCACTCATATTGTTGCCGGTTTCCTTAAATAACTCATTTACATTATTTAATTTTTCCGCAACTCCTGATGATACATCAGACAAGTATTTGTATTGCTGGGATAATGATGCCTCACTTAGGCGATTTTGGGTTGCTACAACATTGACAATATCTATCAAATTATCTGCTTGTTGCGCTAAGGTATCTTTTATGACACTACTTTGATTTTGTGTTCTCACCAACGCCTCATCTAATGTTTTGACGTGCGTTTCCATGGCTAACATTACATTTTTGCTGCCGGTTGCCATGTTGTCCGTTGCAGAAATCAAGCGACGGCAATTATCCATTATATCCGAGGATACGCTGTCTGCTCCGTCTTTGACATGCTCAAATATATCGGAAAACTCTCCCATCGTAGCTTTGATGCCTTGTAACTTGTTTTCTAAACCGCTCATTATATGAATTACATCATCTTTTTGTTCTTCGACAGTCTTATTAACATTCATTAATTTTTCAATTACTTGCTCTACCGATGCATTAATCGTTCCCGAACGCTTATTGGCATCTTCTTCCAAAATTGCCAGACGTGAGAATACTCTATCGGCACTCTGCTCTATGACCGATATTTGTTTCTTTAATGCTGAGCCGATATTATTTGTATTTTCACTTATCTTGTCGCATATGTTATTAAATTCACTTTCCTGATGCTTGAACAATATATTTATGCTTTCGGCCTTCTCATCAAAAACTTTAACAACATCTGCAACGTAACCGATAGTGGTCTCTGCCATGTTGCTCAACAAATTGCTTTGTGTCGTGAATGATGACAACAATTCTTTGTGCGTTTGCTCCGTCTTCTCGGTCGACTTATTAACTACATCTGCTTGAGATGCCAAAATATCTGAAAGATTTTGAGTTTTGTTTACTATACTATCATTTAATACATCTACTTTTTTGTAGTGCTCTTCCAGTATATTTCCGATATGCGACATTTTATCAAACGCCTTGTCTGTTTCCGTTACATACTCCGCTGTTTGTTTGCGCAGATGTTGTTCCATTTCATTGGTTTTGGAAATAATATTTTCTGATGTCGCTAATGTTTCTTCCATTTGCTCTTTTAATGCACTTATCGTGTTTCTTGCGTCTTCGTTCATTAATGCCGATGCACGAGACAGCTCATCTATCTCTCGTTTTAATTCGCTTTTGAATTCTTCTATATTTGAGGTTAGAGTACTTACTTGTCTTTGTTGCTGGGTTAATGCATTTTCACTAACTTTACTTTGAGTTACGATTATTGATGATGTTTCGGATATGCTATCTGCACTCCGTTTCATCGTTGCTGCTATCGTACTGAATTGATTTAACGTATTATCCGTTTGAAGTTTTATGAGTTCGTTCTTATCTTTAATTTCTTTTGAAACATTATTTAGGTTGGATAAGACTTCTTTATTGTCGGCTATTAATTTATCATTACATCTGGTGATGTCATCATTCACCGCGGAGATACTCAAAATCGACTTATCGGCCGTTTCCGCTATGGTTGATGCGCTTTTTTTCAAATTCTCTATAACCGTATTGGTATTGGAAAGGGCTATGTTTGTTGTTTTTTCAAGTTCTTCCGAATGTTCTTTTATCGTATTTTCTACACTCTGCATTGAATTTGTTATTTCTTCAGCCACCGAACTTAAGGATCTGACTTGTAATCCTATACTCTCTTCGGCGACATTGGCTCTTGAGATAACCTTGTCTATCTCTTGTTTAACTATCTCTCCCTGTGCGACAAACTTTTCTCCCAACGTGTCCGCATTGTTATTTAATGATGCTATATATCCCTGCATTGTTTCATTTTGCGTTTGCATGACATCTGCTAACGTGTTCACACTATTATCAATGTTTTTGCGCAAATTATCGCAATCGGCAATTGCTTTTCTTGAAATGTTTTCTATCTTTTGCGCTTGTGTTTCTAATATCTCTGATGCTTTGGCTATATTATTTTGTGATTTTTCGGTCATGTCCAATATCGTCTCATTGGCCGAAATTAATTTCTTGTTGCTTTCATCCGAAACTTTTTCCAACAACTCTGCCGAATATCTTATTTCGTTAATATTGGGCAATATGTTATTCATAAAGTTATCTGATTCTTTGTTCAACGCACCGAATAGCTGGGAAACGTTATTGGCCATTGCTCTAAATTGCTCGCCGTTGTTCAATGCTCTCGTGTTCATTTCATCAAAGGTTGATGACAGCTGGCGAATGGTGTTTGAAAATTCTTGTACGGTTTGGGAAGAATATTTATCTAATACGGCCACTAATTTTGAAAAATCTTCTATCCTTGATTCCAAGGCCTTCTTGATTTCATCCGTTTGTGCCGTCGCTAACTTTGTTGCCTCTTGCAAGTCAATTACCTGTGAGCGAATTCCATCGGCAATGGCCTTGGCTGTTTGGGCTCCCCCCTCCTCCGGATAAACCAACTGGTTCATATATGCTCGTAACAGCTTGGCTTCATTCTTAAAACTTGCTCCTCTGTCTATGTAGGCAACCACAACCCATAATATGGCTAGGGGCAATGTTACGCCGGCTAAAAATCCGCCAAATTCGTCCGGCATCATTAAAAATAAATTCGACCAGCCGAAAAACTGTGTTATATAATACAAGACAACTGCAACCCAGATTGCACTTGTCCATATCATGAATTTATACAAATTTTTGGTTAACCATGTGGCTTGAGCCTCTGTTTCATCGTTGAGAGAAGCTTTTTTGTTTTGCTGTGTTGACATAAATTTCCCCTATTCCCCTGCTTATATCAAACAAATTTTTTGCTATCATAGAATCTTTTTTTTCGGATTTAAAGGAATTTAAGGCAGTTATTTACATGCTTATTCTTCGTTTTGTTTATCCATTACATATTTGAGGCGGCGGAGTGCCTGCAACTGCATTTGCTCTTGACTTAAAGAGGCCGGAACAACAACACTCGCCTCTATCAATGTTTTCGGCTCTACGGCCGTTACCTTGACATAGGAGCCCTGCTGTATGTATTCGAACAATACTTCTTCCACTCGCTAATCTTTCAAAAATTTGTTATTTTTGGGGAAACCAAACGGGGCTAACTTGCCTACTTGGGCTCGGTGTCCCAACCATGAGAGCAAATCCGTCTCTGTTTTTGTGCCGCCAGCTCTTATATATGTAAAACCTTCCGTTTCTTTGAATATTTGTATATCCGAAAGTTGGCCTTCCTTATATTTTTGCAATGTTACGCCGCGGCCACGCGCCATGGTCGGTATCTCTTCTATTTTAAATACCAATAACTTTCGGTTCTCGCCGATTATCGCCACCATATCTCCCGTTATCTTGCGGCAAAATACCGATTGCTCGTTTTCGGCAAGATTCATTATTTTGCGACCGTTTCTGGTTTGTGCCAAAATATGATTTTCATCGACAACAAATCCTCGTCCCGTGTTCGAGGCTATAACGTAACTCGCGCCTGCCTCAAATACAAACATTGAACTTACCGAATCTGAAATACCCAAATCTATCATCAATCGCAAGGGCTGTCCGAAACCTCTTCCGCTCGGTATGTCATTGGCCGGAATGGTATAAAACTTGCCCGCCGTGTCAAAAATGATGATTTTATCGGTCGTTTGTGCATGAAGGGCTATTTGCAACGCATCATCATCTTTAAACTTAAAATCTTCCGTTAAATCAACATATCCTTTTAGGCAACGTATCCAGCCTTTTTGTGATAAAATAATCGTTATCGGTTCTTTTTCTATAATCGCTTCGAGCGGTACTTCTATCGTATCGGGGACTTCGGAAAAATCTGTCCGACGGCGGCCTAACGCCGTTTTCTTACCAAATTTTTCTTTGATCAATTTAATTTCTCCGGCTATGGCCTCCCAGCGTTTGCTTTCATCAATCGTCAGGCCTTCCAATTCTTCTTTTTCGGCACTTAAATCGTCGTACTCTTGTTTAATCTCGCTTTCTTCCAACTTTCTTAATGAGCGTAGTTTCATATTCAATATGGCTTCGGACTGATTATCGGTTAAGTTAAACTTTGCCATCATAACGGCTTTGGGTTCATCTTCTTCCCTGATAATTCGAATGATTTCATCTAAGTTTAGATAAGCTATCAAATATCCCGATAAAATTTCCAGACGTGCCAATATCTTATCTAAACGGTATTTTACCCTCCGTTGCAAAACAATATGGCGATGGTCTAAAAATTCTCTCAAAACGGTCTTAATGTCCATAACATGCGGCACACCCTCGGAATCAAGGACATTCATATTCATACTGAAACGGGTTTCCAACTCGGTTTGGCGGAAGAGATGTTCCATTAGCAAATTTGCATCTACCGTTCTGTTCTTGGGTTCCAGCACTATTCTAATATCTTGGGCGGATTCATCCCTGACATCCGATAACAACGGTATTTTCTTGTCAACCAATAATTCGGCTATCTTTTCTATTAATTTTGACTTTATGACCTGATAGGGAATTTCTTTGACGATAATTTGATATTGGCCGTGACCTAAGTCCTCGGTTTCCCACTTTGCACGGATACGGAAAAAGCCCCGCCCCTGTTTATAGTTATTTAATATTGTTTCAAATTTATCGACAATAATGCCGCCGGTCGGAAAATCCGGTCCTTTGATTCTTTGCACCAACGGCTCTATCTCACAGTCGGGCTTCTCTATCAAATACAGCAATGCATCACAGACTTCGCTCAAATTATGCGGCGGAATGTTGGTGGCCATTCCGACGGCTATGCCTGATGAGCCGTTACAAAGCAGATTTGGCACCATGGAAGGCATTACGACAGGTTCTGATTCTTCTCCGTCATAGGTTTCCATAAAATCAACGGCGTTTTCATTCAACCCCTCCATCAAGGCCATGGCAAATTCGGTCAAACGTGCCTCGGTATATCGCATGGCTGCTGCGCCGTCTCCGTCTATGTTTCCGAAATTTCCTTGTCCGTCGACCAAAGGATAACGCACCGAAAAATCTTGTGCCAAGCGCACCATTGCCCCATAAACCGCACTATCGCCGTGGGGATGATATTTACCGATAACATCGCCCACAACACGCGCGCATTTCTTGAAACCTGATTTGGGGTCTAAATGTAATTGCCGCATGGCATACAGCAAACGCCGATGCACCGGCTTTAACCCGTCTCTCACGTCCGGCAATGAACGAGAAACTATTGTTGACATGGCATAAGATAAATAGCGTGTGCTTAGTTCTTCCGCCAAATGCACATTTTTTATTTTTTCTTCTTTTTCAACAACTTGTTCTGTCATTTTATCTTCCGCTCGGTTTATAAATTTAGCATTTTATTACGCAAGTTAGCACGGTTTTGGGGAAATTTCAAGCCGTGTTGGCGAAAAAAATTTTTATTTAGGAAAAACTCCGTCATTTTTAGGAGATTGTCAACTTCTTGCAACTTCGGGTGATAGTTCTTTTGCAAAATATATTCGGGATATGCAAACAGACGCTCTGCATACGGGGCTCCGGCTTCGGCCGAAACGGCTTTTCCGCTTTTGGGAGATACATATTTTAGGTCTCTCTTTTGGCCGGTAACCGCACATTCGGATAAGTCAAGCCCGACCCCAAGGTACTCAAGAAGATAAAATTCAAAATAAGAATAGTATGATAGCCAATCTTCTTCATGTATATGATTAAAAAAATCTTCTATCACATTATAAAAACTTTCTATATTCTCTTTTTCAGGAAGGCAGGCGTTGCAAAGTTCGCACAAGGAACTCAGCGCATAAAGTTTTTTTTCATCAAACATAAAGTTGACGGCATTGGCTTTCAGTAAATCAGCATGAATAGTATAGAGCCCTTCTTCCAACCTCGCGTAAACGTTTAAATTCAGGCTGTTCCCTAATTGATATATCGATATATTGTTCTTGTTTAAAGCGTTTTTTATGCTGCCGATAATCTTGCCGTTGTTACGCGTTAATACGGTGAGAATTAGCGAACTCTCACCATATTTCAGCATCTTTATGATATATCCTTCATCCGAAAACTGCATCGGTTATTTCAAATAATCTTTTACTATGGTCTTGGTCAATTTATCATAAGCCATTAATTCACTCAAAACCTGTTTCATGTTATGCAGCGGAATCATGTTCGGACCGTCCGATAAGGCTTTATCGGGATTATCATGCGTTTCGATAAAGACTGCTGCGACCCCTACCGCAACGGCCGCACGAGCCAAAACCGGTGCATATTCTCTCTGTCCGCCCGATGTTGTTCCTTGGCCTCCGGGCATTTGTACCGAGTGGGTCGCGTCAAATATCACAGGGCATCCTGTGTCTTTGGCCATTCTGGGCAAGCCACGGAAGTCGGTTACCAATGTATTGTATCCAAAGGATGCTCCGCGTTCCGTTACGCAAACGTTCTTATTTCCAGAATCTTCGGCTTTTTTTACAATATTTTTCATATCCCACGGGGCTAAAAACTGACCTTTTTTAATGTTGACAACCTTTCCGGTCTTGGCTGCTGCCACCACCAAATCGGTTTGACGGCACAAAAACGCCGGTATTTGCAAAATATCAACATAAGGTGCAACAATCTCGCACTGTTCTTTTTCATGAATATCCGTTACTATCGGAATATTATTATACAGCTTTTTGATTTCGGCAAACGTTCTCAATCCTTCTTCCAATCCTACGCCCCTCGGTGTGTTTATGGATGAGCGGTTTGCCTTATCAAACGAGGCCTTGAAAACATAATTTATCCCAAGCTCTTTGGTTATTTCAACCATTGCGCCGGCCATGTCTATGGCGTGTTGGCGGCTCTCTATTTGGCAGGGACCTGCAAGCAATGCCATCGGGAGGTTGTTGCTTATCTCAAAATTGCCTATTCTTATGGTTCTTTGTTCCATCTCTTTTACTTCCTTTATGAGTTCTAATTGTTTTTTTTATATCATATTTTTTTATTTTCTCAAGCATTCTCCTCTTTCTAATCACAAAAAAACTCTTTAGGCTTACCCTAAAGAGTTTTTTGGTTCTTTTAAGCTGTCGGTTAAATCTTTCCGTATCTTTCATCTAATCTTGGTTTGTATTCTCTTACCAAAGATTTAATTGCGGCGGATAGTTCACTTTGGACTGTTTCCTGTGATTTGCCTTCAAATTTATGTGAGGCTTTTGCCCTTTTCCATAACTGTCGGCACACATTGCGCCCCTTTTGTTTGCTTAATTCCTGCATGGAGACATCCATATAATATAGCGACAGATTATCATTTTTCTTAAAGTCTTCATCCGAGACGGTATAAATATCGGCACGGCTTCTTTCCACGACCTTTTGTGTATGCAACAATCTGGGCCACGGGGTGATGAACAATGTCTGTTCCGGTATTTCGTAGATATCCGTTTCCGTTATCTTACTAAATACCGGTATTCCCAGTTTTTGTAAAAGTTCGCCGTTGGCATCCGTATTGTCTATATTCCTGAGCGCATTGTCATGATAGAGCAAAATTAAGGGGTATTTCCCGTAATTTTGTTTGATTTCCAAAGCGGCATAAGCGGCGTATATTCCCGAAATCAGTGCATCGCCGTATATCATTATCTGTTGATATGGCTTTATGACCCAATGATTGAGAATTTTATCCGCCGTAGTTGCCACCTCGTTTATTTGCTCACATCTTGCCAAAGAGGCCAAAATATCCTGACAAAAGTTATCAGAAACAAACAAGACTTTTCCTGCATCTTCTGCTTGAAGAGCCAAATTCTGCGGGCAAATGATAACGCTGTTTTCTTCATTTTCTTCCCAGATGAATTTTGCGTTTTCTATCTCTTTTGCCAGCTCTTCCGTTCCCATTGCATCAGCATCAATTAAATTGTGTTTGAACGGGTGTGTGCTTGCCAATACCGAAGATATCTTTTTATCACGCGCATTTTTTAAGCACGTAATCCAAGTTTTGTCAGCCAGCAATGTTCTCTGCACTTCGTTCAATTCATAACAATTTTTTACAATCGGGGACAACTCTCTCAGCTTTTCGACAGCTTCTATTACTTTATTTTCCATAATTTAATAATAATTAAGTAAGACATAATGTTTATAATCGCATTATGTCTATATCGCAATTTTTGTAAAAAATCAAGCTAATTTATTCGAAATCTCATCCATGTAAACAAGACATTGCCATCATTTTTTAGCCCAGGGACATAAGCAGCCTGCAATGCAAAGCGTCCGTATTCAAGTCCGGCCAAAGGCAGTGGCAATGGTACCGGAATGTATTTATATTCATGCCGTTGGGTTAAACCAACCGTAAAACCCAAGCCTACTCTCAAATCGCGATTGCAATTCACAAACCAGTTCTTTTGATAAGCATAGCCAAACATTGTTTCAAGATAGTCATTTGAATCCTTAAAAGCCATGGCATAAAGCCCATGCCAATCGCCGTCTTCATCATAGCGATATTTGCCAATACCAAAGCCCCATGGATTTTCGTTGTATTTATCTATATGTTCTTGGTCGTAGGTTAAGCGGTTATGCCATGCGTACAGCGGTATATATGCGTCATAGCTATCTGATTTCCATGTCTCTGAAAAGTTATACTTTGCACGGGATAAAATATAATTTCTCCCTTCTTCACTAAATATATTCCAACTTTTGGTCGGGATTTGCTCATTATTTTCGGCGGCTTGAACCTTAGTGGTTGTTCCCATAATTATAATCGCCAATATTGTGCAAAGTTTTTTCATTTATTTTTACTTTCAACGTTCTTCTGTTCTCCGTTTTTATAACAAATAAAAATATGATTTGCAAATACCTTTATATTTAATATACAAAAAAATGCTTATGAATCATCTTTAACTCATAAGCATTTGCTTCTCGTTTTTTATTTACAGCAAGCGGCTGTTATCTATTGAGGCTTTTACAAAAGACACAAACAACGGGTGCGGCGCAAAGGGTTTGGATTTTAACTCCGGATGAAATTGCACCCCTATAAACCACGGATGTTCTTTGATTTCTACAATCTCAGGCAGCTTTCCGTCCGGTGAACGCCCCACAATACTCATCGAACTCTTGTTTAATATCGGTTCGTATTTGATATTAACTTCATAACGATGGCGATGTCTTTCGGAAATATGCTCCTTACCATAAATTTGTGCAACTTTTGAATCTTTTGCCAAAACGCACTCATATGCTCCTAAGCGCATTGTTCCGCCTAAATCTCCGTCTTTATGGCGGATTTGCTTGGCTCCGTCTTTGTCCCATTCGGTCATCAAACCAACCACAGGTTCGCAATTTTGCGAAAATTCCGTTGTTCCGGCATTTTTGATACCTGCTACATTTCTCATGGTTTCTATAACCGCCATTTGCATTCCAAAACAAATTCCTAAAAACGGAACTTTATGTTCTCGGGCGTATTTAATTGCTTTGATTTTGCCTTCCGTTCCGCGTTGCCCGAATCCTCCGGGGACTAAAATTCCGCTGACATCCGATAACTCTTCTTCCGCGTCCTCGCTCTCAAGCTTTTCGGAATCTATCCATTTGATTTTGACTTTATAGTTATTGGCTATACCCCCGTGTACCAAAGCCTCATTCAAAGACTTATATGCTTCCAGTAACTGCGTATATTTGCCAACTACGCCTATGGTTACCGTACCTTCCGGATTTTTTAAGACATTCACGATATGTTCCCATTTGCTTAAATCGGCCGGTTTGGCATCCGTGATACCAAAATAACGGCACACTGCCTCATCCATTCCTTCGCGCGAATAGTTTATCGGTACTTGATATATACTTTGCGCATCAAGTGCCTGAATGACGTTTTCTTCTCTGACGTTACAAAACAGAGCCAATTTCCTTTTTTCATTCGCCGGCATTTCAATTTGAGTACGGCACAGCAACATATCCGGTTGAATACCATATTCCTGCAGTTTTTTGACAGAATGCTGCGTCGGTTTGGTTTTCAATTCTCCGGCGGCCGGTATATACGGCAACAATGTTACATGAATAAACATCATGCGGCTCCGTCCCATTTCGTAAGCTAATTGGCGGATAGCCTCAAGATATGGCTGGCCTTCAATATCGCCGACCGTCCCTCCTATTTCGCATAAGACAAAATCTTCGTCCGTGATGTCGGATACTATAAAGTCCTTTATTTCATTGGTTACATGCGGAACAACCTGAATGGTAGCTCCTAAATAATCGCCATGACGTTCTTTATCTATCACTCTTTGATAAATTATACCGGTGGTTACACTATCGGTTCTTTTGGCCGGAACTCCTGAAAAACGCTCATAGTGCCCAAGGTCAAGGTCTGCTTCCGTGCCGTCATCGGTTACAAAAACTTCGCCATGTTGATACGGGCTCATTGTTCCGGGGTCTACATTTAAATAGGGGTCCAGTTTGCGCAGGCGTACCTTAAAACCTCTTGATTGCAATACTGAGGCTAATGATGCCGAAGCCAGTCCTTTTCCCAGTGAAGATACTACGCCTCCGGTGATAAAAATAAACTTGGTCTTTTTATTTAGGATTTCATCTATTTTGTTAGTCATTGTCATACATTTTTTCCTGTTTTTAAAGTGATAAAGGCACCTAAGCTAAGGTGCCTTTATTATGTTGAATGAAATTTCTCATTTATTTTTCCGCTTCCGGTACGCTCGGAACTTCGGGGTTGGCCGGAGACGCCGGTTCTTGCGTTTCGGCTACGGCGGCTTTATCCAAAAGTGAATTTGACTGACGCTCTATGTTCTTGTAATAAAGCGACAACGAAATACTGGTGATGAAAAATATTGTCGCCAAAATTGCCGTTGTGCGGGTTAAAAAATTTCCCGTGCCGCGAGCGTTCAAAAAGTTTGATGCGCCGTTGCCACCGCCCAAACCATCCAGAGCACCGCCGCCCGAGCGTTGCATTAAGATAAAGCAAACCAAAAAGATTGCTACTAATAAATGAATTACGAGTAATACTGTTTCCATATCCTTTTCCTTTTTTTGACTAGCAGACGCCGGCGTTCTTAGCTATGCCTAAGAAATCTTCTACTTTTAAGCTGGCTCCCCCGATTAATGCACCATCAACATCTTCCAACGACAAAAGTTCTTTGGCATTATTGGGTTTTACCGATCCGCCGTACAAAATTCTCATTTTGTTAGCGTTGCCTTTGCCCAATTTTTTGGATAACGTTTTACGGATTGCGGCATGAATTTCTTCAACATCTTTGGTCGTCGGAATCTTTCCGGTGCCGATTGCCCATACAGGCTCATAAGCTATAACCGTGTTTTGCCATGTCGAGGTATCCGGCACAGAATCGATAACCTGTGTCGTGCATATCTCAAGGGCTTTTCCGGCCTCTCTTTCCTCTAAGGTCTCGCCGACACAAATTATTGTTTTTAGGTCATGTTTATGGGCGGCTTGGGCTTTTTTGTTTACTAATTCCGAGCTCTCTTTATGATCGGCTCTTCTTTCCGAATGTCCCAATATGACATATTGGCAACCGCAATCTTTCAACATCACGGGGCTGACATCTCCGGTATGGGCTCCCTTATCCTCACTCGAGCAATCCTGTGCACCTAGCGCAACCTTTGCTCCGCGCAGAGCTTTTTTGACCGCGCTTAACAACGTAAACGGCGGGCATACCAAAAATTCACATTGCGGTTTGCCTATTTTTTTTACTTCTTCCGCTATGCCTTTTGCCAAAGTTGTTCCATCCGCCAACAAGCCGTTCATCTTCCAGTTGCCGGCAATCAGTTTCTTTCTAGCCATTTTTCCCTCTTTTTGTTGTTATAATGCTTGTGTTGTAGCATAAGATTTTTTTTATTTCCACTAAAAAAATTATTTTTGCAATATTTTTGTTAACGCTTTGTTTATTTATCTTGAAGAACTTTGCTTTTTATATTATTCTCCTGTCAGTTTTTTTTATTCGTTTTATTAATTTTAAGGATATATCTCGCCATGATGAGTAAAATCAGAAAAATGCAGGATTCTTGGGTGGCTAAGTCTATTTTTATCTTAACGGCTCTGAGTTTCATGTCGTTGTTCGGTATTTCCGGCTATATTAACAGCGCCGGTGAGAATCGCAATGTTATTAAGGTTGACAATATTGAACTCTCTCAAGGAGAAATCTCTTATCTCTTCGACAAAGAGCTTAACAGTGCCAGAAAAATGTTCGGTGATAATTTGGATATTAACGATGAAGTGCGAAACACTCTGCTTTTGAGCATTGTTCAACGCGAAGTCGCTAATGCCATTATTCAAGTTACCGCACAGCAAAATGATATTGTCATCGGTGATGATTTAATCCGCAAAATTATTTATTCCCAGAGCGAATTTATGGATGCTAACGGCCGCTTTGACAGAAACCGTTTTAACATGATGCTTAATGCTACCGGTTGGAGCGAACAAGATTATGTTAAAGCCTTGCGTTTGGATATCGAACGTCAGATGTTGGTGCAAAATCCTGCCCGACGCATCAATGTGCCGGCTTTCCTGACCGATTTGCTCGGAAAAATCGAAAACCAAGAAAGAATTTTCTCTTATGTTAAAATTGTTCCTTCCCAGATGAAAACAACTCGGCAAATTTCTAATGATGAATTAGAACAATATTATCAAGATTTTTCCGATCGTTTTATGGCTCCCGAAAAAAGAGACATCTCTTATATCGAAATTTCTACCGATGAAATCGCTCATCAATATCAGCCCAGCGATGCCGAAATCGAGGCCTATTACAAGCAGCATGCCGATTTGTTCGAAACTCCTGCCAAACGTAAGGTCTTGCAAATGGCCTTTAATGATGAAGATACGGCTCAAAAAGCTCTCAATGAACTCAAAAACGGGGCGGATTTTTATCAGGTTGCTAAGTCTTTGGCCCAGCAATCTGAACAAGATACCAATCTTGGTTCCGTTTCCAAAGATATGCTGCTTGAAGAAATTGCCGATGAGGTGTTCTCCGCTCCGTTAAATACTATTGTCGGACCTATTCATTCCGAATTCGGATGGCATATCGCCAAAGTTATTTCCGAAACCAAAGCTACTAAAATGGAGGCCGGAAAAGCTCGCCAGAAAGCTGCTGATTCTATTAAAAAAGAAAAAGCTTATGATATTTCTTATGAATTTTCTAACCAAATCGAAGATAAAATCGGTGCCGGTGCCACTTTTGAAAATCTTGCCAAAGAATTAAATCTCAGTATTTTCAATATTTCCGGTTTA
The DNA here is from genome assembly GCA_944390355.1 of uncultured Alphaproteobacteria bacterium. GTDB lineage: Bacteria > Pseudomonadota > Alphaproteobacteria > RF32 > CAG-239 > HGM16780. The sequence goes on along the minus strand of CALXPT010000002.1, from coordinate 162,105 downwards.
ACCGAAGACGGGCACTATGCCAATAACAAAACTTTGTCTTCCGATATTGTTGATGCCGCTTTTTCTTATAATGTCGGAGAAATCTCACAAATTATTGAGACTGACACCGGTTATGCATTGGTTAAAGTTAACAAAATTTATGACTCTCATCTCTTGCCGTTAAACGACGTTAAGTCTAAAATTATTGAACTATGGACTGCTAATGAACGTGATGCCATGGCCTTGGAACTCACTAATGATGTCATGAATGAGTTAGACAACGGTGAAAATATTCAAGACGTGGCCGGTCGTTTGGGCTTGAAACTTTATAAGTCTAAGCCTATTAAAAAGTCCGAAAGTTTTGAAATGCTGCCCTCTTCTCAAATCGTTGCGCTTTTCCAAGAAGGGCTTAATGTTCCGAAACTTATTGAAATTAACGGCAGCAAAATTATTGCCGTAACCTCCGAGATGGTGGACTATAAAAAGAAGCTGACCGATCAGGAAAAAGCGGATATCCGAAATCAGGTTCGTCGTGAGCTTGTGACGGAGGTTTCGGACACATTGATTGACGGTTTTGCCGAAAATTATGATGTTCGCGTCAAGTACAAATTATTGGGCTTGGCTGACTAATTGCTTTCGTTTTATCTGCTAAATCCGTTTTCTCTTTTTCGAAAACGGATTTTTTTGTGGCTATTTTTATATTTTTTTGTATAAAAACATCTTTACTTTATTTTAATCCTATGCTATTATTATCCTTGTATCACGGTTTTTCGTGGTCATACCTGAAAAGGTATGGGACTGTCGTAAGTCCTTCATATTGAGTCCGGTGGATGGAATATAACACCGATAAAATCGCTTTGGGGATGAAATTCCTTTCGGCGGTATTATATTCCCCTTGATCGTGTGACATGTCCATGGTCGGGGAGCTGCAGATATATGTACAGAGACAATGTCTGGCAATTGGGGACATTTGTTTTAAAAATTTGCGGAATCATCTGACTCAATATGATTTACGAACTTCCCGACCACCTTTTTAGGGTGGTTTTTTTGTTTATTTAAGACCTCTTTTGTGATATATTTATAGCTATGTTGTTTTGGGAGATTGTTACATGTTTGAAGCGCTATATAATGATAAACTTAAGGATTTGCCGGTTAATGAGATTTCCGATGCGGTGATGGATTCGGTTGATAATAATGTTACCATCATTTCTTCTCCTACCGGTAGCGGTAAGACTTTAACAATCCCTGCCAAACTTGCTGATAAAATTCCTGACAACGAGCGTGTTGTTGTGCTCGTTCCAAGAAAATTTTTAGCGATTAACGCCGCAGAAACCGTTTCCGAACTCTCCGGCGGAACCCTTGGCGAAGAGGTGGGTTATGCAGTGGGTACTCAAGGCGGCGATGAGCCTCTGTTTAGCAAAAATTCTAAAATTATTTTTGCCACTTATGGTTATGCCATCAGCTCCGGTATGATTTTTTATGAAAAAAATATTGTGCTCGATGAAGTTCATGAGGCTTCTATGGATATGTCCATTGCCAAAGCCCTGCTCCACTATCGTAAAAAGCAAGGTGATGCTTTGCGTCTTATTGAAATGAGTGCTACTATCAACCTTGAAAAGCAAAAAGAATATTGGCGAGACTTTAATCCCAATACCTTTGAAGCACAAGGCAGAACTTATGACTGTGAAATCATTGAAGACAACAGCAAAGATGCTGCCGAACACTCTATCGATTTGCTCATGAACAAAAAGCGCAAAGGTATTGCCATTTTTGAATCCGGTGTCGCAAACATTGAAGAAACCAAAGATAAAATTGAAACACTCTTGTTAGAAAAAGACATTAAAGACGTTGAGGTGGCTTCCATCTATGGTGAAATGGATAAAAAAGAACGCGACAAAGCTCTTAAATCACCCAAGAACGGTTTTAGAAAAATTATTATCGGTACAAATGTTATTGAAAGCGGTATGAATATTCCTTGGTTGGATGCAGGTATTACTTCCGGAAAAGGAAAAGACCTTTTTGTTACCTCAAGCGGGGCTATCGCTCTTAAAGAGCAAGACCTACCGCAATGGCGTTTGCAACAGCAAAAAGGACGTGTCTGCCGCTTTACTGACGGTATCTTTGTTTTAGCGTCTTACACTAGATGGAAAAACCGCGCGAAAGAAACCACACCGGAAATTTCTCGTTTGCCGCTTTCTTCTTTGATTATGGACTGTGCTAGCTTTGATTTGAAAGCCGAGGACTTGAATTTTGATGCATATATCGACCATGGACAATTATTGGCCGCCAAAGCAAAACTTAAAAGGCTTAAACTCATTGATGAAGACGGTCACCTCACCAAGCTCGGAAAGTTTGCCAACGACTTGCCGGTTACCGTGGAAAATGCCGTTACTCTCAAATACGCCCAAAGCAGAGAATATTGTCTGCCTCAAGCTCTTGTTATGGTTGCAATCGCCGAACAGGGAAATTTGCGACAAAACTTCCGTCAGGGGCATGGGCTGGATGATTCTTCCGACCTGTTTGACGGACTCAAAGCTTTTCTTGCTGCAGACAAAGCTTTGAAAAAACTCAAACGCGACGGTGTGCAAAGGAAAAAGCTTGAAGATGAAACGAATAAAATCTTTTATAAATACAACGTTAACAAAAAACGCTTTTTTGAAACTAAAGAGCTTATTCGTGATTTGAGACACAGGCTCGGCGTACGTTTTTCTACCGATATGCTTGAGTTTGATTATGACAAATTGCGTCAATGCCTCATCGCCGGTCATATTGAAAAACTTAATATCGACAGACAAAACATTTTTAACCGAGACTCTTATGAGATTTCTAATTCTTCCGCAGTTTCCGGCTCCAACAATTTCTTGGCCGAGCCGCGGGTGATTACGCCCAAAAACGGCGGACGCTCCTTTACGATTTATGAAAATGTTACTTCTTTATCAACGGACGATATTAAAAAATTTATTCTTAAAAATCCTGAGATTATTTCAAGTGTTGACAGCGACAAAGATTTTCATATATTAGATTCTTCTTATATAAGCAATTACGAATTGAAAGATTTTGTTGCCGATGGGTTTAATGCCCGTGTCGCCAACGCATTGAACATTCTTAAAGAAAAAGGCATTGCGGAATTTAAAGCCTTTATCGAAAAAAACAATATTCCGGATGCTTTTTGGAGCGATACGCTTAAAAAAGAGCAAGAACGCGACCTCATTTCTAATGTCTTGTCTATTCCCAACCCTAAAAAAGATTTTGATTTGTTCGATATCCTTGGGCGGGAACGGCCTAATTTTTACGGAACGGTTAACATTAGTGAAGATAAGCTCAAGAATCTCGGCCTTATCAACGGAAACGAAGTTAATTTAACCATTAATCCGGTTGTGGCTTCCTACATTGATATTCAAAATCCTGATTTGGTCGTCAAGGCTCATATTGTCGGGGATAAGTCCAACGGGATTAGCTTTAATTCCAAACTCAAAGAAATTCATATTTCCTCTCAAAATGATAATTTTGATTCAACTGTTTCGGTTGAGGGTGTTTCGGCTGAGAAAATTTCTTTCTCTAATCTTAAAAGGGCATCGTTTTAACGGTGCCCTTTCTTTTTTATCTTTCAAATTTTCTTTATGCGGTTTTTTGCTCTTCTTTTTCTTCTTTCTTTCCCTTCTCGCCTTTGATGAGTTTGGGTTTAGCTCCGTCGTTGATGACCTTTTCATCAATCACGATTTCGGTTAAATCTTTTTCATCCGGAATTTCATACATCAATTCCAAAAGATTTTCTTCCATGATTGCTCTTAAGCCGCGCGCGCCCGTTTTGCGCTCTATTGCTTTTTTGGCGATTGCTATCAAGGCCTTATCCGTTATGGTTAATTTTACGTTTTCCATATCAAACAAAGTCTTATACTGTTTCACCAGAGCATTCTTCGGTTCGGTTAAAACTCTCACTAATGCTTCTTCGTTCAAATCTCCCAAAGTTGCTATAATCGGCAAGCGGCCGATAAACTCCGGTATTAAGCCATATTTCAGCAAATCTTCGGGTTGGACATCTTTGATTATCTCTCCGATTCCTCTATCTTCCGGTGATTCAACCTTTGCTCCAAAACCGATTGATGTTTCCGAGCCTCGGTTCGCGACTATTTTTTCCAATCCGGCAAATGCGCCGCCGCAGATAAACAAAATGTTGGTGGTATCAACATGCAAAAATTCTTGTTGCGGATGTTTTCTGCCTCCTTGAGGCGGAACATTGGCGATTGTCCCTTCTATGATTTTAAGCAATGCTTGTTGGACACCTTCTCCCGAAACATCTCTTGTAATCGACGGGCCGTCAGACTTGCGGCTTATCTTATCTATTTCATCGATATAAACGATACCCCTTTGTGCCTTTTCGATATCATAATTGGCATTTTGAACCAATTTCAAAATTATGTTTTCGACATCCTCTCCGACATAACCGGCCTCTGTTAAAGTCGTTGCATCGGATATGGCAAACGGGACGTCCAAAACTTTTGCCAGAGTTTGTGCCAACAGGGTTTTTCCGCTTCCAGTCGAGCCGATTAAAATTACATTCGACTTTTGAATGTCTATATCTTTTGATGTTTTTTTGCTGTTTAATCTCTTATAGTGATTGTATACGGCAACGGACAAAACCTTTTTGGCATAATCTTGCCCGATGACATATTGGTCCAAAAATTCTTTTATCTTGGATGGGGTCGGCAGATTTTCTATCGAGTTGGTTTCTTTACCTTCTTCCATTTCGTTTAATTCATCGGCAACAATGTTTATGCATACCTCGATACATTCATCACAGATATAAACACCTCGGCCGGCTACAAGTTTTTTGACTTCATCTTGGCTCTTGCCACAAAAAGAACAGTGAAGTGTTTCTCCTTTATTATTATCCGTTGTTTCACTCATTTTTATTTACCTTTTACTATTCCTTCGCGTTGTTCTACTATTCTGTCTATCAGTCCGAAACTTAAGGCTTCTTCCGGCGACATAAAGTTATCTCTATCCATTGCCTTTTCTATATGACTTAACTTCTGCCCCGTATGCTTGACATACAACTCGTTTAACATCTTTTTCATTTTCAAAATTTCATTTGCCTGAATCTCAATATCCGAGGCTTTGCCTTGTGCGCCGCCGGATGGTTGGTGTATCATTATTCTTGAATGCGGCAAGGCGGCTCTCTTTCCCTTTGTGCCGCCGGTTAACAGCAGAGAACCCATGGAGCAGGCCTGTCCTATACATAACGTGTTGACATCACAGCTGATATATTGCATCGTATCATACATGGCCATTCCCGATGTTACTACTCCTCCCGGGGAATTGATGTACATATATATATCCTTTTTAGGATTTTCGGATTCCAAGAAAAGAAGCTGTGCGCAAACCAAGGAAGAAACTGCGTCATTTACTTCACCGGTTAAAAAGATGATTCTCTCTTTCAACAATCTTGAATATATATCAAATGAGCGTTCGCCGCGCGAGGTTTGTTCTATTACCATCGGAACCAGCGTATTATCGTAAACTTCAAGTAAGCTTTTGTAAGCCATTATCTTTTCCCTTATACAATATATTTGTTGACAATTATGGTTACTTTACACTTAATTTCATCAACAAATGATTAACAAATTCATTTTTTATGATGTTATTAAAAATTTTTCCATTTCATCTAACGTTCGCTCTATGTCTTCTTTTAAATCAATGTGATAACCGTTAAGTGTTTCGCACTGCCGTTCTTTATTATCAAATTTACAATACGGCGTCAAGAATGAATTTCCGTACTCATGACTGTCATCTATTTGTATGGATATTTTATTTTCCTGACAATATTTGGCTTTTATGCTATTCCACAATTCTGAAGGAATTGTAAAACTTCCGTCTTCTTTATTTTTAACCATATGCTGCGCGGCATAATAATCATAAATCGCAAAAATTTTATTATAGCATATTTGCCAATTATCCAACTTTGCTTTGACTTGTTTGTAGGGACCTCCCGTTATAACATGAATTTCCCACCCCCTCTGCCGTGCTTTGCTGCTGAACTCTCTGAAATACTCGGGGTTTGTATCTATTACACCATGAAAATCCAAGCCTATTTTAATTGTTGCCATTTTCACTTCCGAACATTGATGAAAATAAATCTTTGAGTGAGCCTGGGCTTAAGGCTGATAACGGATTAATATCAACCTCGGCATCTGCAATGTTTCCTTTGACCGAATAATTGGCGGCAAATACCGTCCCGTCTTTTCCGGCTAACAAACTTCCGACTAAAGGTATCTTCCCGAGAAAACTATTTATGCTGTATGCCGGCGCAATTACTCCTTTTCCTTTTATTTCTTCCGTGTTCCAATTATAGCTTCCGTTCATGGTTATTCCCAATACATTTCCAAATGCTTTGCCGTCTTCTACCGTTAGTACTTTGTTCTTATATTCAAATGGTGCGTCTAAATGCGAAAATGCTATTCCCTCGCCTGACAACATTCCTACTATTCCCGTTAATGATGCCACACTCAAAACCTTGGCCAAAACAGGCGTGTTATGCAGATTAAAATCGCGTATTGAGGCATGTCCCACAAATTCTTTTTGTGCGTCTCGTTTGCCTTCTATCTTTAAATTGCCTCCGCTTATATTATCATATATTCTTAGGACTTTGAACGTGCTGCCGGCATTGTTACTGCTTATCGACAGATAATACTCATTATTCGGGCGCGGCGAATAGTCCGCTTTGAGTTTGACTTCTTTGCTGTCGCCATAATTGCCGACCATATGAACCTCGTGAACGCCTATACCATGACGTAATTTTGCCGCTCCGGCAAAGTTAGTTATCGGTACTTTCGGGTTGGTCCAAAGTTTGTTCACCGCAATGTTAATGTCGGCACTGGTTATGTTTTCCCAATCATTATCCGTAGCATCCGCATTCTTTTTCTCTTGCTGTCTGGCGTATGCTTCTTGCTCCTGTTCGGCACGGCGGTCAAAAAAAGTGCTCAAATCATAGCTGTTTCCCGAAACATTTATCTTAATTAACGGATTGTTTTTGTCTCCCGTCCATTCTATCTTGGCCCTCGCATTGGTCTTCGGGCCGCGGATGTGTGAAATATTTGCTTTTTCCAGTTGTCCGTCTTTACTCAGTGTTATTGAACCATCTAATTTGAAATCCGGTTTGATTAAGGCAAATGACGGTATTGAACTTATTTTATCTTCGTTCAATATCACTTCGGCGGTTATTGTTCCCTCCTCTCCGTACAATTTTCTGAAACCTAAAAACGAATAATCTATTGCCGCGTGCCGTATGTCCGCGTCTATGGCTATTTTTGCTTCTTTCTTATCCGACATGTCTATTGTGGATTTTATCATCGCATATCCTTCTATATACGGAGGATTCAAGATATCTATGTCTATACCCAGCTTTTGCTTGATTTTATCATCCAATTTAAACAAAATCTCGTATTGGCTTTTATTTGTTTTTTGATGAAAATTCTCCTTCCATACCAATTCTAACGGAATCTCATCAAAATTTGCTTTGCCGCTTAGGGTTAAATTATTGTTGTTGACCTCAAGATTGAGTTCTTCTGCCGTTAAATTTTTATCTTCTATCACTTTGTTTATTGTTACATCACTCAACCGCGCCTTTACATCTACTTTTACTTCTTCGGGCTTTAAGTCGTCTTTTAATTCAAAATTCAGACTTAAATCCGTTTGGGCGTTGCCTTTGAGTTTTTCGGCCGGAATCCCCATTTCTTTCACAAAGTTCAGCGGCGGATTATCTATTAATTTCAAAACATCCGTTATTGTTGATTCTGCTACCAATTTTATATCCGCATAGTTGTCTTCTTTATCTAAATCATATAATTTAACATAGCCTCCGTTCAAAATCACACCTTCGGAAATTGCCTTGTCTATTTCTATATCTATACTGTCTTTCGTAAATTTTGCCAGTCCGTATGAATTCTTGATTACCGGCATGCCCGTTAAATATAATATTGTGGCGTTTTCGGCTTCCACTTGTCCGGTCAAATCCTTAAATACTACGCTTTTTGCTTTATTATCGTATGCAAAATCAAATTGAAATTCGGCATTCTTTGCCTCTCCGTCAAACAAGCTTTCTTTACACCATATCCAGCCGCTCTCTCCTAAATATCTCGGCCAATATTTGGTTAAGTCGTCTAACTTTAATTTCTTGATTTTTGCCGTCATCGAGGCCTTGATGTCTTTGAGCGAATTTTCCAATGTATATTTCTTTAAGCCTTTTATTTTAAGGCTTAATCGGGCTTCTTGACCGTCTAAATCAAATTTGGCATTATTAATGCTTAATTCATCCAATTTTCCTTTAATTTCGCCGTCGAGCTTAAATGATGATACATCATAGCGCATCTTCTTGTCTTCGGTGAAATTAATGCTGCCTTGTCCGCCTTCAAGCCCAAAATCTATCGATTTAATCGCCTCATCTAATCCTTCTATCATGTTATCTTTATGCTTTAAGAGATTGCCTAATGCTATATTTCCACTCAGAGAACCGCTTAACGGCAAATTTATTTGATAAAGCTCCTTTTGTTTTTTCTTTTCTATAAAGTTGTTCATTATATCGGCCGGAACTATATCTGAAAAATAAACCTTTAAACCCATGTTCTTGGTTTGGGTATCTAATGCACATTCTATTCCCGCTGAGGCTATCTTGTTGTTTATGTCTATTAACGCACTCGCTTCCGTATGCAAACCGCCGTGCCTTCTCTCGTAACTGTAGTTTGCATCCGTTAATACCCATTTGCGCCCTAAATCTACTTCATGAAATTCGACATTGGCATTCTTTATTTCTATTGTGTTTATATAATTTTCGACCGCATATTTGTCATCATTATTATATTTTTCAAGAAAATCCTCCGCCATGTTTATATAGTATTCTATCTTTTTCTTGTTTATCTCTTCGGTCTTATTTTTTTCTATTCCATAGCTCGTAAATGCATATATGCTCGGGGCTTCGACTTCAATCGACGACGGCGCAATTATTCCTCGCAACAATGCTCTGATGCTAAATGAAACCGATGTGCGCGGCGCATTAATTATAAAACTGTCGTCTTCCTTCTTGTATACTATATTCTTGGCGATAATTTTTATCGGCTGAATTGAACGTACCAATTCTATATTGACACTTTCCAGAGAAACTTGATATGTTTCATCTTCCGTACTCAAGGCTTGTATTATGTATGGCTTCAAAAACGGTACCGCTATCGGCCCTTTGTATAACTGCCAGATAAACAATAACAACAGACTCAGAAACGCAACGCCAAAATAATCTAATATCTTGGTGGTCTTATATTTCTTTATATTCTTTCGTTGCGCTCTCTTTGCCATTATTTTAACTTATCCAACCAATTTATGATGTCTTGATAATTTTTATATTCAAAAAGATTGTGGTGCTTGGCCTCCGGATAAATAATCATATCTTTCGGTTCGGGAGCCAAGTTATAGAGATTTTTAGCCAATTCTACCGGAACAAGCGTGTCCTTGCCTCCACCCATAACTAAAATCGGCGACTTTATTTCTTTAATCATTTGCGTATTGTCATATTTATCTTTTACTATCAAATTAAACGGCAAAGGTGCAGGCACGATGGTTTTAACGACATTTAGCAAACTATCAAACGGAACTTCCAATATCAACGCTCGGAACGGTGTCTCTTGTTGTAATTCATATACTATATTCGTTGCCGTATGGGAACCAAGAGACATTCCGTACACTATTATTTCATTATTTTTCCAACCTTGTGCGCGGAGGTACTCAACTCCGGCTACAGCATCTTCATCCAAGCCTTTTTGCCGAATTTTACCTTTAACTCCGCCAAAACCTCTGTATTCTCCCATGAAAACGCCGTATCCTTCTTTAAGCAGAGGAAGCATCTTATAAAAAAACTTTTCTATATTATACGAATTGCCATGTAAAAAAACTATTATTTCCTTTTGGGATTTCGGCGCAACATACCAGCCATATAATTTTGTTCCGTCTTTTGATTCATAATTGACTTCTTCTATTTTTATCTCTTCGTCTTTTATGTTTTCTAAATTCGCGTGTTCTTTGCTCGGGTTGTAGAAAAACAGCTCCGGAAAAAAATATACCGTTGCGCAAAAAATTACATATATGGCGATTAATACAAACAACATACGATTAATTATTTTCTTCATTCGGACCTACCTTACTTGCCAGTGCCGCGGCTAAAAACATATCTAAATCTCCGTCCAAAACCGCTTTGGTATCGGATGTTTCCGCTTCTGTCCGTAAATCCTTAACCATCTTGTATGGTTGGAGCACATAAGAGCGAATTTGATATCCCCAGCCGATGTCTCCTTGCGCATCTCTTTTTTCTTGTTCTTTTTCCTCTCGTTTTTTTAACTCTATTTCATATAAACGCGATTTTAGCATTTTCCATGCTATCTCGCGATTTTGAAATTGTGAACGTTGCGTTTGACAGGAAACAACAATGCCGGTCGGTATATGCGTGATACGAACAGCTGAATCCGTTTTGTTAATATGCTGCCCGCCGGCTCCCGATGAACGATATGTGTCAATCCGGCAATCTGATTCATTTATTTTAATCTCTATTTCATCATCTACTACCGGATATACCCCTATAGAAGCAAAGCTTGTGTGCCGTCTTCCCGCCGCATCAAACGGTGATATTCTGACTAATCGGTGCACGCCCGTTTCTGATTTGAGCCAGCCATAAGCGTTGTGTCCCGAAATTTTTATCGTTGCTGACTTTAGCCCGGCAACTTCTCCTTCGGTTTCTTCCATATATTCTACTTTATAATGATGCTGTTCCGCCCATCGGCTATACATTCTCAGCAGCATTTCCGCCCAATCCTGCGCTTCCGTACCACCCGAACCGGCATGGACTTCCAAATATGCGTCATTACCATCTACTTCTCCGCAAAGCAAAGCTTCCAGTTCCATATGCTTTGCGTCGTTTTTTAGTTCTTGAAGTTGATTTAAAACATCTTGCTCCAGATGTTCATCGTTATCACTTTCGGCCAACTCGGCCATTTCTTTTAATTCATTTAATGTATTTTGTATATGCTCGAAGCCTTTGATTTTATCTTCAAGGTTTGTTTTTTCCCTCATAAGCTTTTGGGCGCGGGCGGCATCATTCCACAGCGCGGTATCCTGAGAAAGCGAATCAAGCTCTTCCAATCTTATTTTGGCATTTTCGTAGTCAAACCGACCTCCGCAAAAGTTTGACCGATTTTTCTATTTCCGCGATTAACTCTACTAATTCTGCTCTCATCTTTTCTTTCCTTAATATTGCGTTCCTAATTGAAAATCAATCTTGGCTCCGTCATTATATATTACGGTGCCGCCAGTCGATTTTTGTTCATCGGCAGATGTATCTTCACCGATAACTCGTTGATTGTTATTAAAATCAAAATCAGGTTTCAACGCCTCAACAATTACCGACCGATCTTGCGGCTGTGCCGGTTTTCCGGTTTTGTAATTTATACGTACCAACCGAATTCCGTTTGGTATTCTAAATGGTGTATCCGGTTTGTCTTTTAAGGCTTGTTCCATAAAGTCGTAAAATACCGGCAATGCAGCAGAAGATCCGGTTTCGCGACGCCCCAGCGTGCGCGGTTCATCAAACCCTAAATATGTTCCCATTACCAAATCCGGTGAAAATCCCATAAACCACGCTTCTTTGCTGTCGTTAGATGTTCCCGTTTTGCCGGCCAGGTGCTTTTTCAACCAACGAAGTCTTGCCGCGGTTCCTCTGGTTGCTACGCCTTCCAAAATGCTGACCATTTGATAGGCTGATAAGGGGTCTATAACCTGCTCTCTCTCATCTTCCAAAACAGGAATTGGCTGATTTTCCCATTTTTGAGCCTTACAGGTCGGGCATTTCCTTTTATCTTGTTTATATATTGTATTTCCGTTTCTGTCTTGAATTTGTTCAATAAAATACGGTTTTATTTTTTTGCCGCCGTTTACCATCATGGCATATGCCGTGGACAAATCAATCAATCTTGTATCGCCGGCTCCTAACGACATTGACAATAACTCGGGCAAATTATCATTCACCCCGAGTTTCCTTGCATATTCCGAAACTTTTTTCATTCCGAGGTCTTGCGCTAAGCGAACCGTCATCAAATTTCTTGATTTTTCAACACCTTGTCGCAATGTTATTAAACCGTCAAAATGCTTTGAATAGTTTGCCGGTTTCCATTTCGGCAGACCTGCTCCCTGATCTAATACAAACGGCGCATCCAAAATCAAATCCGTGGGAGAATAACCATTCTCCAATGCAGCCAGATACACTATCGGTTTAAATGATGAGCCGGTTTGTCTTCTGGCTTGTGTGGCTCGATTAAACTGTGAGCGGTCAAAATCATATCCTCCAACCAAAGCCAACACCTTACCGGTATGGGGGTCTAGTGCTATGACGCCACCGTCTATATCCGGAACTTGGCGCAGATAGAAACTGTCTTCGGACAACTTATTTTTCTTGATCTCTTTAGCCGAAACTTTTTCTACCAAAATAACATCGCCTTGATGCAAAACATCTTTTACGCTTTTGGGTTCCCCTCCTATTGTCTGTTCTTTTAAGTTCTTTCTGGCCCATTTGACTAACTCAAGCGGGATTATTCCATATGCGCCTTCCTTGGTCTTTATTTCCGCCCTATCGACATACACATCTTTAACTATTGCCATTTGCCATGTTTTATCCGCTCCTTTGGGCATTGCAACCGCTTGAAAGGCTTCATTATAATCACTGTTGATATTCAAATTGATTATCGGTCCGCGGTAGCCATGTCTGATGTCATAATTTTTGACCTCCTTTTTGAACGAATCCGTGGCTATTTTTTGCAACTTCGGGTCTAAGGTCGTTCGGACTATCAAGCCGCCTTCATACAAGGCATCTTCTCCGAACAACTGCTCTATTTCGCGGCGAACTTCTTCGCTGAAATAATCGGCGTCCGAGACATATTCCGAGCCTCTGTCTACCGTTTTCAGCGGTTTATTCTTTGCGGTTTCGGCTTCTTCTTCGCTGATATAGCCGTCTTCTGCCATTCTATCCAAAACCCAGTTGCGACGTCCGACGGCTGCTTCATATCGCGTTTTGGGGTTATAGTTGTTCGGCCCTTTCGGCAATGCTGCCAGATAGGCTATCTCTTCCAATTCCAAATCATTTAATGACTTGCCAAAATAATTTAAGGCCGCCGCGCCAACCCCGTATGAGCGATTGCCTAAATAAATTTCATTTAAGTACAGCTCTAAAATATGCTCCTTTGTAAAGGCCTGTTCCATCCTTGTTGCCAAAATGGCTTCTTTAATCTTGCGGGTGATTGATAACTCTGACGACAGCAAGAAATTTTTGGCTACCTGTTGGGTTATGGTCGAAGCTCCTGAGGGTCGACGACCCGAGCCTAAATTCTTTATATTGCTTAAAACGGCTCGAATTATTCCTATAAAATCTATTCCCGCGTGGTCATAAAATTTTTTATCTTCCGCAGCTATAAATGCTTGTTTGACCTTGGTCGGAATCTTGCTCTCCGGCACAAAAAAGCGTTTTTGCGCCGCATATTCCATCAGCAACTCTCCGTTACCTGCATATAATCTGGTGGTTACCGGCGGTTCATATTTTTCTAATTGATGATAGTCCGGCAAATCCTGACTTATTTTCCAGAGTATGGTGATGAGAACTATAACTCCGATAACGGCAAAGAAGAATAATGTACTGATTAATGAAGATAAAGTTTTAAACATTTACTTTCTCATAATTTTATAAATGGCCATATTGCTTTAATTTATTACATTTTAACAAAAATGCAAAAGTTTTTTATGACTTTTGAGACACAAAAAAAAGGAGCCGCTTTTTTTTCATCAGCCGCTCCTTATTTTTTATTGTTATTCTATGCAACAATCTACGGCTTTGCGGACAAAGGCTTTCATTTTTGCCAATGCGCTCGGCTTCTCTGCCGTGGTCTCGACTTTTGCCGAGACTTTTTCCTCGCTACTTAAACGGGATGAAATCTTCTTTATATCTTCCGTGCTGTCTTTTATCCACTTTACATCGTCGACATTCAACATATTCATATTCAAGCCCCAGAACAGGCAATAAAGCTCATAGGCTTGGTCAAACAACTTATAAGCCTCTTCCTTATGACCCAAAGACTGCTGCTTGGTGCCGACTTCCATTAATCTCATGGATGAGGCCAGCAAATGCTTGGAAATACACCAAACCTCTCCCTCATATGAGGGAATTATTTTTTGCATCAAGGTTTTTCTTTTCTCTCTGATATCTTCTATCAAATCATAAAAAGAACTTTTCCCCGTTTTTGCTCCGGAAAAAACCAGATGTTCCTCAATACTGATTAGATTCATAATCGCGATACTCAAATCCTGATCGGAAGACAAATCCTTTGGATTAACTTTTTTAGAGGAATCTATTCTTTCAACAAATTCTTTAATTTTATCATTCTTACTCATTGTCTTCTCCTAAAAATTTTCAAGCAAAGCCTCAGTACTTGCGGCCGGATTTGCGCCCGATGTCATCGGGTTATAATAAAAATATGCGCTGAACAAGGCTAAGGCTACAACCGGAACGACTACTTTTTCAAACGGAAAATGCGCGTGTCCGCCGTTGTTTTTCTTCATCCACTGGTAGAACTTTGAGGCGTAAATAAACACCAATGCTCCCAAAATCGTGCTAAATAACAGTGGGTCAAGATAGAATACGTGCCATATAACTCTCGGCGAATAGGTAATTTCAGATATATACATAAAGCCTATTGAACCAACGCTGATTATCATCAAAAGCGCGTTTCTGCCCCAAAAGTTCCACTCTTTCTTATCAAACCACAATATCAACCAATAGCCTAATAATGCAAGCAAAGCTCCGGCCCATATTCCGACAACGCAATCATCAACACCCAAGCTTCTGGCAATTTCCAATGAAGCCCCAACGGCCACCGTACATACGGCACAAGCCGGATTGGCATAAGCATTTGTTGCCGATATTAAAATTATCACCGTTAAGAATGATAACAACATCATGATATTTCTCCTTAATTTATCAAATTTGTCATATATTATCATCCTATTGTTTAAAGAATCAACTTAATTCTCTGACTTGTTATCATTATTTGTAAATCTTTGCTTATTTTGTTCTTTTTCCTCTCTTAAATAGCGTTTGGCCATTTTGAGCGCATTTTCAAAATTTGATGCCGTTGATATGTTCCTATTGGTTATCCCTTCAAGATGAAAAGCCTCCTTTAAAACACGGCGAGGTTGCTTCTTGACATTTGAGAAAATTATTTTGGTGTCATATTGCTGAACCTTGCGAATGAAATCTACTATAATATGAGCCCCTGTTGCATCTACAATCGGAACATAACCCATGCGCAATATCAGAACTTTTGGTGCTTGCGGCAAGTTTTTCAAATAATTTGAAACCTGACTGGCGGCTCCGAAAAATAACGGACCTGACAACCTTAACGACATGACGCCGTCTTTGGCCAAAAACTGCGTTAAATCTCGCCCGCCGGAGCTTTCTGTCAACGTGGCTTCATCGGTTTCTATTTCCATTTCGCGGCTCATTCTATGCATAAATATTATGCTCGACATTATAAATCCTACGCTTATGGCTGTATTCAAATCCGCCAACAAGGTCAAACTCAGCGTAACCAACAAGGTATAGCGGTCGCCCCTCGGACCTTCTATGACTTTAAGCATTTTGCCAATTCCTAGCATATTCCAGCCTACCAAGGTTAACACCGCCGCCAAGCATGATAACGGAATATATTTTGCCAAAGGCGCAAGTAATATCATGAATACTAATATAAACACGGCGTTCATCATTCCCGCAACCGGTGAATAGGCCTTGGCTTTCAAGCATGTGGCCGTTCTCGCTATGGCTGATGTGGCCGGAATTCCTCCAAAAAACATACAAATTATATTTGCTAATCCTTCTCCTATCAACTCAGCATTCGGATTGTGGTTATCACCGCTCATACCGTCGGCAACCGTGGCGCAAAGCAAAGACTCTATCGCAGCCAAAAAGGCTATGGTTAAACCGCTCGGCAAAATATCAAAAAACATATTCCAATCAAAATCCGGAACTTTAGGCGCAGGCAGAAAATGCGGAATTCCGCCAAAGCGGCTGCCGATTGTGTCTACCTCTACCCCAAATATCTTTAATATCATTACCATGACAATTGATGCACCCACGCATACCAGATAAGCCGGCAACTGCGGTTTATTTTTTTGAACATAAAATATTATACCAAACGATATCATAGCTATGAAAACAGAGCCAACCGTAGCTTTATCCAAATTACTCAGATATACCCCCCAGCGCGGAATAACCGCCGAGGGTACATTGTCTATCTTTAATCCCAGCAAATCCTGAAACTGAGTTGATATCAGCAACAAGCCGATACCGGCCGTAAAACCCAAAACTACCGGATAAGGAATATATTTTATATATGTTCCGAGTTTGAGTAATCCGGCAATAATCAAGACTGCTCCGGTTATCAGCATCGTCATCAGTAAACCTTGATAACCATAGCCATTCAACACGCCCAATATCACAATGGCAAATGCGCCCGTCGGGCCGCCGATTTGATAGCGTCCGCCGGCAAACATTGCAATAAAGAATCCGGCAACAATTGCCGTATATAATCCTTGCGCCGGAGAAACGCCCGAGGCTATTGCTAAAGCCATGGATAAAGGAATCGATATCACCGAAACGGTTAATCCGGCTGATAAATCTTGCTTGAATCTCTTTGCACTGTAGCCCTGTGTCCTGACTATTTCCAATAATTTCGGACTATAATTTTTCTCATACATTGATATTAATTTCTTTATCCATTCCATCTTTTTTTCCTCTTTATTCTTTCTGTCTTTTGGCAACCTGCAATGTATTACTCTTCTTATTTTTTTAGTCAAGGGATTATCCTAAGTTTTGTTGCTTTATTTTTGTCGCATAATTTAAAAAATTGTTGATAACTTTTTGTATGAATTGATTCAACTCCGCTCTTTGTTAATGTAACTCCATTAGTTTTAATTATTGAAGACTTTAGGAGTTTTGTATGTCTAGAAAATTAAAAGTTATGTTTTCAACTCATGGTTTGGTTGAAGGTGATTGGGGTTTTGAAAATGATGAAAAGGGTTTTCCCACCACCCATGTTATTGCTAAAAAGGTTATTACGGGACAAGATACCGGCGGTCAGGTCTATTATGTTAAAGCTTTAGCTGCAAGTGCCGATGGCTATGATGTCGATTTGGTTACCAGAAGAGTTGATCCTCGTATTTGCCCTCAGTTCGGCGGCGAACTTAAAGATTTGGGAAAAGATATTAATTATACCGTTGAGCAGCAATGGCATGATACCCCCAAAATCAGAAGTCGTGTTTTGCGTGTGCCTGCAGGTGGAAATTTTAATTTTGTTCCCAAAGAAGAAATCAGAGATTATCTCCCTGAAATTATTGAAAATTTGGTCGACTTTTATAAAAAAGAAAATCAGTTGGAAAATATTGAGGTGGTTGAAGGACACTATCGCGATGGTATGATGGCGGCTGGTATGCTTTGTGACAGAATTGAACGTGAAACGGGAAACAGACCTGTTATGCTTGTTACCAGCCATTCTCTCGGTCATAAAAAATATGAACGCAATTTACCTCAACTTTCCAAAGGAATTATTTCTCTTGAAGAATGGAAATGGCACAATTTTGAACAAAGAATTAAAGATGAAACAGATGCTTTCTATAAAGCAGATATTATTGTCGCTACATCTCCAGATGAAGAAACAAGATTAATTGCTAAACCTTATTTGCAAGATATTAATAAAATTACCGTTATTCCTCCGGGATATAATGACCAGTTATTTTATCCTGTTTCCGCTCAAGAGAAAAATAAATTAAAACATCAGTTCGAATACAGAGACTTGGACGGAAATGCTGCTCATATTGACTTGATGGGAAAAAAAGTTGTTTCTTCCTTAGGGCGTGTGGTTCGAGATAAAGGTTTCAGCGAACTCTCAAGATCTATGGTCGAAATTATGAAAGACGACCCTTCGGTTATTTATATGGTTAGCGGAGAAAAAGGAAATTCCGTTACGGAAGAATGTAAGGAGATTACTAGAGATTTTGCTGATCGAGTCATCTTTTTGCCTTCTCTCAACCAACAAGAAATGGCTCAAGTCTATAAAGCCTCTACTGTTTTTGTTATGTCTAGTCTGAATGAGGCCTTCGGTATGGTGCCTATTGAAGCTATGGGCTGCAAAACTGCTGTCATCGTCGGTCGAAGTGGTTTTAACGATTATGCTCATTGTGCCGATATTCGCGATGACAATCAGGATTACAGCAAGGCTATCGGAATTTATGCTCCTTCTCAAGAAGAAGACCGTTGGCGTCAAGTTAAGGCTTTGAAGCTGCTCCTTAATAATAAGGAACTTTGCGATAAGATTTCTGAAAACGGCTATAATTTCGTTTCTGAGAATTTAACATGGCAGAAAATTTCTTTACAAAAAGATAATCTGGTTCAAGGGGTTCTCGATGGTCGAAAGATCTTGCAAAAAAAAAATCTGAGATTTGCTAATGCCATGAATACAAATATGATGTATTTCCTTAAATCCGGAAATGGTTATTAGTGTTCTTATTTTTATGAAATGCTTTCACTTTCTATGGTGAGAGCATTTTTTTATAACTTCGGGTGTTTGGATTGAGATTATGTATAATTTAATTAGTAAAGCGGTTTTTTCTCATCGACTCAACAAGCAAGAGATTGTTTCTTTGTTGAGTAATGACGATTGTAATGAAGTCTTATTCAAGGCTGCCGATGAAATACGCAAAAAATTTGTCGGTGATGAAATTCATTTACGCGCGCTTATCGAATTTTCAAACATCTGTCAAAATAACTGCTGTTACTGCGGGTTGCGGCGCGATAACAAAAATATCATCCGTTATCGGCTTGATGAAGACTCGATATTTCATCTTGCAGAATATGCCGTTACTCAACTCGGGCTTAAAACAATCGTCCTGCAATCGGGGGAAGATTTGTGGTTCTCTCAAGAAAGGCTTTGCGCGCTTATCCGCCGGATTAAAACTTTAGATACCGCCCTCACGCTTAGTATCGGCGAAAAAACTCATGACGACTATCTTGCTTATAAAAATGCCGGATGCGACCGCTTTCTCCTGCGCATTGAAACAACCGACAAAGCTCTTTATGAAAAATACGACCCCGATATGTCTTGGAACAAACGCAAGCAATGCTTGCTCGATATTAAATCCGTCGGGCTTGAAACAGGAACGGGATGTTTGGTCGGCCTTCCCAATCAGACAATCGAATCCCTTGCCGATGATATTCTCTTCTTTAAAGAAATCGGTGCTGACATGGTTGGAATCGGCCCGCTTATCCCTCATCCCGATACGCCCCTTGCCCAAGCCGAAGGCGGTACTTTTACGCTGGCTTGCAAAGTTATGGCTCTTACCCGCCTTATCTTGCCCGACATAAACATTCCGGCAACTACCGCTATGGAAACTCTTGAACCAAACGGGCAGCTCAAAGCCCTGCAATCCGGCGCAAATGTTATTATGCCCAATGTTACGCTCTCGGACGTGCGGCAACACTATGAGCTTTACCCCGGAAAATCAAGTACTAATCTTGCCTCTTGTGATGCTCTTGTCTCTTTCAAGCAAAAACTCATCTCCATCGGACGAACTATCGGTCAAGATTACGGCGCGCACAAAAAAAGTGCCGAGATTTAATTCTCAGCACTTTTTCTTTCTTTTACTTCAAGGCTATCAGCTCTTTCACCCGTTCTTTGAAACGCTCCAGAACATCTGATTTCGGCGTGTATTTTTCATCAAATGGTTCAACCGTTTGCCAGCCCAGTTCTTCAAACACAGACTGAATCTGCTTAACCACCCCAGGTTTCCAGCCATAAGAGCCAAAGGCCAAGCCTTTTTTGCCCTTAGGTGCCAAACCACGCAGATATGTTACAAATCCCGCGACTCTCGGATAAAGCTGATTGTTCAAAGTCGGGTTGCCTATCAAGATATATTCCGCATCGGGAAAGTCGGCTATAATCTCTGACATTTCGTGCGTTCTTAAGCAATATTTGCTGACCGGAATGCCCGCATCTTGAAATACACCCATGGCCGTTTCTGCCAATTTTTCGGTTGCGCCCCACATGGTGTCATACACAATAACCGCTTTGCCCTTGTTTTCACCTTTAGCCCATTTGTCATACAAGCCGAGGATTAACTCAACTTCTTCCTTGCCGCTCCAAATCAAGCCGTGCGACGGCGCAATCATATCTATATCCAAATTCAGGCTTGCCGCTGTTTGCAGTGCTTTTTCCGCTTGTGCAACGTAAGGATACAAGATATTGGCAAAATAGCTTTGCGCATCATGCAAGACAACCTCTCTCGGTGCATCTTTGAAAAACAGCTCGTCTCCGCAATAGTGCTGTCCGAATCCGTCATTCGGCAATAGTAACTTATCTTCCTTTACATAAGTCATCATCGAATCCGGCCAATGCAACATCGGCGTGGTCATAAAGGTTAGGGTTCGTTTGCCGATTGAAACACTATCTCCCATTTTGATTATTTCATAATTCCATCCTGTCGTATCAAAGTGGGCTTCCAAGGCCTGCTTTCCGGCGGAATTGGTGATAATGGTGGCTTGCGGAGCCAATTTCATCAATTGCGGAATGCTGCCGGAGTGATCCATTTCAACATGGTTTACCACAATATATGCTATCTTGGAAAAATCCGTCAGGCTCTTGATTCTCTCAATTTGCTCATTCACCATATAATGCTTAACACCGTCAACCAATGTGATTTTTTCATCCATAATCAAATATGAGTTATAGGTTGAGCCGTGCGGTGTGGCGTAACCGTGAAACTCTTGTAAATTCCAATCTTTAGCCCCTACCCAATAGATGTCTTTTTTTATCTCAACGCCTTTCATTTTTATCTCCTTTGTTGTGTTATTCTTATTTATAAATAATATGCAATTTTTGAATTGACAACATATATTTTTATTGATAATAATAATCATTATCATTTTTAACGGTGCGCTACCCTATATCGAAAGGGCTACCGATTGCAGGGCGACAGAGGAGCGAAGGCGGACAACGGGGCTGTAAATGGTTATTTTGAGCGATAAGTAATATAACTGAGTAATAAAGGGAAAATTTATGAACTATTCTAAGCAAAGGGAACTTATTTTGGATGTGTTGAGGCAAAATCCCGTTCATCCTACCGCAGACAAGCTCTATGAACTTGTGCGCCCCCTTATGCCCTCTATCAGTCTTGCCACCGTTTATCGCAACCTTAACCTGCTTGTTGAATGTGGAGCGGTTCGCAAAATTTCCGGTCTTGATGGCTCCGTCCATTATGACCATTGTGTTGAAAAACACTATCATTTTATTTGCACTTGTTGCAATAAAGTATATGATGTACCCTATAATGTCGCTCAAGATTTGGAACTCAAACTCAAATCTTTAACCGGCTTGGAGGCGCAATCCACCGAGCTGACATTTAAGGGACTTTGTTCTGATTGTCAAAATTCTAATTAAGGAGATTAAATTATGGAATTAAAAGGTTCTAAAACCGAGAAAAACCTCAAAGAAGCTTTTGCCGGCGAATCTATGGCTCGCAACAAATACACCTATTATGCTTCCAAGGCTAAAAAAGAAGGCTACAATATTATTGCAGACAAATTTGAGCAAACCGCCAACAACGAAAAAGAACATGCTAAAATTTGGTTCAAACTCTTGAATGGCGGTGAAATTTCCGACACCATGACTAATCTTAAAGATGCTGCAGCAGGTGAAAATTATGAGTGGACCGATATGTATAAACGTATGGCTAAAGAAGCTCATGAAGAAGGTTTTACTAAAATTGCTTACCTCTTTGAAGCTGTGGCTCAAATTGAAAAAGGACACGAAGAAAGATATCAGGCTCTCTTGAATGCTCTTGTTGACGGCAAAGTTTTTGAACGTCCGACAAAAGTTATTTGGGAATGCGCTAACTGCGGACATCGTGTTGAAAGCCCAAAAGCTCCGGAAAAATGCCCTGTTTGCGACCACCCGCAAGCTTATTTCTTCGAATTGCAAGAAAAGTTCTAATTTCTACTTTTCCTGCACAGAGGCTCTGATTTATTTCAGAGCCTTTTTTTTATTTTTAACTCTTGACATATTGACAAAAAGTCTTTATCTTCGCGTCGTCTATTTTACTATTATTCACTTATTTTAAATTTTATAATTATGAGAAAAGCACTTTTTACAGGATCTTTTGATCCTTTTACGCTTGTGCATTTGGAAATTGTTTATGATGCTTTGTTAGAACCTTATGATGCGTTCATTATCAATGTCGGCAAAAATGCAGGAAAAATTCCTCTTTTCAGTGTCGAGGAACGCTTGAAAATGATTGAAGAAACCCTACGTGAAGCCAGTTGGCTTAGCAATCAAGTTGTACTCATGGCCGATAGCGGCTTAACTGTCGATATTGCATTGAAAGAAAAAGCCTTTACGCTCATTCGCGGTATTCGAAAAAATTCGCATGACTTGTCAGAAGAAACATCTTTAGCCAAAATTAATGCCGACCTCGGAAAAATCCGTGGTATTAACCTTGAAACAACCTTCATTGTTAAAGATTCTGCTATTTCTTCTTCGACCGTGAAAGGTTTGTGCCAACATGGAGAGTTTATCGCCGTTCAGAAATATGTCTCTCCTTTTGTTCATCAAAAGCTGATGGAAGTTTATCTCAAGCCTTATTTGCAACATTTTATTACTTTTGAACGAGAGGAAAGTCGAGGTGCTTTTTATGCTAAACTTGTTGAAGCCTATAAAGACAGAGCTTATCATAACCTTTCTCATATCGGTTATATGCTGAATATGCTGCATATATATCAGCGCCATACGACCGGAAGTAGTGATTTGAGTAATCTCGATGAGCTTGTTTTAGCTATTTTTATGCATGATTATGTGTATAATCCTTTGGCTGTTGATAACGAAGAAAAATCAGCCGAGGCTTTGAAACAGATTGAACAATCTTATTTTCACAGCATTGCTAATCGTGAAAAGATTGAAAATCTGATTTTAGCAACAAAGCATGACAAACCGGCTCGTAACGATGAAGAGGCTTTGATTGCCGATTTGGATTTGAGTGTTTTGGGAACATCTTCCGTACCGGCATGGCAATGGTATTGCCACTCTGTTCGTAAAGAATATGCAACTGTTTCATCGGAAGACTATCGCACCGGACGTATTGCTATATTGGAAAAATTTTTGCAACGTCCTCGGATTTTTCAAACCGAGTTTTTCTATGATAAGTTTGAAGAACAGGCTAGAAAAAATATTCAAGGTGAAATTAGTCGGCTTAAAACAGCACCCGTTATCTAAAAAATAAGGTTGCCTTTGCGGTAACCTTATTTTTTTATATTTTCTACCTTTTTGAATTTAATTGTTTGATTTTTTTATAAAGAGAAACCGCCTTACGGCGGATTTCTTTTAATTTGCTTATTTCATAAACTAAGCACTTTTCTTCGTTGTTTTCTTTGAAGATTTTTCTTCTCCATCGGCTTCTGCCTTGGCCGCCTTCTTTGAGGTCTTTTTGGCCGGTTTTTCTTCCTCTTCAAAGCTGTACAATTCTTCAACACTTACCGTCTTATTGGCAACATTGGCTTTTGAAACAATGTGGTCAATGATTTTTTCTTCAAAAATCGGAGCTTTCAATGCTTCAACAGCTTGCTTGTTCTTCAGATAATAATCAAAAACAACCTGCTCTTGCCCAGGGTATTTTCTGGCCTCATTCATTATTGCTTTGTTAATATCATCCGCTTCAATGTTGATTTTGGCGTCTTTGCCGATTTCTGATAATACCAAACCTAATTTAACACGGCGGACGGCGATGTCTTTGTATTCTTGTTTTAACTCATCTTCGGACTTAGCTTTTTCACTTTCATCCAACTGATTGTACTTTTTAGCCTGTTCATACTGAGCCAAAATACCTTTATACTCAGCATCAACCAAATTTTCAGGCACTTCAAATGAATATTCTTTATCCAAAGCATCCAAAATCTGGCGTTTCATCTTTAAACGCGCGGCACCTTCATAGTCAACCTTGATGCGGTCAGAAACTTTTTGCTTCAACTCATCCAAGCTCTTTTCACCCAGAGATTTGGCAAATTCATCATCAATTTTGACTTCCTTGTTTTCGCGGAGTTCCTTAACCTCAACTGCAAACACGGCTGCTTTGCCGGCTAAATCTTTGGCATGATAGTTTTCAGGGAAAGTAACATTTACATCTACTTTATCCCCTACTTTTTTGCCGACCAACTGATCTTCAAACCCAGGGATAAAAGAACCAGAACCCAATTCAAGCGGATAAGCCTCGCCCTTGCCGCCCTTGAACTCTACGCCGTCAACCGAACCGACAAAGTCAATTACGGTTACATCACCTTTCTTTGCGGCGCGCTCTTCTTCAACCTTAACGGTTTCACGACGCGACTTGGCTAAATAACCCAAAGCTTTGTCGATTTCTTCCGCCGGAACTTCCGCCATTGGCTTTTCGATTGATAATTTGGTGATATCTCCTAGTTTAATCTCCGGCAATATCTCCATGCTCATCTCAAATTCAATGTCTTTTCCCTCGCCGAAAGAATTGATTTTGACGGAGGGCATCATCGACGGACGAAGTTTTTTATCGGCAATCACTTTATCGGTGTTGGTGCGTACCATGTCATCCAATACTTCTCCCAAAACAGAAGCTTGATATTTTTGCTTTACAACCGATATCGGCGCTTTTCCGGGGCGAAACCCAGGGAGTTTTATGCTCTTTGCTACCTGTGCCAACTTCTTGTCTACCTCAACGGCTACTTCTGATGCCGGAATTGTTACCTTATATTCTCTCTTAAGGCCTTCAGATTTTAACTCGGTAATATTCATTATTGTTTTCTCTTTCTTTTCCTAAAATTAAACCACCTTTTTTCCTAAAAAAGATGGTGCAGACGGAGAGACTCGAACTCTCACACCGCAAGGCACCAGATCCTAAGTCTGGCGTGTCTACCAATTTCACCACGTCTGCGCGGTTAGTGTTGTCAAAATACTACATATTTTTTTAATTAAATCAAGTAAAATTAACAGCCCTATTAAAATTATTGTATTCTTTGCAGATATTTATTAATATGTCTGTGAGTTTAAACTTATTCCGTGATGTTTCTCGGAAAGGAGAAAATTGTGGCTGAAAATTTATTATCAAAATCATCGTCCTTCTTCGCCCGCCCTGCTCTGTGCGGGGTGATGTCCTTGCTCATCCTTGGTGCCTGCTCTCAATTCCCTAGTGATGAAAAGCCTAATCACTCTTGGTTTAAGGGTGAAGTTTACGGTACCGAAGGCGACAGCGATGCTCAACTTGCTACCGTCGCTTATTCTCAAGGAAAATTCGATGAGGCCGAAAATTATGTTATTCAAGCTTTGCGCTTAAATCCTCGTCATCCCCAAGCTTTGATGGTCGGGGCTTTGGTGTATGAGAAGCTCGGCAGGCTCAATCGTGCTCGCCAATATTACGAAGATTTAATCATTATCGGTGAAAACGAATCCACTGTCTTGGGTTCTCCTGACGGAATGCCTCAGAAAATGTCCGATATCGCCAAAACGCGACTCCGCCGCCTTAATATGCAGCAATCCGAATTTATGATTGAAAATAAAGACGGTGCCATGACTTTTAATATCTCTAAAGAAGCAGCCGCTCGTCAGGGAAAATCCGCTATGGAAGAAGCTTTGTTTGCCCGTCAGCAAAAACTGGTTGCCGATAACCAAGCCAGTGCCGATGCCGATATTAAAGCCGTTGAACTCCTTTTTGACGATAATGAAAAAAATGTCATCTCCCGTTTCCTGATTATGCAGGAACTCGCCGAAAAAGACATGATTACCAAACAGGAATTTTTGGAAGCCAGACAATCTAATATCGGCGGTCTCCTTCCTTTATCCAACAAAGCTCCTGCTTTCGGCATCAATGCTCCCGTTCCGTCTCCCGACTTAATCATTGAGCGTATTAATGCGCTCAGAGAGGCTATGGAAGCTCGCGCAATTACGCCTAAAGAATTTTCGGCCGAACGCGACTTGATTATTACCGCTATCCTGCCCCCAGAGCCTAGGCTTAGAATGCAGCCCAAAGCTCCTTCCAAAGATATTATGTCGGCGGCTAAAGATTTGCGTAAGCTCGAGGTTATCTCAGAACTCGGCCTAATTACCAAAAATGAAAAAGCCAAAGAAAAGAAAGCTATCGAAGAAGGTTTGGGCTTGAACAATATCCCTAAAAATTCTTCTGTCGAGGAAAAAAAGTCTGATGTAAAAAAAGATGAAAAACCTAACCAAACAGCAGAAAAAGTCGAATCCGTTGCTATTGAAACTGCCGCGACAGATAACCAGCCGCAGCCATTAATTCCTTCCGAGACGGAGAGTTTGGGCGGTACGGTTGAAGAAGTACAAATTATTGTACCGGATATTTCCAGTCCGTTTGTTCGATAATTTTTTCTTCATTTAAGCAAAGCGGGGATTCCCGCTTTTTTTATCTGTATTTGTTAGACAAAAAACTTGACTTGAACAAATTGCGGTGTTATATAACTTTCAGTTTTTGTATTATTATATAACTCTAAATATTTTATAATTATGAAAAAATTTATTTTTACAGCTTTGCTATTGGTCTTTATTCCTTGTTCGATTTTGGCAAAAAATGTTAATGATACTTTGACTGTTGTTAAAATTACAACTAAAATCATAACAAAAAGCGGAAAACCTTTTGAGGGGAAAAGGTACATTACATTTCATCTAAATGACGGACGAAAAGTTGTTTTGGAAGACAAAAGAAAAAGCGATGATTCCTCTGATGAAATTATGTCCGATAAAGGCAGAATTTATCAAGACGGAATTGAAGAAGGCGTTTTTAGGACGACCCTATCTTCTTGGGAAAATGTCTATTGCGGACAGAAAGTGATTATTCGCTCTCATGGGCGCAAATATCGCTGTTACGTCCACTAAAAAATTATTCTTTTCTTTAAGGCAGTTTTCTAACTGCCTTTTTTTATGGGTTTTTGCTTGCATTATTTTGTTTTATGCGCTAAAACGGGCTTAATTTTGTTAATCCTTTATGTTAAAAGAGTGTTCGTTTATGCCTGAAAATAAAGTTAATCCTCGCAAATGTTTTGCGATTATTTCTCACCCTGACGCCGGTAAAACCACTTTGACCGAAAAGTTGTTGCTCTTTGGCGGTGCCATTCAACAAGCCGGCGCGGTTAAAGCCCGCGGTGAAGCCAGACACGCCCATTCCGACTGGATGAAGGTGGAGCAAGAGCGCGGAATTTCCGTTGCTTCCTCCGTGATGAATTTTGAATATAACGGCATAACCTTTAATCTGTTGGATACTCCGGGGCATGAAGACTTTTCCGAAGACACTTATCGTGTGTTGACCGCGGTTGATTCTGCCGTTATGGTTCTCGACTCGGCAAAAGGTATCGAATCTCAGACTAAAAAGTTGTTTGAAGTTTGCCGCTTGCGCAACGTGCCTATTCTGACCTTTATCAACAAGCTTGACCGTGAAGGTTTGGACCCGTTTATGCTCTTAGACGACATTGAAAAAACGCTCGCCTTAGATGTTACGCCAGCAAGCTGGCCAATCGGCATGGGCAAAGATTTTCTCGGTTGTTATGACTTGCTTAACGACCGCCTTATCTTGATGAACAAAAACGGCGACAAATCGCAAATCAACGCCACGATTGAAACCTGCCAAGGCTTAGATGATGCCAGACTCGACCAACTTCTACCTGCGCACGCAGTCGCCAAGCTCAGAGAAGATGTGGAAATGGTGCGTGAGCTTTGCCCCGCTTTTGACATCAATCTTTATCTTGCAGGTGCCTTAACCCCCGTCTTTTTCGGAAGTGCCATCAACAATTTTGGCGTGCGCGAGGTTTTGGAAGGTTTGCACGAAATCGCCCCTGCGCCACGCCCTCACCCCGCTGTTGAACGAGAAGTCCTTCCCGATGAGAAAAAAGTCAGCGGTTTTATTTTCAAAATTCAGGCCAATATGGACCCCAAACACCGTGACAGAATTGCGTTTATGCGTATTTGCTCAGGACATTTCAAAAGAGGCATGACCTTACAACAAATTCGCACGGGCAAAGGAATCAAAATCCCGACACCGGTGATGTTTATGGCGCAAGACCGCGAGCTGGCCGAAGATGCTTATGCCGGCGATATTATCGGTATTCCCAACCATGGGCAATTAAGAATTGGCGACACCCTCACCGAAGGCGAAAAACTCAACTTTACGGGAATTCCGAGTTTTGCTCCGGAACTCCTCAAATCTGTCCGCGCGCTTGACCCACTTAAGTCCAAGCACCTCGGCAACGCCTTAATGCAGATTGCCGAAGAAGGTGGGGCTTCCGTCTTTAAGCCCGTAAGCGGCGGTGAATGGATTGTCGGTGTGGTTGGCGTGTTACAATTTGAGGTGATGGCCGACCGTATCAAAAACGAATTCAACATCCCTGTTGTATTTGAGCCGACGCAATATGTTACGGCACGTTGGGTGGAATCAGATGACAAAGCCGCGCTTGAAAAATTTATCAATGCCAATCAGATTTCTTTGGCGCAAGACCATGATGAAGCTCCGGTATTTTTGGCGCGCAACGCTTGGCACCTGAATAAAGCGCAGGAAGACTTCCCCAAAATCAAATTCCTTAAAACCAAGGAAACTTTTAAGTAAGCCAAGATATTGCTTCTTTTCATAAATTTTATTGACATATTTTTGAAATATGATATATTTTGTCTAAACTTTAAATTATTATATGTATGAATTATTTAGACAATATGCTTTCCAGAGGAATGCACAACGAGATTATGGACGTTATTAATTGTTTTTCTCAAAACGATCTTAGTGACGTTTTTGCTCAAATCCTTGACAGAGGAAATCATGAAGAAATTATAGCTTTACTTAATTTGCATGGGAGAATTCATCTACAACGTGAATTAAGTTTCAAGCTTATTGACCGAGGCAACCACGAAGAAATCATGACAGCGATTTATAATCGTTGTTTTACTAAGAGCTCTGTTATTGATTATTTTGAAGATGTTTTTTCAAAAATCTTAGACAGAGAAAACCACGAAGAAATCATGGCTTTTTTCGAGTATCCGAATTTTCATCTTGATAATAATACAAGTGCAAGATTAATTGAAAGAAATAACAAAGATGAAATCTTAAAGGCTATTCGGTATAAATGCTTCACTTGTGGCTCGGGGCTTGGTGTTTATGGTTTTGAAAACGTTCTGGAACTCGGGGATCATGAATTGATTATGGCATTTCTTGACTATCCCGAAGGGATACATCTGGATGCTGTATCGACTGATAAACTAATTGACCGTGGCGACCATGATGAGATTATAAAGGGAATTCAAAACTTTTGTTTTACCGACACCTATTCTGGCGGATTAGCCGTTTATGGTACTTTATTGCATTATGCTGTTGGTTCAATAAAGATTATCAAAAGAGGCAATCATGAAGAAATCATGGCTCTTATCCGTTGTCTTGGAAAAATTGAAGTAGAACTTAATAGCGATGCAAGTGCTATATTTTGCAATCGGAACATGACCCCAGAAATACGCGAAGAATTTGAATACGCTTTAAGAAATCGTATTTTGGATAATATTGATTCGACTGCTTTGTATGCAAGGCTCTATAGGCATTAAATTCAATCTCTTTTATCCCGAAAACCATTTAAAGGTTTTTCGGGATTTTTTTATTCATTTTACAAAAACTTGACAAATGTCAAGAAATATATAACATAATGGTGATTTTTAATTATTTTGATTATTCATTATTAAATTTATATTTATGAAATCACAAAAACCTTGGAGGGCTTATCACATTAACCTTCAAAATTGCTCTGATGCAAAAAAAGATATTGTTGAAAACGTTAATCAAATTATTCTTAATGTTTTGGCTTGGACTAAGCTGGGCGATATTGTGCCGGATGCCGACTTGTATGACAATCTTGGGGCTAGCAGTCTTGATTTAGTTGAATTGTGGCTTAGACTGGAGCAAAAATTTGACATATCTATTCCCTGCTGTTTTGCCGAATATGTCAGGTCTGTCGGGGATGTTTATGATTGTGTCGGATATTTTATTTGTCGCAGGCCCATAAACAACAACTAAGGCTTTGTGAAAAAAAACAAAAGCATTTCACTTTTTATTAAGTGAGATGCTTTTTTTTATTCATTCCAATACCTGTGTCCGGTGTATTCTCTAACAGTATGGATTGTAATGTGGCTTCCGTCCAAATAAATTGATGCGCCGCCTGAACTTTCATGGTCAAAGGTTTGATTATTCAACTCAAGTCCTTTGCCTTTGATTATCTTAACTTTATCCTTATAGACACAGCTTGTTTTATCGCAACTTAAGTCAAGCCAGCTTTTATCTTCCTCTCTTCCCTGCCAGATTTTGCTCAGCTTTTTCTTCTCTTTATCCGTGAGTTTGGGGCTGGAAGTCTTTTCTAGCCATATATTTTTGATAAACATTTTTCCCCGTGATGGCAAGACGACCATATTATCCGCCTTATCCTTTACCGCTATCGCCTTGCCCGAACTATCTATCAAAACATCCGGTGTTTGTGTCAAACACAGGCTCAAGCTCCCTATCATGATTCCTATCCAGCCAAAGTGCCGCCATTTTCTTTGCCATAAACACAGCCATAGTCCGCCCAATGTTATCGCTACCAAACCCCACATCGGCATAGACATCACCGGAACGCCCGCGTGCGGTAAAGCGGAAACATACGCCGTTATCTCATTCACCCAATGTATTCCGTATCCTAAAATCTTTAACGGGACATAATCAAGTCCCAAGGGCATCAGCAACATGGATATCAGGACAAACGGCATTATCCACAAGCCGATTATCGGGCCGGCCAGTAAATTGCCCAGCGACGTATAAACCGCCACTCGGTTAAAGTGATAAATCGAATACGGCAACGTGGCTATGCTGGCGATAAAATCCGAAACCACTATGCCAAACAGATAAACCAGCACTATTTTGAAAATGTTTTTATCTCTTACTTTGATTTGCACATAGCTCCGGCAACTTTCATAAAAAGCTATCAAAGCCACTACCGCCGCAAAAGACATTTGAAAGCTCGGCGTTATCAAGGCAACCGGCGACACCATCAAAACGCACAAAGCCGCCCATGAAATTGTTCGCATTGAAATAGAGCGGCGGCTTATCATCACCCCGATTAAGAATATCAAGGTCATCAAAAACGCTCTTTGGGTTGGTACGGAGTAACCCGATATAAGCAAATATACAAAGCTCATCACAACCGCAAACACCGCGGCGATTTTCTTGCTGTCATACCGTAAAGCCAAACCCGGCATCAGCACAACGACATATCTCACCAGTAAAAACATAAAGCCCGCCAACATACTCATATGCAAGCCCGAAATGGACAAGAAGTGTGCCAAGCCGGAATCTCGATAATTATTTGTTACACGTTGTGATATGCCGTTTCTGACGCCTGCTATCAACGCTGAGGCAATTCCCGCTTCATCTTGCGGTAGGACGCTTTCTATCCGTTTGACGATTTTGTTTCTTATCTTTTCAATAACGCTTTCGCCCGTGATTTGCGACTTGCCGCACGGAATGACAAACACACGGCTCAAGGAATAGCCCGTTCCGTTGATTTTATCAAAAAATGTTTTCCTGTCAAATTGGTAGCCGCCGACCATGGTTGTCGGGTATGGCGGCATGACTTTGGCCGCCAATTCCACACATTCTCCAACCTGAAAAGTTTTTTCTGCCGCATAAGGCATTAAGGTGATTTTGTAACTGCCCTTGATTTCTTCTCCGGCAAAATTTTGCATCTTTTCCAAGGTTATCCTTTGGCGTTGTTTGGAATTGTAATCCACGTTTGAAATTCGGCCTTGGACATAAATCGCCTCCTCTCCCTCAAGCCTCGGTGTTTTAGCAATATAGGCCGCGTCCAGTTGGATATAAGTAAACCCCGCCAAAACAATTGCCGGTATACTCAAAAATAAAAGTTTTTCTTCTGACTTGCGGTACAAAATAACAATCAAAATAAAAATTTCGATGATTCCTAATGTCCACCACAGCGACGGCTCTGCACTCAGCCCGAAATAAAGTCCGATACCCATTCCGAACAAAACGGATATCCACGAAAACCAGCGTTCTTTTTCAGCAAAAAATGTGTCTGTTATCTTCTCTAGCATTTGATGTGTTCAAGCAAGATATCCGCTGCATTTTCACTCGGGGTTTGCTCGCCCTGCCCCAAAATTTGGCGCACTTTTTTGAAACCTTCCATTTGGCGGTCATACCAATCACCTTGTTTTTCCAAAAACGGTTCGATATACGAGCAAATACTTGCAGGAACGCAGCGTTCCTGCAACAGTTCCGGCACAATCTCGCGGCCTAGCAATATGTTTGATAAGTTTACAAACTGTATTTTGATAAAGCGTCTTACCAACATGGCTGTTAACGGCGACACCTTATAAGCTATGATATGCGGAATATCGCATATTGCCAGCTCCAAAGCAACCGTACCCGAAGCCGCTATCGCCGCCGATGAACTTCTAAATGCACCGTATCTATCCGCTTCCGTATCTACGACCAAGATATTTAACTTGCTTTTCTTGACCGCTTTTTTAACTCTTTCTTCCACCGTCTTAACCGTCGGTATCACAAAGAACAGGTCTTTATGTTTTTCTTTCAACTTCTTTACCGTATCTAAAAATGTCGGCAGTAGCAATGCAACCTCATTTTTGCGCGACCCCGGTAAAACGGTGATTATCTTTTTGTCCTCAGGGATTTTATACTTTTTACGAAATGCATTTACATCCGCCTTTATCACGGGGCTTTCTATCACCGGATGGCCGACAAAGCGCGCGTCTAACTTATAGGGTGTAAAATATTTTGGCTCATAGGGAAACAAGGTTAACAGCAAGTCGATATATTTATACATCGTTTGGGCGCGCTTTTTCTTCCAAGCCCAGACTTGCGGCGCAACATAATGAACTTGCGGTATGCCCAAATTTTTCTTACGCAAAGCCTTGTGAATGCGGCTTGAAAAACTCCAGCTGTCTATGGTTATAACGACATCCGGCTTTTTCTTTGCTATATCATCCACGGTTTCTTTTATTCTTCTTAGTATTTTCGGAATACTCGGAATAACCTCCGCCAAGCCCATAACCGCCAATTCAGATACGTCAAATAAGGAGTGTAGCCCCTCTTTTTCCATGGTTTCTCCGCCGATACCATAAAACTTGATTTTGCTATCGGTTTTGCTCTTTAATGCACGCATCAATCTTGACCCAAGCAAATCTCCCGATGGTTCGCCGGCTATTATATATATTTTTAGTTTTTGATT
The DNA here is from genome assembly GCA_944390355.1 of uncultured Alphaproteobacteria bacterium. Lineage (GTDB taxonomy): Bacteria > Pseudomonadota > Alphaproteobacteria > RF32 > CAG-239 > HGM16780. The sequence goes on along the minus strand of CALXPT010000002.1, from coordinate 128,711 downwards.
ATTTGTACTCACTCGGATTTACTCCTATTACAAACAAGCCCTCTTTTTCCGCCAATTTTAGGGTTTCCGCCTCATCGACAATCAGCGCATTGCCGGCATGGACGGCTATTCCCCTTAATCCGGTTTCTTTGGCGCGGCTTATTGTCCTCGGGCCGATGGTCGGCAAATCAACCCGCATATCTTGCTGAGGTTTGCGGAGTTTTACCAACACACCGCCCGCGCCTTTTCTCTTATATTCTCCGCAACGGCGAATTAATTCATCCGTACCCTCAATCCCTTCAACGCCCAAAACCAGACCTTGCTGCACAACAACAGCTTGTCCGACGTCCAGACGCCCCAGTTCCGTGCAAACTTCTATGCCTCTTTTGATATCCTCTTTTGCCTGTTCATCAGGCTTATGTTTAGTTAAAAAACCTGACTTAACCAATATCTCAGGCATTACCTCGTGGATGCCTTTAACGTGCATTCCTTCACCCTCAATTTCTTTGACGAGTGCTCTTAAAATGCCGTCATCGCCTATTGACTTTAACCCTATCTTGGCAAAAAACGCCGTTGTCCGCATATCCGGCACCAAATCAAAAAAACTCGGACGTTTAATCGTGCCTATCATAACTACATCTTGCACGCCCTCATCATGAAAACGCTTAAAGCCCGTACCTGCCTGTCCTATCCTTATCCACTGGTGCGGCACGTCTTCTTTAAAAACGCTTTTATCCGCATTGCCCTCTATCGCCAACACAAAGTATTCTCTTCCTTCTTTTTGGCAGGTTTCAATCAGCTTTTGCGGGAAAGCTCCTCCGCCCGCGATTATCCCTAATTTTCTATAACTCGTCATAAGCGTCCTTCAAACATAAAAAAACAGGAAGTTAAGAATTTTATTTTTTATCTTAACTTCCCGTTTATATTACTATTTTTTATTCTGCCGTCAAGATGTTGCGGCGACCTTTTAATGATTCTTCTATGAATGCAATCTGCTCCATAACCATTTCATTGCCGGCGAATTTTTCTTTGGCTTTTTCTACTCTTATTTCAAAGGTATCTTCTTTGCCTTTGAATATGTACATATAGGCGCGCGTAATCGACTTTATGGTATGTTCGTCATAGCCGCTTCTCTTTAAGCCAATTACATTCAAACCGCGCAATTTGCCCCTATCTCCCGTAACTATTGCAAACGGGATGACATCTCTGGCAATACCGGTCAAGCCACCAATCATTGCTTTGCGGCCGATATGACAGAACTGGTGAACGGCTGAATTTCCGCCCAAAATGACACCGTCTGCCAAATGAACGTGGCCGCCGATTACCGCATTGTTGGTCATAATCACATTGTTGCCGACCACGCAATCATGGGCAATGTGCGAATTGACCATAAACATTCCGTCATCTCCAACCACGGTGGTAAAGTGTTCTTTCGGCGTTCCGGCGTGCATGGTAACGTTTTCTCTAATCACGTTTCTTTTGCCGATTATCAATTTGGCCTCAGGTTGAAATTCGTTGCCGTGATCCTGCGGACCGCCGCCTAAGCAAGCTCCAGGAAAAACAACCGTGCCCTCGCCAATCGTGGTATTGCCCAAAACGCTTACTCTGGCTATTAATCTCACATTTTCGCCGATTTTGGCCTGTGAGCTAACATAGCAAAAAGGCCCAATCTCTGCTGATGCGGCAATCTCTGCGCCTTGTTCTACAACGGCTGAGGGATGAATATTGGTCATATTTTTTATTCCTTTCTTTAGTACATTTTTGATGAGAAGAAAAGTATCATAAATCTTGTCTTTCTTCAATTCACAATTAACTACACTTTATTACAGTTAAAATCTTGTTAAAATATTACTTCACAAATTAAAATTTATTTGCTAATTTAGGGTGATTTTTTCTGGAAAAAGTCATCCTGCGGCATTGGGGCTGCGGGATTTTAATTGCGATATTAAAAAAGGAATAAACTTATGGGATTGAAAAATACAAGAGCAGGAAATTATCCTGAGTGGTATCAAAATGTTGTTAACGAAGCCGATATGGCTGAAAACTCTTCCTCTCCAGGGTGTATGGTCATCAAACACTGGGGATACGGAATTTGGGAAAGAATTCGGGATGTTTTTGATGAAAAAATTAAAGAAACGGATCATGAAAATTGTTATTTCCCGCTGTTTATTCCGCTCTCGTTCTTTCAAAAAGAAGCCGAACATGTTGATGGTTTTGCCAAAGAAATGGCCGTTGTTACACATTCTCGCTTAGCGATGAAAGACGGCAAGCTCGTGCCTGAAGGCAAACTTGAAGAACCCCTTATTGTGCGTCCTACCTCTGAAGCTATCATTGCCGACTCGTTCTCTAAGTGGGTTAAGTCTTATCGCGACCTGCCGGTTTTGGTTAATCAATGGGCCAATGTCGTGCGTTGGGAAATGAGGCCTCGTCTGTTTTTGCGCACTCGTGAATTTTTGTGGCAGGAAGGACACACCGCCCACGCCTCCGCTCAAGAGGCCGAAGAAGAAACCAAACGGATGCTTGAGGCTTATCGCGATCTTTGTGAAAACACACTTGCCATGCCTGTTTTGGTCGGCAAAAAGCCCGAACATGAAAAATTCCCTGGGGCTGTCGACACTTATTGTGTGGAAGCGATGATGCAAGACGGAAAAGCTCTTCAAGCCGGAACTTCTCACTTTTTAGGTCAAAACTTTGCAAAATCAGCAAACATCTCTTTTGTTAACAAAAATAATGAATCTGAATTTGCTTACACAACCTCTTGGGGTGTTTCAACCCGCTTAATCGGCGGCGTTATCATGACTCATGCCGATGATGAAGGTATGGTTGTGCCTCCTAAAATCGCCCCCTACCAAGTGGTTTTGGTTCCGGTTATCAAAAAGGCGGAAGATACCGACGCCATTATGGCTTATATTAACGACATTGCGGCTCAACTCAAAACTAAAGCTCCATTTGCCGAGAAAATCCGCATCAAAATCGACAAGCGCGACAAATCTTCCGTTGACAAGTTTTGGGAATGGACAAGAAAAGGCGCACCGGTTATTTGTGAAATCGGTATGCGCGACATGGAAGGGGCTAATGTGATGGTTAAAGAGCGTTTGAAACTCGGCACACCCGAAGGCAAAAAGGTTGAAGCTAAAGATATATTCATCAGCACCATCGCCGAACGTCTTGAAAACATTCAAAAAGAAATGTTTGAAAAAGCCAAAGACCGCTTATCTCACAACATTCGTACCGACATTAAAACGCCAGAAGAGTTCAAAAAGTATTTTGAACAATCCAACGTTTGGATTGAGGACGGCAAGCAAGGCAAAGTGGCTTTTGTTCGCGGCAAGTGGAGCGGTGATGCCAACAGCGAAGAGCTGCTTAAAGCTATGAAAATTACCATTCGCTGCATTCCGTTTGACCAAAGCGAAACGGAAGGTGTTTGCTTGCTTACAGGCAAACCGGCAACCATGGACGTTATTTACGCACGCAGCTATTAATTTCATATTCTCATAAAAAAGCAGGCTGGCTTTATTAGAAAGCGAGCCTGTTTTTTTTGAGTTTGACTAAGCGTCTGGGTTTAGAGACAATAAGCCATTTTGCTATTCATCTCATAAACGAGACGCTTCATACAGCCATTAATACGCATCCACAAAACCAGACAATTTTTTACGATATGTCCGCATGGTAGCTCGATATCTTCAACCATTGGTTCAAGATTTTTTTCGGCAATTTCCTGTGCATGTTCGGGAAATTGCTGCTGCATGATTTCTTGTTCTTTACTCATGGCACAAAAATTTAAGGTTAGACATAATGATATTTTTATGCCCTAGGTCTACCCTGTTTATACTGATTTGTCAAACTAAATCGTACGTGCACCCCGCCCTGCCAAAATCAATGTTGGGTTTTGAATGCTCTTGGTTTTGTTTCTTTCTGCCGTTTCCACACGCTTTGAAATATGAATTAGATAACTCAAGGCTTGTGTATGCGTCATGTTCTTGACTTTCTTTTGCAACTCTTTTTGACGCAATTTTTGCATGTCTATCACGTCTCCGGCTTCCGATGTTACCTGATAACGTGTGGTTGAATTAAAACTGATGAACTCTTTGCCGTCATAGGTTACCGTGTGACGGCCGCTTGATGTTACCGCATTGGGACTACGCCTTTTTACATGCAAAACAACAACATCGCCCCTTTTTAAGTCGGCGGTTTTCATATTCTTAACCGCTCGTATGCAATCGGGATTGGTTTTCCGGACATAATTTACAAATGCTTCACACAACGCCGGATTGGAAATGTTATTCAAATATTCTTGAAAATAATCTGCCTCTGATGCTTTGAGCGCTTTTATCACCGCTATGTTGCAATAATTAATATTTCCGAATAAACTTTGGATATAAGCATTACGGTCTTTCCCCTTGGGCAACGAGGTTATCGAATCGTGCTGGGCATTTAATTCTCTCAGAAAAAGTTCTCCGTCGATTTCCGCTACCAAACTTATTGCATCATCTAATGAAAAATCTCCCGATGATAACATCCCTGCCAGCTGATTTTCTTTCAAATAAGCATAATTATTCGATGTCGGCGAATTTGTGCCGCTCATGGTGGCCGGACATGCCGTCAATGACGGAATCGCCGCAAATGTTAAAAACTTAAATGCCAGCAAATTGACTCTGGCTATTTTTTTGCAGCGTTCTATCTTTTTTAGTTGTTTATAGCGTTTGATGCGCTCTATTCTCTCTGCCCTACTTAAATCTACCCCATTCATTTTGCGTATCTTTTTCTTCTTTATATTTTATTCTTTTTTATACAGATGCTTAAAAATTTATCTTTACTTTTATTTTATTTTGTTTGTTAATATCCCTAAAATATTTAATAAATTGTTAATTCAGAGGTTGTTATGAGACTTTTATGTAATTTAATGCTGTCTGCTTGTGCTTTCTTTGTTACGGGGTGTAATTCCATGCCTAAAAAAACTCCTGAAATCGTTCCTGCCATCGAGGTTAAGAAACCCGTCGAAACTTCTCTCACCGTTATCGGTGCCATTGAACCTATCTACCTTATTCCCATGAAGGCTCCTTTTGCCGCTCGTATCGATACGGGGGCTACAACTTCTTCCATTGATGCCGATAATATTAAACCTTTTGAAAGAGATGGCGAAAAGTGGGTCGCTTTCGACATTATTAATCGACAGACCGGCGAAAAACATCATTTCGAAAAAGAAATCGTCGGTACAACCGAAATCAAAAGACTGCATCAGCACGAAAAACGCTACATCGTTCGCATGGATATAAAATTCGGCAAAGAAATCATCACCAACGCACGTTTCAACCTCGCTAACAGAGATAAATTCGAATATCAGGCTCTTATCGGTCGTAATATCTTGACCGGACGCGCCGTCGTCGATACTTCCCTTTCTAACACTTTGAACTAAACAATAGGTGCTAATCATGCTGAAAAGACTTAAAAAGTTATTTACCATTCGTTTTGTGCTGACTCTTTTCTTAATCGCATCGTGCATTTTTGCCGGCTATCGAATCTATTATAAAGTACATTACTGGGGGTTTAGTTTTGTTCCGCATGAAAAAACAAATATTTGGACTATTGAGGCTAATGTCAGCTTTATGCCTACCGGTGATGATATTAAAATTTCTCTCGCCAAACCAAAATCCTCCGAGGAATATAAAATTTTGGATGAAGATATTGTCGCTAAAGGTTATCAATCCGAAATTACCGACGGGCGCGTCGTTTTGACATCTTCCCCTAAAGAAGGACCGCAAAATGTTTACTACCGCATTTTGCTCTTTGATAATACCTCCGGAAAGGGCAAAATTCAGGCTGATGCTCCTCAAAAGCCTAAAAAACCCGTCTTTAGCGTTCAACAAGAACAAACGGCTCAAGAACTCTTAAGCCTTGCAAAAAAACAAAACGGCGATTCCGTTCAGCAACTTATTCGTTTGTTTAATCAAAATCCTCCCGAGCCGACGGTCGTGGCCTTCCTACCGCAATCCAAAACCCCGAAAGATTTGGCGCAAATTATTTCCGATTTGCTCGCGTATCAAGGTATTCCGTCTCGCTTGGCACGCGGTATCAAACTCCAAGAAGAAAAAACTTCCATGTCGCCCGATTTGATGCTCGAAGCTTATATGAAAGGTCGTTGGAAACTCTATGATTTAAGCAACGGTCAAGTCGGCTTGCCTAAAGACTTTATTATTATTCAACGCGGCGGAAACTCCTTGTTGGATATTATGGGTGGAACTGATTCTTCCATCAAATTTTCGGTTCTTAAATCAGTTACGACCTCTTTTAACTTGGCCGGAAAACGTGCTAAACTTGCAAACGAACAATCTGCTTTCGACAGTTCTATTTATAACTTGCCGATTTTGCAACAAAATACTATCAAATGGCTGATGATTTTCCCTCTGGCTATTTTGGTTATTGCCGTGGTTCGTAATGTTATCGGGCTTTCAACCATGGGAACTTTTACGCCTATGCTGATTGCCATGGCTTTAGTTAAAACGGGGCTTATCCCTGGGCTTATTTGTTTCGTGATTATGATGGTGCTGGGACTCTTTATTCGTGCGTTGTTCTCAAGACTCAACCTCTTGCTGGTTCCGAGAATTTCGGCCGTGGTCGTTTGCGTTATCTTGATGATTCAATATTTAACGATATTTGGCTATCAACTCGGTTCGGAAATCGGTTCTTCGGCTATGTTCTTCCCGATTATCATTATGGCGTGGGTTATTGAACGCGCCTCCATTACTTGGGAAGAAGACGGAGCGTTTAATTCTTGTCGGGAAATCGTGTTCAGCGTTATTGCCGCTTTGGCTACTTATGCCATCATTTGCAACGACACCATTCGTTACATCATGTTTGCATTTAACGAATTAAACTTAGTATTGCTGTTTATCATTATGCTGCTCGGAACATATACCGGCTATCGCCTAACGGAACTCAAACGCTTCAGACCTTTGGTTAAATAGTGCGGAGGCGTTGCGATGTTTAAATGGTTATCTAAATATTTTGCCTCACCCAGCGAACTCTATAAGGCCGGTATCTTGGGTATGAACAGTCGTAACTTTAAGTTCATTGCCAAATACAATAAACGCCGCCGTTATCCTTTGGTAGATGATAAAGTTCAAACCAAGGCCTTGGCTCAGAAATTCGGGATTACAACCCCTCGTCTTATCGGCACAATTGAATATCAGCACGAAGTCGCCCATTTTCAGGAAATGGTCAAAGACTGGAAGTCCTTTGTGATTAAACCGGCACACGGCAGCGGCGGAAAAGGTGTTTTGGTCATCAGCTCGCATAATGATGAACATTACTTCACACCGTCGGGACGCATGCTTGCGTACAAAGATATTTATCAACATCTTTCCAACACGCTCAGCGGCTTATATAGCTTGGGCGGGCAATATGATACCGCCGTTTTGGAAGAAATGGTTAATTTTAGCCATATTTTTGATGAATACAGCTATCAGGGAATTCCGGATGTACGCCTCATTATTTACCGCGGTTATCCGGTTATGGCCATGACCCGCTTGGCAACTGCCGCTTCCGGTGGAAGAGCCAATCTGCACCAGGGAGCGGTCGGCGTCGGTTTGGATATCAAAACAGGAAAAACTCTCAAGGCTGTTATGCGCAATATGCCGATTACGCATCATCCCGATACCCATGCCGACCTATCTAAAATAGAAGTGCCGTTTTGGAAAGAGCATCTTATTATCGGGGCTAAAGCTTATGAAATGACGCGCCTTGGATATTTGGGCGCGGATATCGTGCTGGATGCAGACAAAGGGCCGATGATGCTGGAACTCAATGCCCGCCCCGGATTGGCCGTGCAAATTGCTAACGGAATCGGTTTGAGAAAAGTTTTGAAAAGAGTTGATAAATATTTTCCGAAACGTTTATCGCCCGAAGAACGCGTCGATTTTCTGCTCAATTATGACGGAAAATAAATTTTTCTTTTCTTGATTAGTGCATTTTTAATCTCTAAACCTTATATTATATTCAGTTGTATTTTTGGGAGAGAAAAAAATGAAAGCTGTCAAAAAATCTGAGGGTTCTAGGCCTAAAAAAGAAAATCTGGTTCTTGGAAAATCCAATACACAGGCGATTAAAGACCATGGGACAAAGTCTTTAGAAAATGCCAAAACCGAAAGACTCGGAATGAGTGCCGCCCGCTCTAAGAAAATAAAACATTCCTATAAGGTTAAAGATGCGGAAAATGCCCTACTCCTCAAGCTTAAGGACGGAGATGTCGTGATTGAGATGTTTCCCGATGATGCGCCAAACCATGTTGAGCGCATTAAAGAATTGGTTCGTGCGGGTTTTTATAACGGGTTGAAATTTCACCGCGTCATCGACGGATTTATGGCACAAACCGGCTGTCCTTACGGTACGGGTACCGGAGGCTCCGGTAAAAAGCTTAAAGCCGAATTTAATAAACGTCCGCACAAGCGCGGCACGGTGTCTATGGCGCGCGCGATGATGCCGGATTCTGCCGACAGTCAGTTTTTTATTTGTTTTGGCGACTGCGATTGGCTTAACGGACAATACACCGTTTGGGGCGAAGTAACCTCGGGTATGGAATATGTTGACAACATCAAAAAAGGCGATGGGGCTAACGGTGCTGTCTCAGACCCTGATGAAATTATTTCCATACAGATTATTGCCGATATTTGATAATTTTTATTTATATGAGTTTAAAGCCCGCTTTTGAATGAGCGGGCTTTTGTTTGGAGGAAATGAGATTAGAATGTGAGAACCAGGACGTAATAAATATTGTTAGCTTTTTCTCCGTTAAAGTACATACTACCATTACCAAAATCCTGATTCCATACCCAAGACCAAGAATATTCAGATGAAGACCAATAACAATCATCTTCCTCAAGTCTTGTTTTGCCAATTTTAGTTCTCATTATAATTATAGGCGAACTCTTTTGCATAAAAAAATAGAGCTTATCTCTCGATAAACCCTATTTTTTATTCTTTTTGCTTCTTAGCTAAAAACGATAATTTAGCCCTCCGGCGAATAAGTGGATGTTTCCTTTATACTGCGCCGTTAGCGGACCTCTGTCTGCATCATAGCCCGTTCCCGCTAAATTAACTCGGTTCTTCTTGGCTCTGATGTACGCATATCCCGCATTTAAGCTTAATTTGTCCGTTAATTTATACTCGGCTCCGGTTGTAAACCATGTTCTGTCCGAATCCGGAATGCGCGGCGTGCGATAGGCATCGCTAACCGGCGTTACATCGTAGGCTACACCAAAGCGCAACTTCAAGTCCTTATTAACCTTATACGATGTTCCTAAGGCAAAAAACCATACATCTTTCCAATTTTCCTCGGTATAACTCAATACACCAGACTTGTGCCCATTAATAATTAAATTATCAAATGATGACCAATAGGTTTTTTGCGCTTCCGCCATCACCGACCATTTGCGCGTGATATCGTGATATGCTCCAAATGTTAACAATGCCGGCGTTTTGACACTCGCATCTATGCTTTGATTCTCAATGTCAGCCATCGGAACTTGATGATTAAACCTGATTTTTCCTTTGAGTTTGTGCTTTACCTCGCTTCGATAAGATACTCCTACCCTTGTTCGCGGCGAAAATTCATATAATCCGCCCACAATATAGCCTAAACTGGTATCATTACCGGTCATCTTTGCCACAATATCATTCGGCAGATGCCCTCCGGTCATGTTTTGCATGATGCCGCTCTTTAACGTGGCATCTATATATTGCACAACCAGTCCCGCACCCAAAGTTAAATTACAAGTTGCACGATAGGCAAACATCGGCGTCAGGTTATAAGTCGACAATTCCGACAATGTACCATGGTTTGCTCCGACCCATGTCGGTGAATAATCCGTTACCAAGCCAAACGGCGCACTCAATGACAACCCCATTGAGGCTCTTGAGTTGAGCGCATGAGTTACGGCAACTGATGGCAAAACCTTTTTATCTACGATATGATCCATTTGATTTTGATGTTTGCGGTTGCCGGTTGCATTATATCCTTTAGCATCGCCTATTATCGCCGTGGCATTCACTGACGCCTGCGTTCCGTATTGGCGGATGATTCCGGCCGGATTGTAAAATGAATAGGAGCCGTCTTCCGCTCCCGCCGTTGCTCCCGCAAAGGCATTGCCCATGCCGGCCGCTGATTGTTCTCGCAACAGGAATCCTGCCGAATGTGCCGTACCTGCGGTCATTAGTGCACTTCCGATTGCCGTTATCATTAGAACTTTTTTCATGTATTTTACTTTTTTTCTGTTACAACAAAAGTTAATCCTCTTTCTTAATCACTGAGGCTAACCATTCTTGTTTTATACAAATTTTGGCAAAATGGCAAGATAGGATTTATCCCCTGTGCACACTCAACAAAAGTTTATATTTTTCAATGCCTTATAGGACTTTAGTCTAATACGGCAAATTCTAACTTTACAAAAGGTTAATTTTCTGCTTAAATTCTTTTGGCTTTAATTTTGGAGTAGAACTATTTTGAGAGACTTTATCAGGTTTTGTTTGCGCGTTTTCTTTTATATCTTCAAAACTCGCTGCGTCATCCAATTTAATCTTAAAAACCTTCCGGCTAAGGGGGTTTATGTGTCTAACCATGTCTCTTATCTTGATCCGGTTTTGTTGTTCGCCTTCTTGCCCGGAAATCCAGTCTTTGCTCTCAACGGTCATCTTTACCGTCAACGCCTTATTCGTTTCTTAATGAAATCTGCCGATACGATTTTATTTAATCCGATTGAACCGGGGGATATTAAAAATCTTATTACTAAAGTTGACAGCGGGCGTTTGTGCGTTATCTTTGCCGAGGGACGCGTTACCGAAGACGGTGGTTTGATGAAAATCTATGAAGCTCCCGGTTTGCTCGCCGATAAGTCAAAAGCTCCGATTATTCCGGTTTGGATTAGCGGGCCGCAATATGGCTATTTCTCAAAAACCAAAGGAAAGCTTCCTCACCGTCCGCTCCCGAAAATGAAAATTACCATCGGAAAACCGCGCGCTTTTAAACTCAAAGATGAATTAAGACGGCAAAGAGACCACATCAGCAACGAAGTTTATATGATTCTTCGCGAAATGTGTTTCGAGGTTAACTATAATCCAAACATCTCTCTCTTCGCCCAGCTCATGAAAACCGCTAAAATTCACTCTAAATATAATTTTATCAAACGCCCGAAATTTGTCGAAGATATTGCCCGTCAGCCCAACTCTTATAAAGATATTTTAATCAAATCTTTTGTTCTCGGACGCTATTTCAAAAAATGTACTACTCACGAAGAAGCCGTCGCTTTGCTTATCCCTAACTCTATCGCCGCCGTTTGCACATTTTTCGGATTAATTGCTTATGAACGTATTCCCGTTATGCTTAACTTTTCCGTCGGGGCGCAGAATATGCTCTCCATGTGCAAAACTGCCTGCGTGAAAAAAGTTATTACTTCTCTCAAATTTATTAAAACAGCTAAAATGGAAAGCGTTGTCGAAATTCTTGAAGCTAACGGAATTGAAGTTATTTATCTTGAATCTTTAGCTAAAAAAATTACGCTTTGCAATAAAATCGGTGCTTTCCTTCGCTACAAAATTAAACGCGTCCCGCATAAAGACGGCGGAAACAAAAAAGCTGTTATTCTTTTTACTTCAGGCTCTGAGGGTGCTCCTAAGGCCGTGGTTCTTTCTCATGCCAATATTATCTCTAACATTAAACAAATTTCAGCTTTGGAGACTATCAACATTACGGATACCGTATTTAATGCCTTGCCTATGTTCCATAGTTTCGGCTTAACGGTCGGTACGATTTTTCCGCTCCTTGAAGGGGCTAAGTTGTTCCTCTATCCCTCTCCTTTACACTACCGCATTATTTCCGAAATCGTTTATGAAATCGGCGCAACAATCATGTTCGGTACAGATACTTTTTTCAGAGGTTACGGCAAAATTGCCCACCCGTTCGATTTCCATAATATTCGCTTTATGTTCGGCGGCGCGGAAGCTATTAAGCCTGATACGCGGAATATGTGGATGGAACGGCTCGGTATTCGTGTGATGGAAGCTTACGGCGCAACCGAATGCTCCCCCGTTATCTCTGCTAATAATCGCATATTTAATCGTTTCGGCTCTATCGGAAAACTTCTTCCCGCCATTAAATACAAAATCGAGCCGGTTGATGGAATTGAAAAAGGCGGCGAGCTTGTGGTTAAAGGTCCAAACATCATGCTCGGCTATATTATGTCCGAAAACCCAGGAGTTCTTGTTCCTTTAGACGGCGGTTGGTATCATACCGGTGATGTGGTGGACATTGATGAAATCGGCTTTGTGTACATTAAAGACCGTATTAAGCGTTTTGCTAAAATCGGCGGAGAAATGGTTTCACTTAATGCCGTACAAGAAATGGTTTGCAAAGCCTATGAGTGGATGGGGGCCGATTTTCAATACGGCGTCGTATCCGTGCCTCATGAAAGTAAGGGTGAACAGATTGTTTTGGTTTCCAACAACAAGCAAGTTTCTCAAAATGTGTTACATGATTATATCAAAAACAATGGTATGTCCGAACTCTTTTTGCCCAGAGTTATTCTCTACCGCGATAGTCTGCCGGTTTTTGCTACAGGAAAAATGGATAATGTCAGTCTGAAAAAAATTGTTCTTGATGAACTTTCTCAAAATATTGCCGCTCAATAATCTTATCTTGCCTTTGGATGTTTATTTCACGTCTCCTTATTTGGAGACGTTTTTTTTGTAAAGAGTTTGCCCAAAGCCGCGGAAAACCTCGAAAATTTCTATTGAAAGTAATTTTCTTTTGTGATATAATACGAGTCGTGGAGACAAATGTAATTAGAACTTTTTACGAGGTGTATTATGATGAAAGCAAATTGCCTTTTGCTGTGTGCTACAGCATTAAGCTTGGCTTGTTTGGATAATCAAGTTCAGGCATCAATTAATTTTAATCTAAAAGCACCTCCCGTTCCGAGCTATGCTAAATTACACACATCGCATACTTCACACCTCATAGCTCGACATTTGTCTTCGCCAAGTTTTAGCGAGAGACAAGAAATCAAGGTTGCGCAGGTGTGCTGGATAACGGATACCGAAGATTGCGGCGGAGCGGATTTTGTCGGCACCGATGGAACGCAAGGTACACCTGATATTATTCCCCCAGGGGGCGGTGGCGGGGATGATAGCTGTATCAAAATGGGCTATGATAAAACCTCTTGCCCTGAGAATTATACACCGAGCAAGTTTTGCCCGTTAGATAATAAATATTTTGCCGAGTGTTTGTCTGATTGTCCTGATGGCTGTAAGGCATGCGATGAGCATTATACAGGCGTTGGTGAAGAATGCTGCCCCGGAAAATATATGGAATGTACATGTGATACATGTGATGGGTATGATTATTTCGAAAACGATATTCCTTCAGGTTATATAAAAGGTGAGGCTTGCGAATCATGCGATGGCTGGAAATATAAAATCATTCCTAATTCTTGTATCGGTTTTTTGGACTGTAACGGTGATTGCGCAATAGGATCTGATACGTGCTTAGCTGGTGATAAAACTTTGTGTAAAGATTGTCCTCCTTGTCCTAATGCTTGTACCCTTATTGAATGTCCCGAAAATGCAATCTGCGACAAGGAAAATTGCTCCGGTCTATATTGTCGCACAGGTTGTGCTAATGGATACTCTTGGGATGAAACATCTCAAAGTTGTATTGCTGCTTGCCAAAATAAATGTACATTGAACTCTTGTCCCGCAAATGCAATCTGCGACAAAGAAGATTGCTCTGGAAAATATTGCCGTACCGGTTGTAAAAGCGGATATGAATGGAATAGCTCTTCTCAAAGTTGTCAAAAGGCATGTGCAAATAAAGGAACATTAGCTTCTTGTCCGTGGCCATTTACTTGTACATTTGAAGAATGTTCGGGAAAATATTATAAATCCGGATGCCAATCTGGTTATGATTGGGATTCTTATACTCAAACATGCACAGAAGAAAAATGCGCCAATAAAGGGACTTTAACATCTTGTCCATGGCCATTTACTTGTACATTTGAAGAATGTTCAGGAAAATATTATAAATCTGGATGCCAATCTGGCTATGGTTATAGTTGGGATTCTTATAATAAAACATGTATATGCTCTAGCAGTTATAAATACACTTGTACTGGTTCAAATCAAATTGGTGGTATTGGAACTGCTTGTGAAGGGAAGTACACAAAATGTGAATGTTCTGGTGTTTCTTCTTGGGACAATGGAACTTGTTCTTGTCCTCTTACTTACAAATACTCTTGTACCGGTATAGGGTATGCTGGAGGAGATGGAATTGCTTGTGATGATAAATACGCTAAATGTATTTGTGAGACCAATTATATTTGGAAGAATTCTAAGTGCGTTCCTTGTTATACTCCATTGTATGAAGAGGCTGATGGTAATTGTGAAGTGTATTATAGTACTTATATTTTAAACTATACTCGAACTCTGGTTTACTCCAATGGTAGTTCTTTATATAGAAAAAATTGCGCCGAAATTCGGAGTGAGCATCCTACAAAAGAATCGTGTGAGCAAAAATTAAATAATCTTTTGCAACAAGATAAATGCCCTTCTGCTTCTTACCAAACTTTATGTTTATAGTGTTTTCCAAGCAAGCCCTATTTTTATAGGGCTTGCTTTTTTATTCTCTCAGCTTTTGAATGATTTTTTGGGCGATTGCTTCATAAGCCTTCGTATATTCGCTATCAGGGGCGGCAAAGACTATCGGTGTGCCATTATCGGCGTTCTCCCTAATCGAATAATGCAAGGGAATTTCGCCCAAAAAGCTCTCGCCCATTTTCTCCGCCGTTTTCTTAGCACCATCGTGCCCGAAAATATCTGCCCTGTGTCCGCAATGTTCACAAATATAATAGCTCATGTTTTCAACCAAGCCCAGAATCGGAACATTGACCTTTTTGAACATATTTATCCCTTTAACCGCGTCTATCAAGGCAATATCCTGCGGGGTGGAAACAATCACTGCGCCATCCATCTTCACTTTTTGCGATAAGGAAATTTGAATATCTCCTGTCCCTGGGGGCATATCAAGCACCATAACATCCACATCGCCCCAGTTGGTATCACACAACAGTTGCTGCAACGCGCCGCAGGCCTTTGCTCCGCGCCATATTAAAGGTTGGCTCTTGTCTATCAACGTCCCGACAGACATTGACTCCAGCCCCAAGTTCACAAAAGGCTCAAAGGTTTTGCCATCCAGCGATGACGGCGGCGTTCCTTCATAACCCAACATGGTCGGAATGGAGGGACCATATATATCCGCGTCAAATATCGCCGTTTTTAATCCCAAATTACTCAAGGCCAATGCTAAATTCACCGCCGTGGTGGATTTGCCGACGCCGCCTTTGCCCGAAGCTACCGCGATTATCTTTTTAACACCGCGAATCTGCCACATGTCTTCCGCTGGTTTCAACCCGCTGAATGCCCTGTTAGCCGTATAAATTATCGTGGCCTTCTTTACACCCTCAAGCTTTTCTATTTCCGCTTGAATATTCTGCGCGGTTTGCGGATTTTCGCTCGCGTTTACCAAGGTGATTATCGCGCGGCCGTTCAAAACCTTAATACTATCTATATTCCCCGCGGAATAATATTGTGAAACTATTTGTTTAATTTGCTCTTCCATGTTGATATCATCTCTTATGTAATTGTCATTGCTCTTGGTTTATATTATATATACTTTAATTGCAACAAATTTTATATGAGGTGCTTATATGTCAGATGTTCAAAATCCGTGGGAAGACAGCGACGGGCAAAACTCTGCCGCTAATTCTCAAGGGGATGCCATCCGCGTCGTTCAATTTCAAAAATCTAAAACTGCCGAAGATTCTTTTAATCGCAACGGTTTCAATTGGGGCTGGATTATTGTCGCTCTTATCTTGGTGTGGCTCGCCAGCGGGTTCTACCAAATCCAAACCAACGAACAAGGGGTCGTCTTAAGGTTCGGAAAATATTCTCAAACTACCGATGCCGGTTTGCATTATCATCTCCCCTACCCGATTGAAGATGTTATTAAAGTCAGCATGACTCAAGAAAGAAGTATTAACCTCGGCGAAGCTGCTGCTTATAACGCCTCTAATGTCCGCGGTATGGAGGCAAACAACAGTTTGCGCTCATTTACCGAAAGCCATATGCTCACCGGTGATGAAAATATTGTTGATATTAACCTTACCGTGGTTTGGAAAATTAAAGATGCCAAAGATTATTTGTTTAATGTTCGCAATCCGGACGGAACAGTTAAAGTTGCCGCGCAATCCGTTCTCAGAGAAATTGTCGGGCAATCCGAAATGCAACCCATTATTACCGGAGACAGAGGAAAAGTCGAAGATGAAACCAAGGCTGAACTTCAAAAACTCCTAGATGATTTTGGTTCCGGTGTCGAAATCGTCCGCGTCAAACTCCAAAAAGCCGACCCTCCCAAGCAAGTTGTCGATGCTTTTAATGAAGTACAGCGCGCAAAAGCCGATTTGGAGCGTTTCAAAAATGAGGCGGAGGCTTATCGCAACGAGGTTTTGCCTAAAGCAAAAGGTGAAGCCGCTCAGATGCTTCAAGATGCCGAAGCCTACAAAGCCGCCGTTGTTAACCGCGCAAAAGGTGATGCTGACAGATATTTGTCCGTCTACAACGCTTATCAATCGGGCAAAGATGTTACTATCAAACGTATGTATCTTGAAACAATGGAAAATGTCTTGAAAAATGCCGATAAGGTTATTTTAGACCCGTCTTCCAAAGGGGCTAATGTTCTCCCCTATCTGCCGCTTTCTAAAAATAACAATACAGGAGATGTAAAATAATGAGTAAAACTAATGTCTTTTTGCTGAGTGTCGTCTTGGTTGTTGTTTTTGTGCTGGCCAATACCTTCTATATCGTTAATCAGGCCGAGCAAGCCATTGTATTACAATTCGGAGAACCGGTCAGACTGGTTAAAGAGCCGGGGCTTAAAATTAAAACGCCCTTTATTCAAAATGTTATCTTTTATGATACACGCTTGCTCGATTTAGACCCGCCGGCTCAGGAAGTGGTCTTGAACGATAAAAAACGCTTGGATGTTGACAGCTTTACGCGTTATCGCATTGTCGACCCCTTGAAATTTTATCAGACCGTGCGTTATGAATATCAGGCCGAAAGCAAGCTCAAAGAAATCGTTAATTCTTCCGTACGCAAAATCTTGGGACGCATTACCTTACAGGATTTGCTCTCTAAGCAACGCACCAAAATTATGGCAGACATTTCCGAGGCGGTGAAAAGCGATGCACAAATGATCGGCGTCAGCGTTGCCGATGTGCGTATCCGCCGCGCAGATTTGCCTATTGAGGTTTTGCAAGCTATTAATGCGCGCATGAAAACCGAGCGCGAGCGCGACGCAAAAGAATTCCGCGCCGAGGGGCAACAACAAGCTCAACAAATTCGCGCTACCGCCGATAAAGAAAGTACCATCATTAAAGCTGAAGCTGCCAAAAATGCTCAGATTATCCGCGGTCAAGGCGATCAGGAGGCTATTGATATTTGGAATAAGGCCGTTGGCAATGATATCAACTTTTATGCTTTCTACCGCACGATGGAGGCTTATCGGAATTCGTTGGCTAACGGTGATACGTCTATGGTCTTATCCCCCGAATCGGAGTTCTTCAAATATTTTAGTAAGCCTTTGAGGTAGTTGATGAATTTTATTCGCTTATTTATTGCTTTATGCGGGCTGGCGTGTGTTTTTTCCTCGCCGGCTCTTGCAGTTTCCGTCCCTCCATCAGCTAAAGTTGACGAGCTCCCCTCTTTTGCCGATTTGGTTGAAAACTTATTGCCAAGCGTCGTCAATATCTCGACAACGATTGCCCCTAATCTTGATGGGGCAGACAGCGAGGAGGAGCTTTTGGAAAATGCGGATTCCGAATTTCGACGCTTTTTTGAAAACGGCAAAAAGCAAGAGGCTCTCGGCTCCGGTTTTATTATTGACAAAGACGGCTATATCATTACCAATGCTCATGTCGTCCATGATGCCGAAAGTATTCAAGTTACCCTCTTTGATGACACGACTTTTGATGCTCAAATTATCGGCAAAGATAACAAAACCGATATTGCTCTTATTAAAATTAACCCTACCAAAGATTTGAAACCTGCCGTATTCGGAAATTCCGATGAAATCAGGGTCGGCGATTGGGTCTTGGCTATCGGAAATCCTTTCGGATTGGGAGGCTCGGTTACTGCAGGTATTGTCTCGGCTAAATCTCGCGACATTGAAGCCGGTCAATATGACAACTTTATTCAAACCGATGCATCCATTAACCAAGGTAGTTCCGGCGGGCCGATGTTTAATCTTAAAGGTGAAGTTATCGGTATTAACAGCGTTATTTTTTCTACAAACGGTGCAAGTATGGGTATTGGTTTTGCTATTCCTATTAATTTGGCAGACTGGGTGATTGCTCAACTCAAAAAATATGGTGAAATTAAGCGCGGGTGGCTTGGGGTTCGCATTCAACCCAACAATTCTTTGACTGCCGATGATTTGTCTCTTTCCACAAATAACGGGGTCGTGGTATCGGATGTTAATGTTAACGGGCCTGCGCAGAAAGCCGGTATTCATGCCGGTGATGTTATTCTTGCCTTTAACGGGCAAAAAATTTCTTCAACCAAAGATTTTTCTACTTTTGTGGCCGAAGCTCCTATCGGCGAGACCGTAAAATTGACGGTTGCTCAAAATGGGGAGACCAAAGAGGTTTTGGTTGAAATTTGGCTGCTCAAAGAAAAAACTCCGCCAGCTCAGGCTATGGAAACCAAAGTAGCTCAAGTGGATATAAACGAATATCTCGTTCAAGAGCTTGGGATTAAAGTCGCTAAAATTTCTCCCGAAATTATTACTCAATATCATTTATCTAAAAAGGCCAAAGGACTTGTTATTACCGAGATTTTAGCAGAATCGGAGGCCGGCGATAAAGGTCTTAAAAGCGGCGATGTGATTGTTAAAATTGACAAGATGGATGTTTTTGATATAGAATCTCTTACAAATTGTATTAATGAGGCAAAAATGGAACATAACCGCCCGATTGTTTTGTTTGTGCAAAATGGGGAAAATGTTCATTTTGCCGCGCTCAAGTTGTTAAAGTGAGACTATCATGACGCAAGTCGATTTTTATCATTTGCAAAAACAGAGTTTGGAAGAAGCCTTGCCTAAGCTTTTGGAAAAAGCTTATTCAACCGGAAAGCACATCAAAATTAAAATCGGCACAGAGGAACGCGTTGAATTTATTAATTCTTTACTCTGGACGTTTGAAGACCAATCCTTTCTTCCGCATGGTTCAAAAAAAGACGGGTTTGCCGAAGAACAACCGATTTGGCTCTCATCAACAGATGATAACCCCAATGGTGCCGCGTTTTTGTTTTTGGTGGACGGGGCTTTGGTCGGTCTTGATAAAGCTACAGAATATGAACGCATTTTCAATATGTTCGACGGAAATGTTCAAGTTGCTGTTGAGCAGGCTCGCGCCTTTTGGAAAGATTGCAAAGCCGCAAATTTTGAACTCCGTTACTGGCAACAAGATGATGCCGGAAAGTGGAAACAAGCCGCGTAGTTTTTCGCTTTGGTTAAAATATTGTGGAGACGTTTGTCTACTTACAAACAAAACCCAACATTTGCCGTATTGCAAAGTTGGGCTTTGTTGTGTATGATTAAATTTAGAACGCTAGAATAGGACGGACGTAAAAAGAATTGTTGCTATTGGCTTTGTAACCTAAACTTGGATTTCCGTTAGCAAAACTTAGTGACCAAGTATCTACTTTGGTTCCTTCCGTTGAAGACCATTGCCAATCTTCTGAAAATTTCTCTCCGCCTATTTTACCCAATGTTGCGTCTAGAATCCCCTTACTGGCATATACAGTATTTAATTCTCCTAATGCAGGCAAGTACCAGTCTCCGGCTTGCGTGCCCTCAGTTTTATAACTGTTTACATATTCAAAAGCCGGACAATTTATACCTTTTGTTTGGCATTCGGCTATCCCGTAACGAGTGTTATTTTTACCAAACCAATCTACTATTGCTGAAGAAGGTGACATGAAATTTGATAGCTCTGGTATATCAAAAGATGTACCTGTCTCTCCTTCTACCCATACTTTTTTTGCCGTTTTCAAAGCAACTGCCAATCTATTTCTAGTGTCAAAAATGACAGCAATCGGGGTTTTACTCGAAATCACATTTGAAGAGCAACTCTTGTCAGAATATAATATATCTCCGATTTGACAACCGCTATTATTCGTATTGCTATCATCGTTATTACTGCCATTACCGCCGACATTGCAAAACCAAGCTTCTCCAAAAGGACATTTTAAGCCACCTTCACAAGCGGTCGTGGATGAATACCCCAAAGATGAACAAGTCGGGGTTTGGATACAGGCCGCCTCAGCCGCACCACTTAACAAACCGCTCACCATCAAAGCTGATGAATATAATAAAAACTTTCTCATTTTATTTCTCCTGTAGGCGGGGTCTGCCGCCACCAATTTTGCATTGTGCCCAGACCGCCGCATTGTTAATAATTATTGGTTATTTTTCCCTCTCTCTTGACTTTGAACTATTGTTCAAAAGCGCAATAGTCGCACCAGTCGGTGCAGCCGGTTGCGCAACCGGTTACAATATATAAACTCGAGCATTCCTCATAAGTGCAGACCGAACACGGCGGACATTCGCTCTCCGTGCCTAAGTTCGGGCAGGGCTCACATTCCGAACACAAGGTTGTATTACCTGTTCGACAAGTCGGTGTGCCTGCTTTGCACCCCATATCGCCGCAGTCAAAAAATCCCGTACAGTCTTTCTCTTTGATTTTGTATTTTTCCTTGATTTTGAGGCCGCCTTCGTCGCATTCCTCACAAGGTTCGCCATCCGCTTCATACCCATCAGGGATTGAACCAAGTGTGTATTTGTATTCTGCCGGACAAGTCGGCGTACAACAGTCTTTGTATAAACCATTGCCGCAAACTGTTCCGACGCCTTTTAACGGAGCTTCGCAAGTTACGTAATTACTCGGGCAGTCCGGTATACATTCGGCAAAATATTTGTTATTCAGCGGACAATATTTATTCGGCTTATAACCGCTTGGGCAAGAGGTTTTGTCATAGCCCATTTTGATACAGCTGTCGGCATCACCACCCCCTGGGGGAATAACTTCCGGCGTGCCGCCTTCCAAATCGGTGCCGACAAAGTCTGCCCCGCCGCAGTCTTCGGTATCGGTTATCCAGCATACCTGCGCAACCTTGAGTTCTCTTGCCTTAAAACTTGGCGAAGACAAATGTCGAGCCATGAGGTGTGAAGTGTGTGATGTGTGTAATTTAGCATAGCTCGGAACCGGAGGTGCTTTCAGATTAAAACCAATTGATGCTTGAGCTTGATTATCCAACCAAGCCAAGCTTAATGCTGTTGCACACAGCAAAAGGCAACCCTTTTTCATCATAATACACCTCGCATAAAGTTCTAATTACATTTGTCTTCACGACTCGTATTATAACACAAAAGAAAATTCCTTTCAATAGAAATTTTCGAGGTTTTCCGCGGCTTTGGGCGAAGTGTTTTGCATAAAAAAAAATTGAGCTCCGTTCTCGGAGCTCCTTTTTGTATAATGTTTGCCTCAACTACAAAAAAATAAATTTCCCGTTCTCGTTGCGAAAATCTACCAGCGGGTATTTTTCTTTATGCGGTAGGTTAAAATGCCACCATTCATGTTCTAAGGCCTCTAACCCGACTTGTTCAAGCAATTTTCTTTGAAACTCCCGATTTTTTATTTCTGCTTCCGGACTGCTCGTCCATGTATATTTTGCGCGCTCCAGATGTTTCTTAAAATCATCCCACTTCCCTTGGGCTATTTGCTCCGCATATCTCTTTTCATAGGCATCTACTCGACAGGGATAAGCCAGCTCTTCATCGTCTTCTCGATTTACCAAAATACAATCTATTGCACTTCCGTGGCAATGCTGCGAACGTTCCGGCGTGCGCGCAAAAAATCCTTCCATCGGGATTATTTGCAACATTTTCTCATGCGCCAGCGGCGGTCGATACGCATCTTTTATTTTTAGTTTGAGATTGTGTTCTTTTAATGTCGCTCTCAATTTATTTAAGGCTTCCAACATATCCGGATGCATAAAACAACGATTGCCCAAACCAACTTCCGAATAAATATCCGTTTGCAACATGTTCTCCGTTGCGGCGTACATTAAATCTATTATAAAATCGTTATCCGTTTTTAACTCAACTAACTTATCGCTCATTTTCTTAAATTTCTTTTTTTTTGGTTTTCGTATATGTTTAGCCTATACGTTTTCCTTTGTTTGTCAAATAAAAAACTCCGGATGTTATGTTCTTTCATCCGGAGTTTTTCTCTCTAGTCTTCTACATATAGGTTGCTAGTCCCGTTGTTTCTTCTTGGTTGGAACGGATATAATATCCTCCTTGATTTAACGTTTCTCCCAAAAAATTCAGAAATTCTTCTTTGAATTGCTTTATATCCCCGTAAGCCATCTCTCGTATATAACAATTTACTATCATATAAAGATGTTCTTTCAGCCCTATTGTCATGGATGATAAGATGCTAAGCTTCTTTTTCATGATATTTATATAATTGCTATTCCCTCCGTGCTGCAACGAATGTGCTCCCTGAAGTCGACGTCTGATGGTGTTTATGCTTCTTGAATTTCTCTCAATTTGTAATCTTGATAAAACATCGTAGTAATTAATCAAACTTTCACTTTCTGTTATTGAATTAACTAAATTTCGTACGTCTTCTTCCGGATTGTCGCGACTAATCGTGCGGATTAAAAACTCAAACAGGGTTGCCTTGCTTTTTTTTGCAAGCGTTAAATCTTCTATAAATGTCTCGCCTAAAGTTTGATATCTGACTTCAACCATGGATGGCCCCCTCTCTTACTCATAATTATAGCTGTTCTTTTATATGCTAATTATAGCATATTCGGCGCACATGTACAACCTTTTTTGTTACAAATCCGTAACACATTCGTTTTATAGCCATTAGTTGAATATTTTTGAAATTACACCAGTCGGACGTAGGCTCTTAAAATATATCCTCGGCAATTTTATTTCTTTGAATTTATAATTTATATTGTTTTTATCTGAGGGAGAAAAACTCAGCGGTTTTCCAACTCCAAAAATTTTGTGTTTACTCATTTTGGGAAGACTAAGTAGTGCTAATCTGGTCGCATCTGATAAGAAAAAACTTCCTTGACATGGTGTCTCTACAGACATGTATACGACACTAGATTCTCGGCAATCTATCTCTCCTGAAAAATTGGAATCGATTTTGATTACCTCTATACTCTTACACCCTATGCTATCTACATTGCCACTACTGTTTTTCCCTATTTCCAAACGTTGTATTGTACTTGTTAAACTTAAATCTATTTGCCCCGAAAAATCATTGTCCGTGAATATTGCCCGTATCCCCTGCTTGTTTGGCTGTCCATCTTCTTTCAGATGTCCAGAATAATCCTTTCTCAGATATATATATGGGCAATATACTGTTGATAAATCTATCTCCAAACTTGAATTTTTTCCTACATCAATAGGTTCTTTGATTATACAATTTTGAACTCTCAATTTGCCTTTTGAATCGCGGGCTATTCTTATTTTTTTTATTTGTGTATTCCTTAGCTGCAGATAGCCTTTAAATTGGGAGCCAATGTAGATTTTTGGGGCAATTCTCCCTTTCGTATACACAATCTCCGCTGAACAATTTTTGCCTACTTTTATCTTCTTTATATTATTTTCCGAAAGATATATTTTCCCGACAAAGTTGTCTCCTATCAATACTTCCTTTATAAAAAAATTTTCCCTTAAATCTATCTCGGCCTGTGTATCTTTTTTTATTATCAGTCTGTTTACTTTGGCTTGGTGAAAGTCAATCGTGCAATTCTTTGTATCTGATGGAATGCTCAGCTTTGAAAGCAAAAGCGTGTTTATGTGAAACTGCGAATTTTCATAAACAGATAAGCCGTATTTCTTTATATGCTCAGATGATATATATGTGTATCTTCCTCCCTCCAGCTCTATAACGCTTATTCCTAACTCTATGGCGGCTTCATCACTTATATGATATCCTTTTTCAATTATTCGTCTGGCAAAAATATTAACTATTCCGGTCGGCAAACGGCGGTTTTGATGACTTCTGAATGATATGATGTTATTCCCATTTATTTCTATGAATGCGGAAATTAGTCCATCTCGCCGGCGGATAATATATGTATTATCTTTGCCGGACATTTTTTCAAAACGATAGCTCCAGCTTAATTTGCTGATAAACTCTTTCTCTTCCATTTTTTCCTCGCGTTCTTTTATTATAAAACACATTGTTTAACAGAAAATTAATTTGCGTTTTCTTTGTTCTCCTATCTAAAAGTTTTTATATGAAAAAAACGTTGTATAATTAATTTACTTTAATTGACGCTCTTTGCTCTCTTTGCTAAAAGTTTATTAGCTCGGTTTGTGAGCCGAGGTTGTTTTTAGTACTTAATTATGGTTGCTATATGCGTATACTTAAGTTAAATTTGCTACGAAAAGTTATTGTTTTTACAACAATATATACATTTCTCGTGGCTTCTTTACCTAAAGTTGCTTGGGCTTACTTGCCGCCTTTAAGCAATGCTCAGTTATATACTCTAGCGGCCAGAGGGAATGTTCGTGCTTTAAAAGCTGCCGTACAACGCGGGCTCAATATCGACTCGCTTGACAGGTATGGCAATACGGCTCTTTGCCATGCTATTACTCGAAGAAACTATATTGCTTACAATACTTTGCGGGCGGCCGGTGCCAACCCCAATCATCCTTGTACGCAAAATTTAGCGGTCAGAAACAGAGACTCTTTTTTAGCTTCCAGACGCGTCGTACCTGCTACGGCTAATTCTCGTCAAGCTTATTCTTATATCGGAGAGGAAGAATTTGCTCTTTCCGGTACGACCTTGCTTGTTAGCGGTATTATTTTAGCTGGTGCCGCTTTGGCTGTTATCCTTAGTAGTGGCGGTGGGGGCAGTAATAATTCGACTCCTTATGAGTCTACGGCTTATTCTCTTGCAGGAATTGTTGGGACTAAACGCCCTAATTATTCTGCAGATTATCCTTATAATCCGGTTATTTTACTGGAACAGAACGGCTTTACCATTACAAACGGTTCTTATCCTGATTATAGTTTGGGAACCAGTTACAATGAAGGCTGGGTTATTTCAAACGATGGCAGTATTAATGTTAAAAGTGAAGATGAAGACGGAACTACAACTCAAACGTCTACACCGCTCATTGATTTGATTGACTTTAGAAGCAGTGCTATCGAATATGGTGATTACATTCAAGTCGCCATGAAGGCTATTAATGAAGGCTCTACCGTTAACAATGGTTACGCTTCTACCAGTTCAATGTACGACCCTTCAGCTTCCTTTATCATTACGCTTAAAAATAATACGACGGCTCTCGCTGCTTATAAAAATGCTTTTGCTAACAATTACTCCATTATTAATATTGACGCTCAGAACGGAACGCTTGGCATGGTGGCGAGTATGGACTCTCTGGCTATTAACCAGTTTGGAGCTCAGATTAACATGAACTTTAAAGGGGATGCCGCCAATCATGGCGTTATCGGTATGTATGCCGACACAGGTGCCGATATTATTAATGACGGCGATATCTACGGACGTTCCCAATCAAGCGACAGTGTTGCCGGTACAATTGTCGGTATGCGCGGACAACTTATTAACCAAGAAAATCCTCCTTCTTCTCAGACAAACGTTACTAACCGCGGAAATATTACGCTTGAAGTCAGCGCAAATAATCGTGATATGCAAACATCTTTGTTCGGTATGGGCAGTTGGCTTGAAGATGACTTTTTGAACGGATATATGTATTTATCCCGCGCAGGCTTTATTAATCTTCTTAACCAAGGTACCATCACCCTTAATGCTTCTTTGACAGGAAGCGGAACTTATACCGGTACCGATGAAAACGGAAATTCATCTTTGCTTGCCGGTACTGGGGGTATTGTCGGTATGCGAGCTGATGGAAACACAACCGCTACGAATGAAGCCGACATATATGTTAATATTACAGATACAGGCTCATCTTCAAATACCGTTTCCGGAAGTGCCGCCGGTATGCAGAGTGTACATGGCGGAAAAATAATCAATAATAATCTAATTCAAATCACCGGTGGGAGCGGAAATTACGGTATGCTTTCTGTTCGCGGGGACGGGAAGAATACTGAATTCGATCAAGTTACCCCCTATCTTGAAAATACCGGAAATATTATTATCGACGCAAATAATTCCTACGGTATGGCCTCTTATAACGGTGGTGGTTCTATCAACAGCGGTGAAATATTAATTAAACGCTATGGCGTTGGTATTATGAATAACACCGGTGTTATTCGCAACACTAATGAAATTAGTCTTAGTAAAGGCGGTGTCGGTATGTATATGACCCAAGACGGGGATATATATAACTCTGCTACAGCTTCCATTACTATTGATAATTCTACATCTTCTACTGTTTCTCAGACAGGCTCAGAGGGTTCCGGAGATACCGAAGGAGACTCTGGAGACGGGACTCAAAGCGGGGAGTCCGGCACTACTTCGGATACGGATTCCGGAAATGTTCTTGATAGCGGCGAAACTGTGGCTATTCTTTCCAATAAAGGTGATATTTATAATGATGGCACAATCACCATTACAAACAATACTAATGCTTTAAATACTGTCTCTACAGGTATTTTAGCTTTGGATGGTGATGTTTACAGCACTAATGCCATTACTATCAACGATTCAAACGATAGTACAGGTATTGAGGTCGATACCGGAAATATTGAAAATTCCGGTACTATTACCCTCGGAAACACAACAGGTATTACAAATAATTCTGCTTACGCACTTAAAATAGGCGTCGGTACAATTAATAACAGCGGCAATATCTCTATTCTGCAAAAAGAAACGGCTTACGGTATTTCTGCAAGCTCTGCTTCCATTACCAATACTGCTGATATCAATATTCAAGATTCGAACAACAGTTATGGTATTTCTTCTTCCGGCGGTACTTTGGTTAACTCCGGAGCCATTAACCTAACTAATACTACCGGAAAAGTTGATACTGCCGCTTACGGTTTGCAATTAACCAGCGGAAATTTAACAAACTCCGGCGTCATTACAATTAATAATAAAGAAACTTCTTATGGTATTCAATCCGGCAGCGGCAATATCACTAATACTGCAAATATTTCCATTCAAAACACAACCGCCCTTGCCGACTCTGAGGCTTATGCCATTCAATCTACATCCGGTTTGGTTAATAACACCGGCGTTATTTCTATTGAAAATGTTCAATCCGCTTATGGTATCTCTTCCGACAATGGAAATGTTATAAATGCGGAGAATGCAACAATTAACATTTCTGATTCTTCAACCATGCAAGGAAATACCGGCTATGGAATTAAAACCGTCAACGGTTCTATTACAAGTAATGCAAGCATCAGCATCTCAAATAAGGATAATGCTTATGGTTTAGCGTCTGAAAATGGGCAAATTGACAGCAATGCAGCCATCAACATTACTGGAAATACGGGGGCTTCTTCTAGCGTCGCCTATGGTATTATGGGAGGGACAGGTCCCGTTAACAATAATGAGACCATTACAATTCAAAATGCCAACGAGGGTTATGGTATTGCCGTTACTAATGCCGTTGTCATTAATAATGCGCAAATTTCGCTGACAAATTCTCAACAAACTCAAAATAAAACCTCTTACGGGATTAAAGCCGACAAAGGTAGTGTTACCAACAATGCTGATATTACCATGAATGTTACCGGAGATTTAAGTGCAGGTATTGACTTAGATAGCGGTTCTTATGGTATCTGGGCGGATCAGGCTAATATTGTCAATAATTCTAATATTACTTTCCTCAAAAGAGGAAACGGTATGTATGCAGCCTCGGGTCTTAATTACAATTATGGGACAATCCATATGCAAGGCGGCGGTGTGGGTATGGAAACAGCTTCCGGAAACGCTACTAACGATGTTCAAGGTACTATTACCATTGATGAAACCGGCGTTGGTATGGTTTCTGGTCTTGGGCAAGCTTACAACCAAGGACAAATCAATATTACCGGAACGCTGTCTACCGGTATGGAATCTCAATACTTTGCTCAAAATGACGGCATTATTAATATTACAGGTTACAATTCGAAAGGTATGAGTGTTACGGCTGCTAATGCTCAGGCTATTAACAATAGTACTATTTCCATTACCACTTCTGAAAATGGTTTATATAATTATGGCATGTATGGTGCTGATGGAATTTACAGTCGTATTGTCAATAATGGAAATATTACATTCTCAGGAAAAGAGTATCCTCCAACGGAAAATTTTGCTTATGGTATTTATTTTTCTAACGGACAAGCTAGTAATAACGGAAATATCACAATTAATAATATGTTTGGTTATGGTATGTATTTTACTAACGGTGGTACTTTAAATAACTACCAAAATATTACTCTTAACTACGGCGGTATCGGTATGGGCGGAAACGGGACTGCATCTTCAGGTGATTCTCAAGAAACGGCAGCCATGACTAATAATGCTGGTGCAACCATCACTATCAACGGCGATAATTCTTACGGTATGCAAGGACTTGGAACGGCTACGGCTTGGAATGACGGAGCAATTAGTGTCGATGGTGAAAATTCTTACGGTATCTTTACTACCAGCGGCAGCGGCACAAATAACAGCACGATTATCATGGAAGCTGATAACTCCATCGGTATGCATTCCGAGGAAGCTGACAGCATTAATAAAAATGGTGCAACAATTACGCTTAACGGGGATAATTCCGTCGGTATGGAAACGGTTAGCGGCGGAACTATTTCTAACAGCATTCAAGGAGCCGTAAACCAAGGCGAAATCATTATTAACGGTAAAAATTCCGTTGGAATGAAGTCTTTGGGCGATGGTGTTGTTACAAATAAAAATCTTATTACGGTTGCTGGGGATCAATCTTCGGGTATGCAGGCTGATGGTGCCGGCGAGGTTACAAACCAACAAGATATTGTTGTTACCGGCGATAGTTCTTATGGTATGTCCGCAACTGACGGAACTGCGACAAATAATGGTTCTATTTCCATTGAAGGAAATGATTCTTACGGTATGTATGCTAACGGAGAGTCTGCTACTATCGTTAACGGTGAAGACGGAACGATTTCTTTGGGGACAAACGGTAGTCAATATGCCATGTATGTTAAAGCAGGAAGTGCCATAAACCAAGGTATTATTGACTTAGACCAAGACAATACTGTGGCAATGTTTGTGGAATCCGGCTCGGCCGAAAACCAAAAACGTATTATCATACAAGGAGATAATTCTTATGCCATGCAATCTCTCGGTGATGGTACAATTACTAATACAGCTGGAAAAGTCGGAAATGTTTCTTATGAAAATATTGAAACATTTCGACCTGAAGACGGTATTTTTGTTCAAGGTTCTAACTCTGTCGGTATGAATGCCGGTGGGCAATCTACGGCTACAAACGCTGAAAACGGCGTGATTTCCGTTCAAGGTCCGAATTCTTTCGGTATGACTGCAACCGGTGTTACCGTCGGTACGGAGACTTATTACGGTACAGCCATTAATCAGGGAATCATTTTGGTTAGTGATGCCTCCTCTGAAGCTATGTATGCTGACGGCGGCGTTATTACCAATGACAAAACCGGTATTATTTACACTAACGGACAATACGGAATGCATGTTCACGGCGGCAGCGGTACAAATATCGGTCTTATTCAAAACTCTGCCGGCGGGGCTTCTGCCGATGACGCGTTCACGGCTATGTATGCCGATGCCGGATCTTTGGATAATCAAGGGCGTATTACTCTTAATGGGGACAATTCCGTCGGTATGGCGGTTGAAGGTACCGCGAGTGCATCAAACTCAACGTCGGAAAGCCGCATTGAGATTAATGGCGCGGATTCAATCGGTATGTTGGCAGGTTCTTCCAGTTCTACCGCAACAAATAACGGTATTATTACCGTTGATCAAAACAGCAGTGTTGCCATGCAAGCTGAAAACGGCGGGCAAATCGTCAATAACGGCTCTATCACTTCTAACGGTATGATTTTTATGAATGTGGTTAACGGTAGTGCCATTAATACCGGTGATATGCAGATAACAAACAGTTTTGATACTACTTCCGGTACTGCTCCCGTCGGTATTTTGGTTCAAGCCGGAAGCGGGCAAAATACAGGTACTATCACCGTTAAAGGAGATCAAGCCATCGCTATGCAGGCGCAAAGCGGTACGGTTACAAATGCTAACGGTGCAAATATTTTTGTTAACTCCAGCCAGGGTGTCGGTCTTTCTGCTCTTAATGGAGGTAAGGCTATTAACGAAGGGACTATTGATGTTTCTTCTTCCGATGGTTATGCTATGTTTGCCGATGACGGCGGAACTATTGAAAATTCTTCTAACGGTACCATTCTGACAGACGGTGCTTATGCTATGTATGCAGGAACAGGAAACATTATCAATAATGGCAGCATGACTTTTGATCAAAATAATTTTCACGCCTTGCATCTGGAGGAAAATGGTACTATTTCTAATAATGCTGATATAACCCTCAACGGAAATTCTGCTTCAGCGATTTATTCTTCTGCCAATTCAACATCTGTTTCTGTTGATAATTCCGGAAAATTAGAATTGTCCGGTTCCGATGCTACTGCTATATATGTTAATGCAGGTATCTTAACAAATTCCGGTGAAATAAAGATGACAGGTACGGATAATGCTACGGCAATTCAAGGCGGCGACCTTAACGTTACCAACAATGCTTCCATTACTCTTTCCGGTCAAAATGCCTCGAACAATACTGGTATCTCCGTCGAAAACGGCAATATTACCAACTCAGGGACTATTAATCTTTCGGGTAGTAATGCCATAGCTATTGAGAACACCAGCGGAAATATTATTAATTCCGGTACTCTTATTGTCGGTCCTACTCAGGGTTCTGGCGGAACAGGTATTTCAAACTATGCAATCAAAACCGGTTCCGGAAGTATTCAAAATTCGGGCGCCGTTTCCGTCAATGGGATAAGTTCCTTTGGTTTCTATGTCGGTTCCGGCGGCAGCCTTATTAATGAAGGCGGTACCATTACCGTTGCCGGCAGCGGGGCTATCGGTGCTTATGCTGATGGTGGTACTATTACTAATAATGCAGGTTCAATTACCGTCAGCGGCGGAAATAATACCGGCATTGCCGTGGTTAATGGCGGAACTGGTATCAATAACGCTACTATCAGTGTTACCGGCGGGTATGGTATCGGTATGAGTGCTGACAATAATTCGACTATTACGAATGGGGCTCTTATTAATGTTTCTGGTGGAAACGTCATTGCTATGAAAGCAACAAACGGTTCTAAAATTACCCATGCCGGTTCAATCGTATGGAGCGGCAGCACTGCCGGAAATACGGGACCGGACAATGTTTTCAGCGTTGATCCTACGTCTACCATTACAATTTCAGGTACGGTCGTTGAGGGCTCTTACGCTGCTTCGGAAGGGAATACTCAATCTTATTCCACTATGGCTACTCGCGCTGCTCCCGTGATGATGGCTGCTTATAGTGCGCCGATGTCGATGAGTGCCTCTGTTAATGCTGAGTCTGTAGCCGATGCCTCAGATGTTGTCGAGGATGACGATGAAAATGTAAATAATTCTACAACTGTCGCTTCGGCTGAATCCTCTGGCGAAGTTTCTTCAGAAAATACCCCTTCTTCTAATCAGCCTGTTCGTACTTTACTTGCTACTCCTGCCGTTTCTGGCGTCAATACCCTGCTCGCCGTTGATGAAGATGATCCTATAGATGAGGATTCTACCGTCAGCGAATCTAATGCGCCTCAGACGGATGATTCTTCCGATAATTCGGAAAATTCAAAAGCTCGTATCTTGCTTGCTAACGGGGCTCGTATTATCAGCAATAATGTTAAGGGGCATTATGGTGTTGACGGGAGTGCAACTTTGGAAGGAAACAAAGACACATACGAATTGAAAAATGTTATTACATCTAAAAATGCTGATAATATTAAGGTATCAGGTACTGCTTGGTTTAATGATGCTAAACTTGTGAAAAGTGATGATGATGTGGATTTATCTAGCCTTGATTCGATTTTTGAAGAGGCTAATGAACAAACTATAAAAGAAGCAGAGGAAAACGGTGAAACGGTTGATTCTTCTGAATTGCTCGTTAATAATTATGATGAATCTCAGCTTAATAATTACAGCATTATTCTTAAAAAGGGTGATTTGACTAAGATTTTAGCCAGTTCGGCTCAAATTCAAGACAAATCTCTCTTGGCTGGCCTTGATAATGCCTATACGGAAGGAAAGCAGTCTCAATTGTTTGAACCGATGAAAATGGCTCAGACAAACCAAGAATTGTCGGGTGCAATCTATGATGAGCTCGGGCTGGGATTCTTTAGCACATTTACAAAACAAGATTTTGACATTCTTAAAAGCACAAACCGAATGCTCAATGCCGCTATCTTTAATGATAAGCAAACTAAAGAGGTTCGCGTGATTTCCGGATATGAGTTCAATTATCATGACAGAAAATCCAGCTCCGATATGGATGGATATGAAGACAAACTTCACTCCATCTATGCTATGGCGGATAAAAAGTTTACCGATAATACTCGTGTCGGCTTGGGTATTATGTTATCAAGATACGATGCTGAGTATGAGGCTGATTCTAATAAAAACAATGAAACTATGGTTAGTATTTTGGCTCCGATTACATACACTCCGAACAAAGCAACTAAAATTGTTTCCGTACCGCGCGTTGGTGCCGGATTTGGGGAATATCAGCGTAAGGCGGCCAGCGGTGCTTATGAAGGTGATACTAAAAATCTCTACTATGGTATTACTAACGAGGCTCGTCATGAATATGATTTCGGGTGGATTGGCTTTGAACCTACTCTCGAGTTCAATGTCTTGGGTATGCATCAAGCCAAAATCAAGGAAAACAGTGCTGTTGAAATTGATTCTGCCGATAATTTCTCAATTGAAGGCGGAGTCGGCCTCTACGCAACAAGACTCTTTGAGTTTGGTGAGCAACAAAAACTCAAACTCAGAGCCGGCGGTACGTTCTATCATGAATTTGCTGATCCTTATAAAGCTCGTCAGGCTCGCCTGAAAGATGCCGAGATTTCGTATCTGCTTAACAAATATGATTTAAGCCGTAACCGCGGTGTTGTTTCCGTTCGCATGGACTATGAATATAACGACGCTTTGAATGTCTATGGTGAGTTTAATAAATTTATTGAAGAAGACGGCGGCTATGCCATCAATGCCGGTATGGGGTATAAGTTTTAATATCTATTTTGTTTCTGGCTATTAATTTTAGCTCGTTCTTGTTTTTTAGAACGAGTTTTTTATGCAAAAAGCATTCGCCCAAACCCGCGGAAAACCTCGAAAATTTCTATTGAAAGGATTGCTTTCTTATGATATAATACGAGTCGTGGAGACAAATGTAATTAGAACTTATGCGAGGTGTATTATGATGAAAAAGGGTTGCCTTTTGCTGTGTGCAACAGCATTAAGTTTGGCTTGTGTATCTGATCAAGCTCAAGCATCAATTAATTTTAATCTAAAAGCACCTCCGGTTCCGAGCTATGCTAAATTACACACATCACACACTTCACACCTCATGGCTCGACATTTGTCTTCGCCAAGTTTTAAGGCAAGAGAACTCAAGGTTGCGCAGGTATGCTGGATAACCGATACCGAAGACTGCGGCGGGGCAGACTTTGTCGGCACCGATTTGGAAGGCGGCACGCCGGAAGTTATTCCCCCAGGGGGTGGTGATGCCGACAGCTGTATCAAAATGGGCTATGACAAAACCTCTTGCCCAAGCGGCTATAAAGGCAACAAATATTGTCCGCTGAATAACAAATATTTTGCCGAATGTATTCCGGATTGTCCGAGTGATTACAAAACTTGCGAAGCTCCGTTGAAAGGCGTCGGAGAGGTCTGTGGCAATGGTTTGTATCAAGATTGTTGTACCCCTATTTGTCCTGCGGAATATAAGTACACTCTTGGTTCCATTCCAGATGGTTATGAAGCGGACGGTGAACCTTGTCGAGAATGCGACGAAGGCGGCCTCAAAATCAAGGAAAAATACAAAATCAAAGAGAAAGACTGTTCCGGCTTTATTGATTGCGGCAATTTAGGGTGTAAAGACGGGACTCCCACTTGTCAAACAGGTGATAAAATTTTGTGTTCGGAATGCACCCCCTGCCCGAACTTGGGAACGGAGAGTGAATGTCCGCCGTGTTCGGTCTGCACGTTTGAAGAATGCTCGAATTTATACATTGTAACCGGCTGTAAGTCTGGTTGCACCGACTGGTGCGACTATTGTGCTTTTGAACAATAACTTAGAACTGAAATTATTATCAAGGAGAAAGAAAATGAAAAAATACTTATTTTTAACATCAGCTTTGGTGGCTTTTACGATGAGTGGAACAGCTGAGGCTGCCTGCATCCAGACACCAAGTTGTTCTTCATTGGGGTTTGAAAGTACTTCCTCTTGTAGAGGTGGTATCAAATGTCCATTCGGAAACGCTTGGAACTGCACCGCAAGCGACTTAAATGATAAAATTGAAGAGCTGGAAAAAATTATTGAAGATACGGAACAAGGCTCTACTAATTGTAATATTGGAGATATTTATTTTTCAGATAAAACTTGCTCCTCAACTAATGTTAACGGAAAGACTCCTATTGGTGTTGTTATTTATAAAACCTCTGATGGACACGGACAAGTTCTGGCTCTTAATCCTATGGGGACCTTTAGTTGGGCCTTTGCCGGAAGAGATTTACCCGAATTAACAAATAGAGAAAGTACTACAGATGCCAGAAATGATTTTGAAAGCTGTCAAAACACTAGAATAATTTTAAAATATGCTGATTTAAAAACATCTATCGGATTAGATTATGGCTCTATTAATCTAGAAGATGTTGATTTTCCGGCAGCAAGAGCTGTTAATGCATACGCTACTAAAGGAACTAAGCGAGGTGATTGGTGCTTACCTGCTTTAGGGGTATTATATTCTTTATACAAAAATATTGAAACTGTTGATTCTGTTTTAAAACATCTTGGTGGCACAACTATTCCAACTGAGG
Organism: uncultured Alphaproteobacteria bacterium; assembly: GCA_944390355.1. GTDB lineage: Bacteria > Pseudomonadota > Alphaproteobacteria > RF32 > CAG-239 > HGM16780. The sequence goes on along the minus strand of CALXPT010000002.1, from coordinate 93,512 downwards.
ATAATATTTTGCTTTGGTCATCCACCGAAAGTAATCATTATAATAGGGATAATTCTGCTTATTATCAAGAAAATAGTGTTTGGTATGCTCTTTTCAATCATTTTCAGAATGAATATGCATATCAAGATAGTTATACAGGAAAAATCGATGGAGCTGAACTCCGTGTCTGGCCTGTGCTGGAATTTTAATATTAATCACTCAGCCTCAGAAATTGATGCTGAGTGAATTTTTATAATTACCACTCTAACACAAAGTAGTCGCAATTGGCAAATGAGCGTTGGAGGCCAAATTGGTCATAATAAATATTATACATTATGCCGCCGTGCATCACGATAATGGCCTTATCGTTCTTTGCCTCTCTTTTGATTTTATCAAACGCTTTATAAGCCCTTTCCAAGCTATCCTTGACACTCTCCCCGTTCGGTAAATGTGCCGTTCTGAAATTCGGGTTGCTCTCATCGCGGATGATGTTCAATATATCTTTATATTTTTCTTCAACATCACAGCTATACATTCCTTCGGCATCGCCGTAATGAATCTCCTGCACGCCCTCAACCTCTTCCACTTTCGCTCCCATACCTGAAGCCACAATCTCCGCCGTTTGTCTGGCTCTTGTCATCGTCGAGCAATAAACAACTCTCAACCTGAGCGGCGACATTATCTCCTTTAACATCTCCGCCTGCGCCCTGCCCTTGTCATTTAACGGTATATCAAGCCCTGAACCCTGAACTATCTTATTTACATTGCCATCCGTTTCGCCGTGCCGGCATATATACAACTTCATTGTATTTCTCTTTCTTGTTTGTTCTCTTATTATCTATAACGTCTAATGGTTAATTTTTGACTACTCTACTCTTGTAAAATTTTGAAATATTTGTTTATTGAATAAATCAGAATCTTAATACTTTATTTAGCAATTATGCCTTATTTTGTTAATGATAAAAAAGTTTTTTTACTTGGAGTTTTTTTAATTATGGCTGAAAAGAAAAAAGTTGCACCTGCTCCCGTAATTGATGAGCAGAAGTATGTTGATGAGCTGGTCGATAAAGTTAGCGCCGCACAGAAGATATTCGCAACCTATTCTCAAGAACAGGTTGATCATATTTTCCGCCGCGTGGCTCTTAAACTCAGCTCTTTGCGTATTCCTTTAGCCAAAATGGCGGTCGATGAAACCGGCATGGGCGTGTGGGAAGATAAAGTTATTAAAAACCATTTTGCGACTGAATATATTTACAATAAATTTAAAAACGTTAAAACTTGCGGGATTATCAGCGAAGATGCCGACGGAGGTATGATTAAAATCGCTGAGCCTCTTGGTGTGATTGCCGGCGTTATTCCGACAACAAACCCAACCTCTACCGCTATCTTTAAGGCTTTAATCGCTCTTAAAACACGTAACGGAATTATCTTTTCTCCGCACCCGAGAGCGAAAAAATGCACGGTCGAGGCTGCTCGCATTATGTTGGAAGAAGCCGTTAAAGCCGGTGCGCCCGAAAATATTATCGGCTGGATTGAAAATCCAACCATTAACATGACGCAAATGTTGATGCAACACCCTAAGGTTGATGTCATTCTTGCTACCGGCGGCCCAGGGATGGTTAAATCCGCCTACTCTTCCGGCAAACCCGCTTTAGGCGTCGGTGCGGGCAACGCTCCTGCCGTTATTGACGAAACCGCCGATATTCAGACCGCAGTCAGCTCTATCTTGATGTCTAAGACTTTTGATAACGGTATGATTTGCGCTTCCGAACAATCGGTTGTTTGTGTCAAAGATGTTTATGACGAAGTGCAAAAAGAGTTCCTTAAACGCGGTGCTTACATTCTCTCTTCCAAAGAAAAAGAAAAGCTCGCCAAAGTTATTATGATTGACGGAAAGCTTAATTCTGCTATCGTCGGGCAAAAGGCCGCTCATATCGCCGAGATGGCCGGGATTAAAGTTCATCCAGACACCAAAGTCTTAATCGCCGAATGTCAAAAAGTCGGCAAAGAAGAGCCATTCTCTGCTGAAAAGCTCTCCCCTGTTTTGGCTATGTATAAAGCTAAAGATTTTGAGGATGCCGTGGCTAAAGCCAAAGCTTTGGTTACTTTCGGCGGGGCCGGACACACTTCTATTCTTTATACCGACCAAAACAAAAAAGAACGTATCGAGTATTTCGGCAAAGAACTGCACACCGGTCGTATCTTAATTAACTGCCCGTCCGCTCAAGGCGCAATCGGCGATATTTATAACTTCCGCTTGGAGCCTTCTTTGACCCTTGGATGCGGTTCTTGGGGAGGAAACTCTGTCAGCGAAAACGTGGGGGTAAAACATCTGATGAACATTAAATCCGTGGCTAAAAGAGAAGAAAATATGCTGTGGTTCAAAGTGCCCAGCAAAATATATTTCAAACCGGGGTCTTTGCCCGTTGCCCTCAGAGAGCTTGAAGGCAAAAAAAGAGCCTTTATCGTTACCGATAAGTCTATCTTTGATTTGGGCTTTACAAAACGCGTGACCGACGTGTTGGAAGAAATCGGCGTTAAGTTCCAGATTTTCAGCGATGTCAACCCTGATCCGGATTTGTCTACCGTTAACAGAGCCATCAAACAAGTTGAGAACTTTCAGCCGGATGTGATTATCGCCATGGGTGGCGGTTCTCCTATCGACGCGGCCAAAATCTTGTGGATTATGTATGAACATCCCGAGCTTAAATTTGAAGACTTGGCTATGCGCTTTATGGATATTCGTAAACGTATTTTCATGTTCCCAGAACTCGGCAAAAAGGCTATGATGGTGGCTATTCCGACCACATCCGGCACGGGTTCCGAAGTGACGCCGTTCTCAATTATCACCGATGACCAGGCCGGCGTTAAATATGCTATCGCCGACTATGCCCTCACCCCGAATATGGCCATTGTCGACTCTGATTTGGTGCTTACAATGCCAAGAGGTTTGTGCGCGGCTTCGGGTATTGATGTGATGACTCATGCTCTTGAATCTTATGTTTCATCTATGTCGACCGAATTTACCCGCGGCTTGTCCATTCAGGCCGGTCAGCTCATTATGCAATATCTTCCGGCTTCTTATAAAGATGCCGATGTTAACGCTCGTGAGCGGGTTCATCACGCCGCGACCATCGCAGGTATGGCTTTTGCCAATGCTTTCCTTGGCGTCTGCCACTCTATGGCGCACAAGCTCGGCGCGGCTTTCCATATTCCGCACGGTATCGCCAACGCTTTGCTCATTTGTCAGGTTATTCGCTATAACGCTACTGACAAACCGGTTAAGCAATGCGCTTTCCCGCAATACAAGTTCCCGAATGCCAAAGCTGCTTATGCTGCTTTTGCCGAAGGACTCGGTATTAAAGGAAAAGATGATGATGCTAAAGTTGACGGCTTAATCAAGGCTCTTGGCGAACTCAAGAAAACCCTTAATATTCCGGCTTCCATCAAAGAATATGGTATTGACAAGAAAGAGTTTGACAAGGTTATGGAATATCTGCCGCAATGGGCGTTTGATGACCAATGCACAGGCTCTAACCCTCGTTATCCGTTGATTGAAGAAATCAAAAAGCTTTATTATCTCGCATATGACGGGGTTACGGACTTTGAGATGTAAATAATATCCAAAAGCAAAAATCCCTCAGGATTTTCTTCCTGAGGGATTTTGTTTTAATACGCATCAGAACATTTTGACAATTCAGCTATTATATTTGTTTCAGAATTGTTTTCTTTGCACTGGCGTTCAAGATAACTCAGCCACACTTCCGTGTCAAATTCTTGTTCGGATATGCGGCGTTCTTGTTTCTTTAATCGACGGCGTGCGCTGAAAGCAAAAATCGGATATGTCTTGCGCAATTTTGCTATTTTTTTTAATTGCTTTTCACCGATAATTACCTGCCCCAACAATTCGTCCTGTTTGGATATCGGGATATCTTGCAGTTTTAGTTCCGCCAGATATTTTTTTACATTTTTTGCGGCATTGTGCATTATAACATGGTAGGCCGTTTTTGCTTCTTGGTCGCTCCGACAAAAACGTAGTGCAGAATAATTCATGTTCTTACGCATTAAAGTTGTAAATGTATTCGAAATCAAATTCGAATAATCGTTTTCTTTTTGAGCTTTGTACAGTTTTTCTAAACCGATTGTCAGCTCCGTTAAATTCAGTTTCATAATATCTATAATAATTAATGTTCGGTGTGGGATATTAGCTGTTTATTTGAACTTGTCAACACAAATTCTATCATTGTTACAATAAAAAAATGCTTGCATTTTTATCAAGAGCGTTTTATATATATTTTTGATATTGATGTCGGGATGTAGCGCAGCCTGGTAGCGCATTTGCATGGGGTGCAAGTGGTCGCTGGTTCGAATCCAGTCATCCCGACCAATTAAAACGAAAGTCCGCCTTTTATGGCGGTTTTTTTGTTTTAAAAGACCACGGAGTGGTTGATTTGAACCAGCGAGGGAGCGGTTCGACTAGGAGGAGAGACAGACGGAAGTATGCCGGTGAAGGGCTTTAGCCCGAACGACGACGAAGCGGCGCAGTGAGCATAGCGAACAAGTCAATCCAGTCATCCCGACCAAACCGTGCGACGGTAGCGTTTTGTACGACTGCCTCGAGCCGTGCGAAGGTAGCGAAAAACAAAGGACGTCAATGTTTGATGTCCTTTGTTTATAACAAAAAAAGCATTTCTCTTTCTCAAGAGAAATGCTTTGTGGTTATTGGATGGATTATAGCCCTACCCAATTTTTGGTCAGCTCGACAGAAGAATTTACCAAAGCTTTTTGCTTGTCAGTCATTTTTCTGCCTGTTTCTTTAAACTCCCAAACAAAAATGAGATTACTCATTAAGACATCTTCCTTACTGAAAAAATGCTCAATTGCCTCATCATCCAACTTACCTCCATGATTATGATAAATTTCATAGAGTTCGTCGTCTAGGAATTTTTGGTTCTCCGGCTGAAGATAAACCTTATCCTCCATCTTTTTACAATAGCTTTCAAAGAGGCTCGAGGTTTTCTTTCCGGTTAGGATAATCTGCCTTTCAGCGTAACTCTCAAGCGCTTTTTGCACTTCTTCCTTGATGGTACTATTCATCAAATCCGCAATTATTCCTTTGGGGAGACTGTTGCGTTTGATGTACCAGCACAAGATGATCAGTGCATCACCTTGTTGTCTTTTGGCATAATAAGCTACTCTGCGGAGGATTTCTTCCGAACGCTGCTGCTTTAGGTATTCTAGAACAATTGCACCCCTACCTTGCGCCAGAAGCATGCCGATTTCATCCGAACTCAGCTCGCCAAGTTGCTTGACTACCTGAGGCAGCAAGTTTCCGCAATCGCCAAAAACATGGCGCAGCACCTCTTTGCTCAGCATTTGCTCTTTTATGAGATACTCAATGTCTGACTGATAAAAAATCTTGACTTGCTCCTCGAATGAGGCGTGTTCCAACCTGCCTTCTAAGAGCAAAGCCTTTCTACTCTTCCATGGCAACATCTTGCGGGATGCATTAATTTTATCCCAGAAGTATGTTGCCAATTCTTTCCTTGGACAGTCATATTCCAAGGTTTTTTTATGCAGCGAATGGGCTGCTTTTTTCGGGGCAAACAAGCTCCAAATTAAAAACGTCAGTCGATTATACTTTACTGACATCATAATTACAATCCACATCGCTGCAACTGCGGCATTTGCCGTTGAAAAAAAGTTTTTTGCCTTCATATTCTTAAAATTTAGAAGGTTACTCCAATGTTCCGATTGAAGCGAATACTTTATTTGTCTAAGGAACATCCTTGCCTAAACAAGTGAGACAAAGGCTCGTCAGGAAATTTTATATTCAGCTAAACACTAATCACCTCGTTGAGAAGAACTCAACCCAACAACCAGTTTTCACAATTATAAAACATATCCATACTTTACCGTTTTTCAATATAACTTTTTTTTGAAATTTTGTCAATCTTTTTTTTAAACAAACTTAAACTTTTTTATTTTATCATCTCTTTATCTTTTTTATTTTAGGAGTTTTTGATTATGACTGCTTTATGGATTGCTCTAGCCGTTGTAGCGGCTGTTTTGTATTTGCTCTATGTTTCGCTCATCCAAAAACGTAACCGACTTAAAGAATCTGCCTCCGGTATTGATGTACAACTCAAAAAAAGGTATGACCTTATCCCTAACCTTATGACTATGGCCGCTAAATATATGGAGCATGAAAAGTCTCTTATGGAAGAAATTACAAAACTCCGTAGCGAAGCTATGAATGTGGATTTTAACGTTGACCCCAGCAAAAAATTTGAACTAGATAACCTGCTCTCTCAACGTCTAAATGACTTCAAACTCTCTGCTGAAAATTATCCTGATATGAAGTCTAATCAAACGATGCTTAATGCTATGGAATCTCTCAATGCTGTTGAAGAGCATATTGCTGCAGCGCGCCGTTTCTACAACTCTAATGTTACCGAGCTTAAAAATGCTGTTGAAATCTTCCCCAGCTCTCTTATTGCTAAAATGATTGGTATTAAACTCGATATGCCCTATTTCGAGGCGGAAGAAGCTGCTAAAAAATCTGTTAATGCAACGGAGTTCTTTAAATAATGCAATCCGAAAACAGAAATATTGATGAACTGAAATCCGGCTTTGAGACTTTTTATCAAAGTCGGATTTTGCCCCTTATGCAAGATATGGAAAATATGCGTAAAAAGTATTTACGCTATTTTATCATTGCTTGTTGTTTGGCTGTTGTGGCTATTCCATTGCTCATGTGGGCTATTGTTCATTTTCAAGTTGGGGCATCTATTGCCGAACAAAACAGCTCGTCTTTTGCAGACTCTGCTGCCTATGGCCTTATGGCAATCATCATTGCTGCTTGCGGAACACCTATTGCCCTTTACAAGAAAAAGTCTAAATCTAAAATTATGCCACTCATGCTGCAATATTTTGAGGGCTTTAACTATCAATACAAAAAAACTATTTCTTCCGTTAATGTCAATGATACGCGTCTTATCGGCTTTTATGACGGGCGTGAGGGCGATGATTATTTTGAAGGCGTTTACCAAAATGTTCCGATTAAGGTTTCGGAAGAAAAATTTACTCAGCGCAAGCTTGTCTATCGCAACAACAAACCTCACTATGAAAATATTGAGGTCTTTCACGGTGTTCTCATCCTTTTAGACATGAACAAAAATTTTAGCGGGCAAACCGTTGTGTTGCAAGATAAAGGCTTTTTGAATGTTTTTTCTAAAGTCAACCGCGACCTTAAAGGCTTGAACAACGTTAAGCTTGAAGATAGTGTTTTTGAAAAAGAATTTGAAGTTTTCTCCTCCGACCAAATCGAAGCCAGATATATTCTCACAACCGCGTTTATGGAAAGAATGCTCAAACTCCGCGCCGCTTATCATGCCGACAAAATTGAATTTAGTTTTTTTAACAACCAGCTTTTTATCGCGCTTGAAACAAACAGAGATATGTTTGAACCTACATCTCTTTTCAAAACCTGCTTAAATAAAAAATTGGTGGAAGAAGCCTATTTGCAGATTGTTTCTATCTTTGCAATTATTGACATTTTGAGTTTAGATAAGCGCATCGGCTTATAACCATAAAAAAACGGCGGTTGTTTCATCTTTACAACCGTCGTTTTTTTGTTTTTACATCGGGTTTTGGCTTATCCACTCCGTGGCTTGTTCCAAAAACAATTCCGCCTTCTCAACCGAGAAGTTTTTATTTTCATCTTGCAAGCCTTTTTCCGCCTCAAGATAAATTTCATCAAACGGGTATTGTTTTTTTGCCTCGGCCAAAACATCTTTTACATTTTCGGCTGAAATATCACCACCTAAGCCTTGCAAAATATCTTCCCATGTCGGACGATTTTTTTCCGCTTCAAGTTCATCTCCTTTAACGGCATATTGGTCTATGACATCAAACATAACATGAGATTCATCATACAACGTACTCAAAACGATTTGATTTTTTTCCGTACAAGGCAGAATAAAGCGGTGCGCCGGATTGTTTTTCAATATTTGGCGCAGAAGCCTGATTTGCTCTGCTTTGATGATGATATCATCCAGTTTAACACGACCGAAAATCGGCTCGGCGTTTTTGTTGCCGCAAGAAAATAGTTGCCGCATCTGTGGCGAAAAATAATCTTTAATAAAGATACAAGTCGCCTCCATGGACAAGCGTATCGACAAATTAATGCGCAAACCTTCTTGGCGCACACGTTCAACCAATTTCATCAACCACTCAAAGCGCGGGTCGTTTGGCTCATTTATTTTGGTTGATATTCCTACCGCAAATTCTGCCAACGGATATTTTTCAGCTAATTTCAATACTGAATCAATGTTGGTTTGTTCGGTTAAACCTCCGCAGGTTAAATACTTTACTTTCATAACAATATAAATTTAATTGTACAACAAAATAGTTATTTTTAGGTTTCATAAGCTATCTTATTTTTTTGAAATGTCAAGCTTTTTAACTTTGCAAATTCCAGAGGGTGGCGTATTTGCCCTGATTTTTCAGCAATTCATCGGGCGAGCCTTCTTCGATTATCTCGCCTTTTTCCATAACGATAATCCTGTCCATATTGCGCAAAGTTGACAAGCGGTGCGCCACGGCGATAACCGTCTTTTTCTTTATCAGCTTTTCCAAGCTCTTTTGAATATAAAACTCCGACTCGCTATCTAAGGCCGAGGTCGCCTCATCCAGCAATAATATCGGCGCGTTTTTCAAAATTGCTCGGGCGATACCAATTCTTTGCCGTTGGCCGCCCGAAAGTTTGACGCCTTTATCGCCGACTTTGGTTTCATAGCCTTTGGGAAAGTCCTCAATAAATTTATCGGCATAAGCCTTTTGCGCGGCGGCCTTTACCTCTTTTTTGGGGGCTTTGATATCTCCGTAATGTATATTTTCGCCAATGCTCCGGTGGAACAATGACGTGTCTTGCGGAATGAAGGCAATCGCCTGATGAAGACTCTCTTCTTTCACCGTGCTGATATCTTGATTATCAATAAAAATCGTTCCTTTCGGCGGTTCAATAAAGCGTTGCAACAAATGGAGCAAGGTGGTTTTGCCGCCGCCCGACATTCCGACAACGCCAATCTTTTCCCCTGCCCTAATCTTTAGGCTGACGTTCTTAATTGCGGTTTGTCCGTCGCGGTAAGCATAATGCAAATTTTTTATCTCAATCTCACCTTTATTCACATTCAGCTTTTGTTCTCGGACTTTCTTGTTCGGTTCTACATCCAAGAGGTTCAGCGCGGATTTGACTTTATAATACTGCGAACGCGCAAACTGGATAACCTCCATTATCATTCCCAAATTATTGGCCAGCGAGGTTACGGAAGTTAAAATGTAAACAACATCACCGACCGTGATGATTTGCTTTACCCACAAGGTTATTGCATAAATAATCACGCTCATAGTAAACAGCATGGAAAAAGCCTCATGCACTGCTTGATTTTTAAATCTTATCCCACGGTTTTTCTTCATGGATTTGATTACGGTATCCAGATTTTTGCTTAACTTGTCCTTTTCTCTTTTTAAACTGCCGAAAATCTTCAACAGAAAATGATTTTGTATCATATTAACGATTTTACCATTGGTCTTATGAACAAAAATCTCTTGCTGGGCCGAGGCGCGTTTGACATTACCGGAAATTTTATAAAAGCAAAAAGTCAGCGCAAAAAACGCCGCAACGCAATAAAGCCCCAAGCCGGTGTTTATCTTAAAAATAAAGCCTATGACCACCAGCCACATACAAATCGGCATATAGCCATTTAACAAGATTGTGCCAATCATGGACTGAGCGCCCAAACCACGGCGGACGGTTTCTATTCTGCCCCAAACCGAACCGGCAGTGTTGCGGCTCCAAAAACGGCTGTCACGCGGCAGAGTTTTATCAAACAAATCCTGCCGGATGTCTATGCCCAGAGGAATCAATAATTTTTTCTGCATAAACATCATGTTGAAGTAGCCCAAAGCTTTTGCAACTACCATTAAAATCAAAACAAGGGTACAAATCTTTTTTATCTCTTGCCAAACTTCCGCGCGGTTGGCGGTATCGGTTATCAAAGTTACGGCCTGTGCCAAATACCATGAAATCAACTGTGGCAAAAACGCTGCAATCGGCACTACTAACAGCAGAACCGCAAAATATTTCCAGCGGCCGTGATAGTGCTTTTTGGCATAAGTCCAGACAATATTAGTTTTATTATCCTTCATTTTTGCCTCCTTTTTGCTTTTGCAATTTCCAATACTTATAGAACTTGCCTTTCTTGGCAATCAACTCATTCAACGTGCCGTCTTCAACAATTTTGCCCTTTTCTATCACGATTATTCTATCCATATTTTTCAAAGTTGACAGTCTGTGGGCGACAACCAAAACGGTTTTATCCTGAATAACATTCTCAATCGCTTTTTGGATATAAAACTCCGATTCACTATCCAGCGCAGAAGTGGCCTCATCCAACAGCAATATCGGCGAATCTTTTAAAATCGCCCTTGCAATCGACAGGCGTTGCATTTGTCCGCCCGAAAGTTGATTCTGCGCGTTCAAAATCGTTTTATAGCCATTCGGCAGCTCGTGAATGAACTCGTCGGCAAAAGCGTCTTTGGCGGCTTGTTCAATTTCTTCCATTTTGGCGTTCGGTCTGCCGTAGGCGATATTTTCGCCAATCGTTCTCTCCAACATCTGATTGCTTTGGGGAATATAGCTCATGGCTTTATGCAGGCTCTCTTGCGTAACATCCTTAATATTCTGCTCATCAATTTTTATCTCGCCGCCATTCACATCATAAAAGCGTTGTAACAGCTTTATCAAGGTCGACTTGCCGCCACCCGACATGCCGACAATGCCGACTTTTTGCCCAGCCGGAATCTCTAAGTTAAAATTCTTAAACACCGGATTGCCGTCTTTATAAGCAAAATTCACATTTCTTAATTCGATTTTTCCGGCCGTAACTTTCAGCTCCTTGGCGTCTTCTTTATCTGTTAAATCATGCGGGGCGGCAAAGGGAACTAAATTTGTTCTTATCTCTGAAACATAACCGCTAAATATCACCCAGCGGTGCAAAATGAAAAACACACTACGTCTTAAACTCCTAACCAGCATTAAAATCAAAACGACCTCTCCGCCGGAGGCTTTGCCCTCTCTCCACAAATAAATGCCATAAAGCCAAAATATCAGCGTAAAAATATCAAAATAAAGTTTTTCGCCCTCGCTCATGCCGCTTTCAACTCTGACCGAGCGCGCTATCACCTTGCCTTCTTCTTCCATAAGGCGTTTAGCGCGGCGGCTCTCATAATCATAACGCCCAAAAATTTTCACAAAAAAGTTATTTTGCATCGCGTCAATCAAGTTACCCGAAATTTTGCTCCGCATTTTGACCATCTCGGAACGATATTTTTTCAAATATTCCGAGGGATAACGCAAAACAAAAACCGAAAACAAAATCGCAGCCGACAGCACCAGCCCATAAGTCACATTAACCTGAAACAACATTATCAAGGAAATAACAATACCGCTCAAGCCCACCAAAAAATAGAGCATGCCGCTGTAAAAATAGCTTGTATCCATTATTTCTCGCTGATTATTGGCCAAAGCTCCGGCCTGATTGTCAGCAAAATATTCAACCGAGTGATGATTCAAATAATCAAACGTATCTAATCCGATTTGTTTATAAACCCTTGGGCAGAAATAAACATCCGATGTTGTCATACCGGCTAAGTCCAACGCGACTGCGCCGATGCCGGCAAGAACTATCATCACCATATAATAAAAAATGCTGCCTTTAATCGCATCATATTGCGCCTCGCCTGAAAACAAGTCCACCAATTTTGAAAAATAATAAGGAACTAGTTTTTCTGCCAAAGCACTTCCGATATACAACACGGCGACAAATAAAAATAATTTCAAATTCTTCTTGGCATATTCATACAACAGAAGAATCGGGCTGGAGGGAAAAGGTTTCATATTTTGCGCACCTTTTATTTGGTTATTTTGGGGTGCATGATACCACACTTTTCCCTCTCAAACAAGTCTATATTTATTCAAGCCAATAATCTATCGTGGAAACCACGCGAACCGTCTTGTTTATCTGTTGTCTTTCATCTGCTCCTGCTACCTGCTCCCTTGGCAAAATCGAAAACACGCCCTGATTGGCCTTGCGGATGGTGCCAACCTTACTGTCAGAGTTTTTGGCAAACTCTAAAGCCGCCGTCTTAGCATTGCGGGTCGCCTCCTCTAACATTTTGGGCTTAATCTCATTTAATCCCGTAAAGATATAAGACACCGCATCATAGGATGAACTGTCAAAAACTATTCCCTGTGCAATCAGCTCATTTGTGGCGGGTATCGAACTTGCTATTTTTTCGACTTCCGGTGTGCGAATCGTTACCGCCCTTTTCAAGATAAAGCGATTGTTGGCCGCATTTTCATTGCGATAAGGATTAGACATTAAATCCTCAACGTCTATTTGACCCAAGTCCATTTCTTCCATCTTGAAGCCTTGCTTTAATAAAAATGCTCTAACCTGTTGTGTTTGCAGGTTTATTTGTTGCTCGACCTGCTTCAAGTCATTGCCCACAACCGAAAAACGCAGCTTCCATACACCCAAATCGGCCTTAACATCCATCTCAGACAATCCCTTGACCGTTACGTAATTACTGTCTACCTTCGCCTTATAATAATAATACCCTGGGAAAAATCCGCCCAATGCCACACCTAACCCCAATATGGCCGCACTCCACAATTTTACAGCTCTTTTGTCTTTCTCATTATCCATTTTATCCTCCATCCTTTATTTGTTTCATCCTAATTCTAATTCTTTTTTACCTTTGGGCAAGTTCTTTCAAAAAAATCTTCAAATATATTTATATTATGCTTGTTTTTCTCTCAAAATCTTATATCCTAGTTCTATCTATGGACTTTAGGAGGTATATTTATGAAAGGTATTATCCTTGCCGGTGGTAGCGGCACCAGACTTTATCCGCTGACTAAAACCGTTTCTAAACAGCTCTTGCCTGTTTATGACAAACCTATGATTTATTATCCCTTATCTACGCTCATGTTGTTTGGTATTAAAGATATTTTAATCATCTCTACTCCCGTTGATACCCCAAATATCGAAAAACTCTTCGGTACCGGCGAAAAATACGGCCTTAATATCCACTATGCCATTCAAAATGAACCCAAAGGCATTGCTCAGGCTTTTACTATCGGAGCTGATTTTATTCAAAATGATGATGTTTGCCTCATCCTCGGTGATAATATCTTCTATATGGGAGACCAATTCCACCGCTTCCAAGAAGAAGTCGAAAAAAATAAGGGCAATAAAGCTACGATTTTTGCTTATCATGTCTCCGATCCTCAACGCTTCGGCGTCGTCGAATTTGACGAGCATTTTAATGCCCTATCCATTGAGGAAAAGCCTCAAAAACCAAAATCAAATTATGCTTCAGTCGGACTGTACTTTTATCCCGCAGATATCGTCGAAAAAGCCAGAACCCTCAAGCCCTCTGCCCGCGGTGAACTCGAAATTACCGATATCAACAACCTTTATCTCAATGAAAAACGTTTGAGCGTCGTTCCCATGAAACGCGGAAATGCTTGGCTCGATGCCGGTACACCCGACAGCTTGATGGATTCAAGCCAATTCGTGCAGATTATTGAAAAACGTCAGGGCTTGAAAATCGCCTGCATTGAAGAAATTGCTTATCGTCGAAACTTTATTTCCGATGCTCAAATGCTCGCTTTAATTGATGAATTTCACGATGGTGACTACAAAAAATATTTAACCAAAGTCTATGAGGAGTATCATGAACTTTATTAAAACCAAAATTGATGGGGTTGTTATTGTCGAACCTCGCGTTTTTGAAGATAACCGCGGTTATTTTTTCGAAAGCTATAACGAGGCCGAATTTATCAAAAACGGTATCAATGCACGTTTTGTTCAAGACAATCAATCTCAGTCTCATTACGGCGTCGTACGCGGCTTGCACTGCCAACTCGGCGAACATGCTCAGGCTAAACTCGTCCGCGTGCTTGAAGGAACGGTTCTTGATGTTGCCGTGGATATTCGAAAAAACTCTCCTACCTTCGGGCAATACGTCTCCGTCGAGCTCTCCGCGGAAAATAAACGCCAACTCTTTATCCCCAGAGGTTTTCTCCACGGCTTTTCCGTCTTAACCCCAAAGGCCGTCTTCTCCTATAAATGCGATAATCTCTACTGCAAAGAATCTGAATTCGGCATCCGCTTTGATGATCCAGATATTCATGTCGATTGGAAAATCCCTCATGATAAAATTATTACTTCCGAAAAAGATAATATTGCGAAAGGATTAAAAGATGTTCCTGATTACTGGTAGCAGAGGACAACTCGGTTCTGAACTGGCTAAGCTCTTGCCCGAAGCCGTCTTAACCGATGTCGACACCCTTGATATTACAAATGCTCAAGCCGTTTTTGATTTTGTTCATCAAAGCAATATTGATACAATTATTAATTGTGCCGCTTATACCGCCGTTGATAAAGCTGAAGATGATGAGGAAAAAGCCTATGCCATTAATGTCGTCGGGCCGAAAAATTTAGCCCAATCGGGTGCTAAAATCATTCATGTCTCTACCGATTATGTTTTTGACGGGTGCGGGCATAAACCTTATACGCCCGATGATGCCCCTCATCCGATTTCCGTTTACGGGCGCACAAAGCTTGCCGGAGAAACCGAGATTTTGAAACATGCCCAAACCGCTGTCGTTATTCGTACTGCTTGGCTCTACTCCCCTTATGGCGGAAATTTTGTTAAGACCATGCTTAAACTCGGCTCCGAAAAAGATACCATTAACGTCGTTAATGACCAAATCGGTACACCTACCTGTGCCGCCGATTTGGCTCAGGCTATCGTTGCCATTCTTCCTCAACTAAACGAAAATAACAGCGGTATCTACCATTTTACCAACGAAGGTGTTTGCTCTTGGTTTGACTTCGCTCATGAAATTATGTCTTTGGCGCGGCTTAACTGCAAGGTTAACCCTATTCCTTCTTCCGCCTACCCTACCAAAGCCAAACGCCCATTTTACAGCGTTCTCGATAAAAGCAAAATTAAATCAACCTTTAATCTTAACATCCCTTATTGGAAGGAAAGTCTTGAAAAATGTCTCAAACAATTTTAATTACAGGCGGTGCCGGTTTTATCGGCTCTAACTTTGTTCCTTATTTTTGCAAAAAATATCCTAATTATCATATCATTAATCTTGATAAATTAACCTATGCCGGAAATTTGCAAAATCTTAAAGAATGCGAAAATCTCCCCAACTATTCTTTCATCCAAGGCGATATTTGCGATAAAGATTTTATTGAAAACCTTTTTATCCAACACGACATCCGCGGGGTTATCCACTTCGCCGCCGAGAGTCATGTCGATAATTCTATCAGCGGGCCGAGACCTTTTATTGAAACTAATATTGTCGGAACGTTCAATCTCCTTGAAGCGGCTCGCAAATTGTGGATGACGGCGCCGAACCAAGTCAAATCCGGTTATGAAAACTGCCGTTTTCACCACATTTCTACCGATGAAGTTTATGGGGCTCTCGGTGCGGAAGGATTCTTCAAAGAAACTACGCCTTATGCTCCTAACTCGCCTTATTCCGCAAGCAAAGCCAGTTCCGATTTCTTGGTGCGGGCTTATTTTCATACTTTTGGTCTCAACGTAACTACTTCTAACTGCTCCAATAATTATGGGCCGAAACAGCATGAAGAAAAACTTATTCCTAAAATTATTTCTAATGCCCTGAACGGCAAAAACTTACCTATCTACGGCAAAGGTGAAAATGTGCGCGACTGGTTGTTCGTTCTTGACCACTGCAAAGCTATTGATCTTATTTTCCACAATGGAAAATCCGGCGAAACTTACAACGTCGGCGGACATAACGAACGTAACAATATTGAAATCGTAAACAGAATTTGCGCTATCTTGGATGAAAAAGCTCCGCGCGATGACGGTCGCAAATATGCCGAGCAAATTGTATTTGTTCAAGACCGCGCCGGACACGATTTCCGTTATGCCATTGACGCTTCCAAACTTATTCAAGAACTCGGTTGGAAACCGGATGAAACTTTTGATACCGGTATCGTAAAAACTGTCGACTGGTATTTGGCTAAGCACAATATGTTAAAGAAAACCGCCTAGCTCCTTATTCTACACGGTTTATTGTTACCGTAAATATATCACCTTGCACGGTTATTTGCATTTCACAATTATGCAGCCGTGCAATTTTTTTGACTATCGACAATCCTAAACCACTGCCGTTGATGTTTTGTCCCGCCGGTCGGAAAAACCTTTCGCCCAGACGCGCTATGTTTTTACTATTCAACGTTATTTTATTATTACTTACCGACAATTTTTCAGAATTCAAAATTATCCTTATATCCGCGCCTTCTTTCGAATATTTTATTGCATTATCTATCAAATTTCTTAACAACAGCGACCACAAAAAACTCTGCCCTTCGTTTATAAAATATGGTTCCGATATCTCGCTTGTTAAGCTGATTTTCTTTTCTTCGGCCAACTGTTTTTGTTCTTTGTTTACATTATCCATTATACTTGCCCAGTCTAATGGGGCAAACTCCTTATATCGGATGGCATTGCTCTCTAATCTTGACAACGCCAATAGTTGTTCCACCAACCGTGAGACTCGCTCCAATCCTTGTGTTAAATTAGCCAGTGCTTTTTCATGTGTCTCCTTATCATCACCCGCTAATTCCGCAACCTCAAGCTGGACTTTCATCGCCGTTAACGGGCTTCTTAATTCATGGGCAGCATCCGAAATAAAGCTTCTTTCTCTCACCAACATCTTGTCTATCTTATCAAACAGCTCATTCATCGAACTGATTAGAGGTTTGATTTCTTGCGGAATTTCTTTATCGCTTAAGGGCGAAAAATCATCCGCTCCCCTGCTTGATAAATTTTTGGTTATTCTTTTTAACGGTCTAAGCTCTTTCGTAACCAAAAATATTATCGCCAACAGCAAAATTGCCAAACCGATTATCCATGGGCCGACGGCCTCTTCCACCATTTCCGTTGCGGCCTTATTCCTGTATTTCAGCTCTTGTCCGACGGCAATCGTATAGTCTCCGTCTACACTCTTCATCCATATAATCCGCCACATCTTCCCCTTGTGTCCGTTCGGCTGATTCACAAATCCCGATGCTTTGGGGTTAAAGACAAAATACTTACCGTCCTCGTCATCATTAAATATCATCTCTCCGTTTTTATCAAATACTGCCAGCCCTAACGCCTCGTCTTCATCTTCGCCGTCATCTTCCAACTCTTCTATCAAATCATTAACTCGGTCTTGCGTCCCAGGCTTGATATTGCTCCAATCCGCCGTCGATAATTGGCGCGCTAAATGCAGCTGATAGGTGTCGTAAAACTCATTTACATATTCCCTGCTCTCATACCAAGAAAGGGCAGCCGAGCCGCCCCAAATTCCTATTGCTACCACGCAAAATGATATTATTAACCGTTGTTTTAAGCTTAAATCTTTCATTAATCTTCCATTATATAGCCAATTTTATTTATGGTTTTGATGATACCTTTTCCCAATTTCTTTCGTATATGGTGGATATGCACTTCTACGGCATTGCTTTGCACTTCTTCATCCCACGAATATAATTTGTTTTCCAATATATCTTTCGACATAACCTTGTTTCTGTTCATCAACATCAGCTCCAAAAGCATTAACTCTTTAGGGGCTAATACAACTAATTTTCCTTCCTTTTCAACCGTTTTGGTATCCGGATGAAATACAATATCTTTATATCTAATCTCCGGTACAAGGCAATTGCTGCTCCGACGGATAAGCGCCTTCAGTCGTGCCGCTACTTCCGCTAAGGCAAACGGTTTACTCAAATAATCATCTGCTCCGCTGTCTAACCCTATTATCCTTTGGTCGACATCTCCCTGTGCCGTTAAAATCAAAACCGGCTCGTTGTGCTTATTTTTACGCCAATCCTTTAATATCGATAGCCCGTCTTTATCCGGCAGCCCTAAATCGAGGACAACAGCATCATATGGTGCAGAAGAAAGAGCCTCATAACCGTCTTCTCCGTTTTGAAACCAATCTGTCGTAAATCCCAAGCGGTTCAGACCAACATTTAGACCATCACCTATCAGTCTGTCATCCTCGATTAAGAGTATGCGCATTGTCTTGGCCTGCCTTATTTTTTAGAGATTGAGTCTACGTCGATTTCTACACTTAAGAAATCTTTATCAACTTCACCTCTGATTTCAACCGTATCTTTTTCGCTGACGCTGAGACCTCTCCAGTCATCATCATCAATCTCGATGGTTACCGTATCCGTTCCATCTGAGAATAAATATTTTTCACCACCCAAGCTTTTTGAAATTTTGCCGACCAAAACAACCGGTGTGTCATCACTCAATTTCTTGGCGTCGGCGACACTCACGGTATCAATCGTCGGACCGGTATAACCTCCTTGTGGCTGAGCTTTTCCTGTAAAGCCGCCTTGAGCCTGTGCAAATGTTGCATAACCTAAGGTGATTGCTAATGCAGAAACTGCTAAAAATTTATTCATTACGGTTCTCCTTTAATTATATTTGAAAGTTATATCTGTTTTACATCATCATATCAACATTGTAAACTTAAGGTTCGCTTAAGGGAATATAATTTTTTTATTTATTTTCTATTGACACAATTTGACAAATAAGTTATCTTCTTTCTCAGAACTTTAAATTTTTATGTATATGGAATTATTCTTTTTTATTTCAGTTATGGCTTCAGCCATTGCTTTGGCGTGTATTCTCATTTACATTCGCCACTGTGCCAAAACTCAAAAAAAAGTTGACCCGATGTGGATTTGGATTATTGGTATTGCACTTGCCGTCATGGTGTTTTTGCTTTGGAATAATAAATCTTGTATCAACGCAAAAACTCCTACTGCTACGCTTGCCATTCCATCTCCTAAACCGGCCGCTTTTGACAATGCAAAATCTTTTGATTTGGCTGTAAAAAAAACATGCATTGCCCAAAGCTACCTCAATGGTGTAAATCCCCGTGCCAACATCGAAGACTCCATGCGTTTGAACAAGTCTCAATTTCTGGCTCTTGTTCCCGACAACATGGACTCTTATCAGATTACGGCACTCTATCTTGCCTATGATAAAACGGGCAAGGCGGAATTTACCAAGCAAATGATGCTACATTCTCTCTCCGATTGGGAAATCGGAAATGTCGGCTCTATTTTCTACAATATGGCCGAATCTCTTCCCTCTTCGCAAAGAGAAGAAAATCTCAAATACTTCTGGATACTGTTTCAGCTCTACATGGGAAACATTACTTGGGATGATGTTTGGGACTTTCCGATAAAGTCTTATCTCAACTTGGATATTGATGACATTTACATCAACAACTATCCGACTTGGAATGACGGCTTTACCGATATTCTTTATGAAGGAGACAATGCCTCAGTTCATGAAATGTTGCACTAACGATTAAACTAAATCCTTTAAGGTTATGACCTTAGAGGATTTTTTTATTTTATTTTAACTTATTTTTACTATCATGACAACTTGTTTGGCAGAGGTATTAATCATGAGCACTATTTTAACCGAAAAAGCAAACTCTAAGACACAAGATATTGATTTAATGTCGTCTTTTGAAATTGCTCAAACCATCAATAACGAGGACAGAAAAGTCGCCTCGGCTATTAAAAAAGTTTTGCCGCAAATTGCACAAGCTATCGATATCATTGCCGAATCTATCAAAAACGGCGGTCGTCTTGCTTATTTTGGTGCCGGTACGAGCGGGCGTATTTGCGTGCTTGACGCATCGGAATGTCCGCCGACTTTCGGTGTTTCCCCCGATTTGGTGCAAGCCTTTATTGCCGGCGGCGACAAGGCCTTGCACTACGCCGTTGAAAATGCCGAAGATTCCCTATCTCTCGCCCTGCAAGATATTAACTCTTTCTCTCCAATGCCTCATGACGTTGTGGTGGCGGTTTCTGCTTCCGGCAACCCTCTCTATTGTACAACCGTACTTAAAGTCGCGCAAAATGCCGGTGCTTTTACAATCGCCGTTTCTTCCAACCCTCATGCTAAAATGCAGGAATTTGCCAATATCTTCATCAACCCTATTCTCGGGCCGGAAGTTATTACCGGTTCTTCCCGCATGAAATCAGGTTCTGCTCAAAAAATGATTTTAAATATGCTATCAACCGGTGCTATGATTAAAATCGGCAAAACTTATCGCAACTATATGATTGATGTTTGTTTGCAAAATGACAAACTCATTAACCGCGGCGTTCGTTTCGTGGCGGAAATCGGTCAGGTCTCTCATAAAAAAGCTTTGGAGCTTATTCAACAAACACAAAACGTTAAACTGGCCTGCGTTATGGCTCGAAAATCTTGCTCCATGCAAGAGGCTGAGCTTTTATTAGCTAAAAATAACGGCTTTTTACGACGCGTCCTGAAAGACTAAAGTTCATAGCCGTCTTTTTGGTACGGATGTTCAAGTTTAGGCTTTGCTATATAGCCTTTTGCTATGGCGTCATTGATTATTTGAAAATAAAAACTCCTCTTTGGGCCGATTAGTTTTAGTTTGCGTTCTATTATGGCAAATGTTTCTTGATTCTTTTGGTGATTTTGTTTCAATACATTTTGTTGCGCTTTGTTTTTATTTGATATTTTTTGATATTCTGCAACTATGCTTTGCCCCAAAGCTCCTTTTTCTTCTTGATATTTTTGCTCTAAATTTATTCTGCCTATGTCTTGTTCCAATACCAATTTTTGATATAATCCGGCTATAATCACATTTTCTTGTGCGGCTTTTTCTATCATCCGTTTACGCGGAGCTTTCTTCTGCCAATCCAAAAGTTTGTTTATCTCTTTACTCTCTTTTGCATCGTAGGTTTCAACCAAATCATCAGCCATCTTATTTAAGTGTTTTTCTGCCAATGTCGTTCGAAACGGGTGCGTCTTTAAGATTTTTGCCAGCTCTTTTACCTCATCTCGTGAAAATGAATTTTTCCGAACCGCCGCTTTTAACATCAAGCCAAATTTTTGCATCGCGCTCATATTAAACTCATGAGGCTCTTTCTTTTTCATTAGCGAATCTACATATACTTTTACGATTGTTTTGAGTAGCTCTTTGTCCATTGTCTTTTGCTGAGGCAAACTTGTTTCAAAGAGTTTTAACTGGATATTTTGCGGGCGATGCTTGGCTGCCCTTGTCAACAAGTCATACATCGGACTGAAATGCGTATGCCTAACATCAACATCAGAATCTGTCAGCAAATCAAACAGTTCTTGGGTCTTTTTCTTGATTTCTTCCGGTTTATACTGCTCCGTCTGTTTATAAAACTCATAAATTTGTTTTATTCTCTGTCCGGTGGAATAATATCTTTCGCCGTTTGAGGTTTTGTTTTTAACAAAATCTTTAACCCGCGTGCTTACGCCCAGTTCATGTTTTCTTATATAACCTTCCGCCTGCTCTTTGTTATAATCATCTACTTTAAGCAAAGGCAAAGCTTGGTTAAACATTTTTGTTGATGTATATAACCTCTTACGATAAATTTCCGTCTCAGAGGGACGATATAACGCACTATATGCGATTTTCTCCTGATTTCTTTTTATTGACGACAGAAAACGCCAAAATATGTCTGCCGATGCCGACCCAAAATCCCGATGTTCGCTAAACATTGAAAATTTTTCCAACGCGGTCTGTATATGAAGGGAGTTACTCGCCTTCATACTTTCATCAAAATATTTTAATACCGCCTGTAACTCTTTGGCTTTTCCCATTTTACCTCTTCCTTAAAGTATTTATTTTAAGGATTTATTTATTTTTTTGCAACAGATTCTTTTTTCATCAAAAAAAACCGTTTCTTTTGAAACGGCTTTTTCTAAAACTCAAGCAATTGCTTTTTCCAATTCTTTTGAAATTTCACTCAACTCGCTAATTGTAGAAAGAATGATTTCTCTCGCCTCTCCGCTTAATTCGATTTGTGGGGTTTCTTCCTCAAAAAAGTCTTTCATAATTTCTTCGCCCATAAAGGCTTTCAGACCCTTTTCTTTAATAAACTTTTGTACGCCTTCTATCGTGTAACGTTTTTCATAGAGTAAATCTTTAATCTTTCGGACAAGTTCAACATCATCCGGACGATAGTAACGGCGGCCGCCGGTTCGTTTCATCGGTTTTATTTGCGGAAACTTGGTTTCCCAAAACCTTAAAACATGGGTCGCAACCCCTAGTTCATCCGCTACTTCTGCTATGGTGCGAAATGCCGATTTTGACTTGTTTACAACCATATCCTTTGCCTTAATTTTGTTGCTCTCTTAGGCGTTTATTATCTTTCTCATGGTTTGTGAGGGCTTAAACGAAATAACGCGGCGCGGCGTAATTTCCGCGGCTACTCCGGTCTTGGGATTCCGCCCTGCACGCGCCTTCTTGGATCGAAGGGAAAATGTTCCGAATGATGACAATTTAACTTCATTGCCTTTGCTTAATTCTTGGACTATCTCATCTAACATCATATCCAAGATATCTCCCGAATCTTTACGTGATAAACCGACTTCCTCATAAATGGTTTCTGCAATTTCAGCGCGTGTTACTGTCTTCATTTTCTATTCCCTTTAATATCTTTTCTGTTTGTTCTTCAAACTCTTAGTCATTGTTTTCGACTATTCGTCTTTTTAGTACATCGGCCTAACAAAAGCAAGCGATTTGTTAGGGTTATTGCACTATTTATTTTTATTTGTCGTTAAAATCTGATAAGTGCTCCGCCCCATGTGAAGCCTGCGCCCATGGCTGTCAATACCAGCAAATCTCCTTTTTTAATCCTGCCGCTTTCTATGTTTTCGGACAAAGCCAAAGGAATCGAGGCCGCGGAGGTGTTTCCATGATGATCTACCGCTACAATAACTTTTTCTTCCGGCAAACCCAGTTTCTCCCCAACATTCGATATTATCCGGATATTGGCCTGATGCGGAATTAAGAAATCTATATCTTGGCTTGTTACGCCGCATTGATTCATTACGTCTTCCGCGGCTTGTGATAAGGAATTGACCGCAAATTTGAAAACCTCTTTTCCGTCCATAAATACAAATCCGGCATTCTTGGTGGTTGAGACGCCTCCGGTTGTTTTCAGACTGTCATAATGCGAACCATCGGCAAACAATTTTGTTGCCAAAATACCATGGTCTGCATTGGTTCCTTCTCCTTCTGATGCTCTCAAAACCACTGCGCCGGCTCCGTCTCCGAATAAAACGCAAGTGTTTCTGTCCGTCCAGTCTACGATTTTTGATAAACTTTCGGCTCCGACTACCAATGCTGTCTTGATTTGCCCTAAGCGAATCATGTTATCTGCCATGGTCAAGCCATAAACGAATCCCGAGCAGGCGGCGGAAATATCAAAACAAATTGTTCCTGATACCGTCCCCAAACGATTAGAAACTTTGGCGGCTACGGATGGCGTCGTATTATCCGGCGTGATTGAGGCTACTAATATCAAATCCAGCTCTTGGGCAGAAATTCCTGCTCTTGATAAGGCCATTTGAGCGGCATTGAATATCAAATCCGAGGTGGTTTCATCTTCTACAATATGGCGGCTCTTTATACCCGTACGCGTACTAATCCATTCATCACTCGTCTCAACTATTTGTGCCAAGTCGTTGTTTGTCATTATTTTTTTGGGTAGATAGTGCCCCCAGCCAATGATTTCTGATCTAGTATACATCGTATAATACTTCCTGTGAAAGTTCATCCAAATCAACACGTTCCAACTCTTCGCGAATCGTGGCGACAAAATTTTGGCGTGCCAAACGTACGGCATTACTGACCGCGACGGAATATCCCAAAGCATCCGTTCCGCCATGGCTCTTTACCGTTAAGCCGTTCAGACCGACCATCATGGCTCCGTTATATAGCCTCGGATCCATCGTCTTTTTGACGTTTAAGCCGACTCCTAACATAAACGGAAGACCAAACTTCGCCAAAAACGATTTTTTTACCGCGTCTTTTAATAAACGGACCACCAATTTTGCCGTTCCCTCTATTGACTTAAGCGCAATATTGCCGCTAAAACCATCCGTTACGATAACGTCTGCTTTTCCTTCCGGAATTTCGTGCGGTTCTATATAGCCGATAAAATCCATATCCAGATGCGAGTGCTTTATTATCTTGGCCGCTTGATGTATTTCCTCTCGGCCTTTCATCTCTTCGGCTCCGATATTCAACAAGGCAACTCTCGGGCGTTTGACATCCAGCGTGTGCTTGGCAAATATGTTGCCCATCAACGCAAATTCCGCCAAATTCAGCGCATCACACTCCGTGTTGGCTCCTAAATCAAGCATAACATAGCGTCCCGTGCGATGCGGCATAATTGTTACTATCGCGGGACGATGAATCTTTTGGATGGTTTTGAGCGTTAATTTGGAAATTGCCATTAAGG
Organism: uncultured Alphaproteobacteria bacterium; assembly: GCA_944390355.1. Lineage (GTDB taxonomy): Bacteria > Pseudomonadota > Alphaproteobacteria > RF32 > CAG-239 > HGM16780. Next base: position 69,081 of record CALXPT010000002.1, on the reverse strand, counting down.
CTCCGGTGTTGCCGGCGGAAACAACCGCCTGTGCCTCTCCCTGCTTGACCGCATTTATTGCCATATACATGCTCGTGTTGCGGTTGCGTATTACCGCTGAGGGCTTGTCTTCATTATGAACAACTTCTGATGAATGACGTACCTCCGCAACTTTTTTCAAATGCGGATAATTATCCAGGATTTCGTTTACTCTTTGGGAATCGCCGTACAGCAAAAAACGTGCATCGGGATTTTTTTTGGCTGCCAATGCAACCCCCTCTATTACGACTCGAGGGGAATTATCTCCCCCCATCGCGTCTATGGATATTACCAGATTATTTGACAAAACCTGTTCTCCACTAATTGTCGTTTAAGTTCAATAATAAATTATTCTTCGCTGGTTGTTTTTGATGTAACAACTTCACGATTGTCGTAGTAACCGCACTTCGGGCACACATTGTGGGGTCTCTTTAACTCCCCGCAATTCGGGCATTCCATATAGGAATTACCACCAAGAGCCTGATGAGAACGGCGCATATCACGACGTGATTTTGATACTTTCTTCTTCGGTGTAGCCATTTTCTTTACTCTTTGTTATTAGTTTTCATTCAGACCACAGTTCTATACGATTTGATTCAAAAAATCAACCCTTAAAATGCAGTCTTTCTTTTTGCTATCTGTTTTTTAGCTAAAAAATTTCTATTTTGCAAGAGATATTTTTATTATTTTGCATTTATTTTAGTTTTTTCAATATTTCAAACGGATTTTTATGCCCTTCTTCCGCTGTAAACTCCGTTTTGAAACTAAATGTTTCTCCTGCCTTTCTCGGATAGTCTTCCATTATAAGTGCTATTTGCTCTATTGCTATATCCGACAAATCTATCCGCCCGTTGATGACAACGTCCGGCGTGTTATCATCATAGAATAGTTCTTCCTCTTCTTCCCGTTGTGATTTTAACGTGGCTTTCGTGTCATAGGTTAATTCAAAATCATTATGGTAGCTCTTATCAAACTCTTCCAGACTAATCACGCTTTGAAGTGTCAATACGGCATCGGCACTGCCCCAAAGCTTTAATATATTCGTCTTTTGATTCAGCAATAAATGTATCTCGGCTGAAAAACTCTTCACGGCCGGAACTTTCAGAATCTTTTTTATTTCAGATAAATCATCCACATCCGCTTTTAGCTTGTAGCACTGTTCCGTCTTGGGCAACTTATCAACAATTATTTGATATGAAAAAAAATTTTGCATTCGCCAAATCCTTGTGATATATACTTATCTAGCTCTAACAATTATAGGTAAGATTTAGTTATGTCAATAAGTAAAGTTTGTGTTTTGGGACTTTTTATCGCTTTGTCAACCGCTTCTTGCTCTCTAAACAAAGAGTGGTTCACCGATCATAACGGAAATATGCCCAGTGAAGAAAGAATCGCTAAAGTTCAACTCGGCCAATATAAAGAAGAGGTTTATGCTAATTTGGGCACCCCTTCCAGCATCATTTCCTTAGACCAAAATACTTGGATGTATATGTCGGCCGATGTCGAGCGCGTCGCTTTTTTTAAGCCTGATGAGGTTAACCGCGATATTTTACTCATTCGCTTTGATGATGAAAACAAAGTGGCCGAAATTAAACGTTTGAATAAACAAGACGGGCAAGAGGTTCAAATCAGCGACAAAACGACGCCGACTTTAGGTGAAAAACCGGGGTTCTTTGAACGCTTCTTCGGCGGGGTCGGCAGTTATTCTCCGTTTATGAACAACCAACAGAATCCTAACAGATAGTTGCCTTATATAAAAAAAGCGTTGCTCTTTCGAACAACGCTTTTTTTGTTTGAGGGCGGTGATTTATGTTTATCATTCTATCATTTTTTTATTTGATTGTATAGTGAAAGAAATAACGCACCAAATTGTTAAAATTATGCCCACGACATCTCTCAGCGTAAACAAACATTCTTCTTGATACCCCCGAACAAATACCGCAAACGGAATAATAAGCCCCAACGCGAATGCAAAAAAAGAGACTATGGTGGAGGCAACTAATAATCCGGAATTTTCATGTTCTGACATATATATATAATATACATTCCAGACACTGACCACCAAAAGAAACAATAAAAGCCAGTTCAGATTGGTATTTATTCTCCAGTTCTGGGGAATAAATTTGAAATTTTTCCAATTTTTCTCCGCGGAATCCAGCTTGGCCTTTGCCTCTGCTAATTTCTCGTTTTGGATTATTATTTCGACCTCATCTTGCTTTTCTTGGGCACGTTTGAGTTCCTGCTCGTATTTTTGGTATTCGGCAGATGCTTTTTCGTATGCCACGCGTCTTTTGGTTCCGTAATACCTTAGTGCCTTTTCGTTGCTAAAATAAATTGCTAAATAATCCACAACCGAAAATAACGGTGTTTCTGCCCCAGATACGGTAGCTCTGGTTTCCACCTTGTTTTCCGTTTTCCACTCGCCCAGCCATTGGTCTTTAAAGCTAACAAACACGATTGATGCCGCCCCAAAAAACACAATAAGTACCCAAAGCACATATTTAATTTTTCGGGTTCGCAATCGCTCTGCTTCGCTTTTATCGGACTCTTTTCCGCCATAATAGACTTGGTCTACCGCAGAAACGATATTTTCACCACCTTGACTCTCAGCCTTTAGCTTAAAAAGCCGCATGTGCCGCCGCTCGAAGTATTCAACCCCGAACATCAGAGCCGCACAAATTAAACAAATAATAATCGTACTCATAAAAAAATAATTTAATTTAAAGTTTAACAATAATAAAATTTCACGAGCCTAACTTAACACCTTTCTTTATTTTGTCAAGTTTTTTCTAAAAAAAGAACTACTCTTTTTTTAGAGCAGTTCTTTGGAGCTTGAACAACTATGCGGCTACCGCATTTTGTCCTTCAACAATGGGCGTCCCCTCTTTAGAGCGCGGCGGCGAATCTTGCGGCTTTGGATGTTCTTCGTATCAAACGCCTCGCCTATCATCGCAAATATCATCGGAACAAACATCGTCGAGATAAATGTTGATACCAACATTCCACCGACCATACCCGTTCCAATCGCATGACGGCTCGCTGCTCCGGCACCGCTACTCACCGCTAACGGCAAAACGCCAAACGTAAACGCCAATGAGGTCATCACTATCGGACGAAAACGCAATCTGGCCGCATCTATTGCCGCGTCCACATACGTCTTGCCTGTTTGAACCTGCTGAATCGCAAACTCAACAATCAAAATCGCGTTCTTGGCCGCCAGACCTATCAAGGTTACCAAGCCAACCTGAAAATACAGGTCGTTATCTATGCCTCTCAGCCAGATAGCTATCAACGCACCAAGAACCGCAAACGGAACCGACATTATCACCACAAACGGCAATGACCATTTTTCATACTGCGCCGACAATATCAAGAATATCATGATAATACCAAACGCAAAGGCTTGTGTTGACGCGCCTCCAGCCAGTTTTTCCTGATATGCCGAACCAATCCATGACAAGGTATAGCCATCACCCAAAACTTTTGCCGCTACTTCTTCCATCGCCGCAATTGCTTGTCCGGAGCTATATCCTTCCGCAGGATCTCCAAGCACCTTTGCCGCTGGGAAAATGTTAAAGCGGTTAACCAATTCCGGCCCCGTTACTCTCTTCACGCTTATCAATGATGACAACGGTACCAGCTCTCCCGTTGATGACTTAACATACACATATCTCAAATCATCCGGTGAACGGCGGAACCTCGATTCAGACTGCAACGACACATGGAAATTACGTCCCATATAAGTAAAGTCGTTCACATACAAGCTTCCAAAAGTTGACTGCATTACCGCATAAATCGAGCCAATCGACACATTCATCATCATCGCCTTATCTCTATCCAACTCTATGGTATATTGCGGCGTTGATACCGAAAATGTCGTCTTGACATTCGCTAATGCCGGATTTTTGTTTGCCTCGGCAACCAACTCTTCCGTCTTTTTCATCAACTCTGTCGAGCTTGCACCTATACGGTTTTGGACATAAGCCTCAAAGCCTCCCGTCGTACTCATACCCATTATCGGCGGCATGCTGAACGAATAGCCTATACCCCGCGGATCGCTCATGCCCATTTGCGTGAATAATCTCGACAACGCAAAAGCCGACTGATCTGCCTGCTCTCGCTCATCCCAATTCTTCAATATAATAAACGACACCCCCGAATAGGTGTTTTGGCTCGACGATAACATATTATAACCATTTATCGTTACGACCGTTTCTACATTCGGATTATTCCTGACTTCTTCCGCCACCGTCGAGGTGAAATTCGTTGTTCTCGGCAAAGATGAAGCCGGCGGCAACTCGTAAGACATCAGCAAGTTGCCCATATCTTCCATCGGCACCAAGCCCCCCGGAACTACCTTGAACAAAACTCCTATTGCCGCCAGAACGCCTACAAAACCCAACATTGCCGTTTTGCGGTGGTGTAAGAAAAATTTTACGCAAGCAATATAACCATCCGTTACTTTATCAAAAAACTTGTCAAACCACAGGAAAAATCCGTGCGGCTCGTGCTTGTTTTTCTTAATCAGCAATGCGCATAGCGACGGTGTCAACGTCAAAGCCATCAATGCCGATATCAATACCGAAATCGCTATCGTTACCGAAAACTGCTTGTACATCACGCCAGTCATGCCGCCCAAAAAGGCAATCGGCAAAAATACCGACGACAGTACCAGCGCAATGGCCACAACCGCGCCCGATACCTCCTGCATGGCCTTTATCGCCGCATCTTTGGGCGATAAGCCTTCTTCGCTCATCAATCGTTCCACATTTTCCAGCACGACAATAGCGTCATCAACCACGATACCAATCGCCAATATCAAGCCGAACAGAGTCAGCAGGTTAATCGAAAACCCCAGCATATACATTCCAGCAAAAGCACCGATAATCGAAACCGGAACGGCTATTATCGGAATCAAGGTCGCTCGGAAACTCTGTAAAAACAAATATACTACCAAAATAACCAGCAAAACCGCTTCAAAAAACGTATGGATAACCTCTTTAATAGACTCATTCACAAATAATGTTGTATCATAAGGAATATCATAAGTTATCCCTTCAGGAAAATTTTTTGCCAACTCGGTCATTTTGGCTTTCACCAATTCTGCCGTTTCCAAAGCATTGGCCCCCGGTTGCAAATATATGGCGAACGCTACTGCCGGCTCGCCGTTAAACCGCGCATTCACGCTATAATCCTGCGCGCCAAGCTCTATTCTCGCGACATCCTTCAGCCTTAAAATCGCGCCGTTCGAATCCGTGTTCAATATTATATTCCCGAATTCCTCTTTGCTAACTAACCTGCCTTTTGTATTCACTGAATAGGTGTAGGGCTGGACCTCTTTCATCGGTTCTTGACCAAACTGTCCCGCCGCGTATTGTGAATTTTGGCTTTGTATCGCGTTTGTTACATCTTGTGATGTCAAATTATGATCCGCCAACTTATCCGGCGAGAGCCATATTCTCATTGAATAATCCTGCGAGGCAAACAGCGAGGCACTTCCTACGCCCTTGATTCTCTTTATTTCATCCAGAACATTCAGCAACGCGTAGTTCGACACATATATTGTGTCATACCTATCCGTCGTCGAGCGCATCGTTACAACCTGCAAAATCGAATTTGACTTTTGCTCTACCGTTACGCCGTTCTTGGTTACCTCGGAGGGCAACTGCGGCGTTGCTGCCTGAACCTTGTTGTTCACGTCTATCGTTGCCTGATCCGGATCTGTTCCGATATCAAACACAACACCTATGGTCAAATATCCGCTCGATGTCGCGTTTGAATACATATAAATCATATTCTTTACGCCGTTTACTTCTTGTTCAATCGGTGCGGCAACCGTATCAGCCAAAACTTCCGCCGTAGCCCCCGGATAACGCGCCGATATTTGTATTTCTGTCGGAACAATATTCGGATATTGCTCAACCGGCAACACTTCCATCGACACAAGTCCCGCCAAAACTATTACCAGTGATATCACGCTTGCAAAAATCGGCCTATCTATAAAAAATTTTGAAAACATTGCTCTTCCTTGAGTTTTTAATTGTTATGCTTTATTCCACTACGCCTGCCGTGGTCGCTTGTTCACCGCTTATATTGGCTTTTACCTGCATTCCGGGGCGTACCTTCATCAAGTTTGATGTAATCACAACATCGCCTGATTTTAATCCGCTATCAATTATCCAACCGCCGTCCTGTGTCGATAATCCGGTTATGACATTAACCGCTTGTGCCACTCCTTTGTCGTTAACAATATATACAAATGAGCTGTTTGCTCCCTGCATAATCGCTTCTTGCGGTACAACCAAGGCATTTAACCGGACAATTCCTTCCATTACCAATCTTACAAACTGTCCCGGTTTAATCTTGTCTTTGGGATTTGGAAATACTGCTCTTAACTGCAATGTTCCCGTTTTCTCATCAACCATCGGATTGATAAAATTTATATCGCCGGCTTCTGAATATACATCTCCTGAACTGAATTTGACTTTAGCCTTAATTTCGCGGCACTTTTTGCGATTGCCTGATTCATCAAATTCTGAGACACAATCGCCCTCTTCGGCTCGAATCAGCCCTTTGGACCCCATTGTCATTAGTGATGCAATCTCCCCTTCCGAAGTTGAGAACATCACATATATTGGGTCGGTCTGGGTGATATTGGTCAACAGACTATCGCTTCCCGTTGCACTTATCAAACTGCCTTCTGACTGTGTTTCCATACTGGTTAAGCCTGCTACCGGCGCGGTTACCTTTGTATAACTCAAATTTAATTCTGCCTCATCAACCTGTGCCTGCGCCATTTGCACTGCCGCCTCGGCCGAATCTAAACTTGCTTTTGCATCATCTTTGGACTTTTCGCTTACAACTTTTTGGCTATATAATTTTGATATACGACTCCAGTCTTGTTTGGCGGATTGTAACTGTGCCTTTGACTGTGCTAACTGAGCCTTAGCTTTTGATAAAGCTACCTCAAATTGCGCAGGATCTATCTCAAACAATACATCTCCCGCCTGAACCTTGCTGCCCTCTATATAATTTCTTTTTTGCAAAATGCCGCCTACTCTTGCTCTGACCTGTACCTCCTTAGACCCAACTGCTCTGGCCGGATATTCAAAACTCAAAGGTATTGTCTGTGGTGTTACTTTAATGGCTGCAACCGGTAGAGCTTGTATTGCCTGCGTATTTTCCGTATCATTTTTTTTACATGCGGCAAGTGCTAATATGCCTGTTGCCATTATTAACATTTGTTTTGCTGTAAGCATTATCTTTTCCTTATAAAAAATTAATCTTGTCCTTTTATAAATTACTATATACTTTTGAAATTTCCATATTTATGAAAAATTTTTATTTTTATGTGTATATTTACGCGTTTTCGATTAATTTCTATTTATAGTAATATTGATTTTTTTAAACTTGCTATTAGTTATAGGTTCTAATCTCGAATTAAACTTTTTTTATGGAGGAATTTATGACTACTCAAGGTGTTCGTTATCCTACTTTTGCTTTTATTACCGGCGGCGCCGGTCAATCTGATGACGGTATTCCGCCTCAACCTTTTGAAACTTTTTGCTATGATTCCGCTTTGATGGAAGCTAAAATCGAAAACTTTAACATCGTCCCATATACCTCTGTTTTACCTAAAGAGTTGTTCGGACGCATTGTGCCTCTCAATAACAAAATCGTCAGCCATTTTAAACACGGTGCCGTACTTGAAGTGATTATGGCCGGACACGGGGCAAGCCGCGATGAGCATAAAGCTTTGGCTACAGGCATCGGCGTTTGCTGGGGCAAAAATAAAAAAGGCGAACTCATCGGCGGTTGGGCAGCCGAATATGTCGAATATTTTGACACCCAAATTGATGATGAAATTGCCAAAGGTCATGCCGAAATGTGGCTCAAAAAATCTTTAAACCATGAACTTTCTTTACGCGGCGTCGAAAAACACTCCGAATTTCAGATGTGGCACAACTACTGCAACATTACTCAACAATTCGGTTACTGCCTCACCGCTATGGGCTTTTTGAATTTTGAACATGCCGAGCCGGTTGATGTCAAATAAATGATTTAATCTCCCTGCCCGAATTGCCTCTTATCAATTCGGGCATTTTTTTCATAAAGGATATTTAAATGTTAAAAAAATCTGTTCAATCTTCCTTGCCTAAAGATAATCCCAACGGACTTGGGGTTTTTGCTTTGGCGGCAATCGTGGTCAGCTCCATGATTGGCGGAGGTATCTATTCTTTGCCGCAAAATATGGCTGCCGGTGCCTCCGCCGGTGCCATTTTACTCGCTTGGGTTATTACCGGTATCGGTATTTATTTTATTGTTAATACTTTTTCTATTCTCTCCCTCGCCAAACCCGATTTGACAACTGGTATCTACTCCTACAGCCGCGCCGGCTTCGGCGCATATACCGGTTTTACCATCGGGTGGTCTTATTGGCTCTGTCAAGTCTGCGGAAATGTCGGTTATGCCGTTATTACCATGGATGCCCTTAATTATTTCTTCCCGCCATACTTCCAAGGCGGAAACAATTTTCCATCCATTATCGGCGGGTCTATCATTATTTGGGGCTTTTACTTTATGGTGCTTAAGGGTATCAAACAGGCCAGCTTTGTTAACCTTATCGGTACGGTGCTTAAAATCGTGCCTCTCGTGTTATTTGTCATCATTATGATGTTTGTCTTCAACGCTGATAAATTCGACTTTGACTTCTGGGGAGAAAGTGCTTCGGCTCGTGCTCGCCTCGGCGGTATGGAAACGCAAATCAAAAGCACAATGCTCGTTACTCTTTGGGCCTTTATCGGTATTGAGGGTGCTGTCGTCATGTCCAACAAAGCCAAAAGCATTAATATCATCGGAAAAGCCACCTTCTTGGGCTTTATTTCCTGCTTAATCATCTACATTCTCCTCTCTCTTGTTCCTTTCGGCTTTATGAATCAGGCCGAGTTGGCTAATATTGCCAATCCTTCTACCGCAGGTATTTTGGAAAAAGTTGTCGGAAAATGGGGGGCTTGGCTCATGAATGTCGGCTTGGTTATCTCCGTTTTAACCAGTTGGCTCGCTTGGACCATCGTTACGGCTCAAATTCCTCAAGCTGCCGCTATCGATGGAACTTTCCCTAAGGCATTTGCTCGGGAAAATAATCAAGGTTCACCTTCGGTATCTTTATTCGTTACCAGCATCGCCATGCAACTTTTCCTGCTTCTGGTTTATTTTTCCAACAATGCTTGGAATACTATGCTCAGTATCACCAGCGTCATGGTCTTGCCTGCTTATCTTACATCTTGCGCCTATTTGTTTAAAATGTGCGTCGATGGTGAATATCCGTCTGCTCAGATGCTTGAAAAACGCTCTAGTGCCTTGTTTTCTGCCGCCGCCGGTTCCGTTTTTGCTCTCTGGCTTATCTATGCCGCCGGTTTGCAATATCTTTTGCTTGCCGTTATTATTTTAGCCTTGGGTATTCCCGTGTTTATTTGGGGCAGAAAAGATAACCACCCTAATGAGCCTTATTTTACTTCTCGTGAAAAATGGTTAGCGGCTCTTATTATCATTATTGCCTTGTGGGCAATTTATGCCTTTGCGCACGGACTTATTAAAATCTAAAATCCTCAATATCGCGCAAAAAAAGAACGGTGATTTTTTTCACCGTTCTTTTTTTTTATTTTATGGATGACAGTGCGCAAATATATCCAAACTTTCGTCATATTCGGGTATCTTTATCCCGCCTAATCCCAATAATGAATGGAAAATATTATCATGGCTTACTGGTTGGTGTATTTTTTTGTTCAAACACTCTCTGTTCAAACTTAGTCCTTTGCTTGCTGACTTTGGCATCCAGACAAAAAACGGAACTTCTTTTTGAAGTGCGGGAGCACTCTCATAAACCGAGCCATGAAGGTATTTTCCATCCTCGCCCAATGATTCTCCGTGATCAGAGGTGTAAAACACCACTATATTGTATTCATCTTCCAGTGTTTTTATTTCTTTTAACAAATCTGCCATCACATATGATGTATAATAGATACTGTTATCATAAGCATTTATGACTGTTTCTTTCGGACAATTTTTGATATCTTCATCTTTGCACGCTGGCTTGTAAAGTTCAAATTCCAAAGGATAACGGTTGCTGTACATTGGTCCGTGGCTTCCTCTTTGATGGAAAACTACGAACATATCTTTATTTGCCTTTTTTACTTGTTCGGCAAAATTTTGGTGCATCTTTATATCTTGACAGACTCCATATTCACAATATACTTCTGTTTTAACCCGATTGCAAACGCCTTTGCAACCTGAGTTCGCATCTTTCCAGATAACTTCATAGCCTATTTCCTTGAAAACATCTAACACATTTTCACTATATGATGTGAGCTTGTTCTTAAATTCCTTACGCGGATACGGTGAAAATATACATGGTACTGATATCGCTGTCGATGTTCCGCATGATTGCATTTTATCAAACACTATCATATCTTTTTGGTAAGGAGACAACGGTTTGTTGGTGGGACGGTGGTATCCGTGAAGCGAAAAATTGGCTGCTCGCGCGGTTTCTCCAAGAATAAATACAAATAGATTTTTGCGTCCGTTATTCGGCCAATATGGCTTTACGGATACATTTTCCGTTAATATCTTCAGCTTATCGGGATGTTTGTGCATCATTTTTATTACCGAAAAGGTAGAACTGATATAATTCGATGGCAATATATAGTAACGCAACTCCTTGTTCTCGCTCATAAAAACATCTATTTTTTTGTAAAATGGCGTGAAAATCAGACCTCCCAAAATTGTTGAAATCAAGATAATTATGCTCCGCTGCTTTAGCTCTTGCTTTAGCGGGGCAAAATTAATTCTTAATTTTAATACAAAAACTACTGCTACTAAAATAAACAAGGCGTAGAGTAACATATTCCAACTCAAAAGTTCCCCTACTTCTCCCTTATCCGTTTGCAGGGCATTGATTATCATTATTTTATCAATTGCGGCATTATATGTATTCATAAAGTAAAGTGCTACCGTATTGCCTATTATCAACAAAATCAAAAGCGGCTTGGCAATATAACGCACAAACAAAATCGCGTATAATATATTGCTTAAGCATATCAATAAGATTATGGCGACTAAACTTCCGCCAATGCCTGCTTCGGCTATATACAAATTATGGAAAAAAGCCCAATTAAAAATTAATACTGAAATGAAAGAGTATATTAATATTAGATTCTTTGATGAAATTTTCAACATGATGTCAGAAGTCCTTTAGTCTCACAAAAAATTATTTATTTTTCAATATTTATTACGCTTTTGATAATTTACAATCTATTTTATACACTTATTAACAGCATCCTTATAGACAAAAATATCTTGAAAATTATTTTTTCTTGTGCTATTCATTGTTTGTTTTATTTTCTATTGTGTTACTAAAATTTATATTTTTATGAAAAAAATTATTAATCTCAGCGAAGCTGAAGTTTTGAAAGCTTTTCAGTCTTTGCGCAATTATTCCCTTTTGGAAAACAAAATCATGTTTTCTCACGTTAAATGTTTGCAGGATTATGTTTTGACATTTGAGAATGACAGAAAACTATTCTCAAAAGGTGAAACATATACTTTGTGGATTGCCCAATTGCAAAATTTGAAAACAGGTGGGTTGTTTTATGCTACTGCTTCTGCAAAGGTCGAAGATTTGTATGCTTCTTGCTATGTTGTTCCCAAAGAAATTTTCGGACATTTGCAATTTGAAGTTAAGGAAACTTCCATTGATATTGCTGGGCAGACTTACAAACTTGTTTTATCTCCCAACGGAAAGCAATTGCTTATTCCTTCATGGCATCTCGACAAGGAGGCCGTTGAGGCTTTTTTTGCTAAAATAACCAAAGTACAGCCAATTAAATATATGCTGGTTCCCAGACTTTTCGGCAAAAAAATGAGCGATGTTTTTCCGGCTTGGGAAATTCATAAAATTTTTGAAAACAGAGAAGAAGCCTATTATTTCAATGTCTTTAACGGCAAAATTAACGGTGATTTCTCAAAACAACGTATTTTTATTTCTATCGGCAATAACCAGAAAATGACTATGTTCGGTGATTTAAAAATTGCCTATCGCAAAAAGAAAATGCATATCAGCTTAAAGTAAACCGTATTTTCATAGTGCTCCCGTTTTATTACGGGAGTTTTTTTATGCAAAAGAATTCGTGCAAAGCCTTGTCCAGCCTCAAAAATTTCTATTGAAAGGATTTTTTTCTTGTGGTATAATACGAGTCGTGGAGATAAGTAATATCGAAAGGACTTTTATCATGAACAAGGTTTATTTGTTGTTTGGGCTATTATCTTCGGTTGCGATTTTTGCGCCGGACGTGAGAGCCGATATTTCCCTTCCTTCAGAAAAAATTACATTTGTTCACACACTTCACACACACCTCTTTTCTGAAGTTTACTTGTCTCCCGAGAGTTTTAGGGAGCGGCAAGAAATCAAGGTTGCGCAGGTTTGCTTTATTACCGATACCGAAGATTGCGGGGGCGCGGATTTTGTCGGTACGGATTTAGAAGGTGGCACACCGGACGTTCTTCCCCCTGGGGCTGGTGAAAACTGCATCAAAATGGGCTATGACAAAACCTCTTGCCCCGAGAATTATACGCCGAGCAAGTTTTGTCCGTTAGATAGTTCCTACTTTGCGGAGTGTTTGTCTGACTGTCCGAGTAGTTATAAAACTTGCCAATCACCACAGCAAGGTGTCGGCGAGGTTTGCGGCGACGGTTTGTATCAAGATTGCTGTACGCCGACTTGTTCCTCGGAATATCAATATAGCTTAGATGAAATTCCGGCCGGTTATGAGGCCGATGGTGCGCCTTGTGAGGAATGCGACGAGGGCGGATTGAAAATCAAGGAAAAATACAAAATCAAAGAGAAAGACTGTACGGGATTTATTGACTGCGGTGGTGATTGCGCCACGGGAGCGGACAGCTGTCTGTCGGGGAACAAGGTTTTATGTGAGGCCTGTCCGTCTTGTCCGAATTTGGGAACGGAGAGTGAATGCCCGCCGTGCTCGGTCTGCACGTTTGAAGAATGCTCGAATTTATACATCGTAACCGGCTGTAAGTCTGGTTGTACCGACTGGTGCGACTATTGTGCTTTTGAACAATAGTTCAAAGTCAAGAGAGAGGGAAAAATAACCATAATTATTAACAATGCGGCGGTCTGGGCACAATGCAAAATTGATGGCGGTAGACCCCGCCTACAGGAGAAAGAAAATGAGAAAGTTTTTATTATATTCAACAATTTTGGTGGCTTTTACGATGAGCGGCGGGGCGGCAAATGCAGCGTGTATTCAAACTCCGACTTGTTCAAGCTTGGGTTATACCTCAAGTTCTTCTTGTTCGGGAGGGGTTAAATGCCCGTTTGGCAACGCTTGGAACTGTACGGCAAGCGATTTAAGCACTCAAATAACGGAGCTAACCAATAAAATAACCGAACAAACGAATAAGATAACGGAAATTACCAATAAAATAACAACAATAGAGGAAAAAATTGTAACGATAGAAAGCGGAGCATCGTCGAGTAATTGTATAATCGGCGATATCTTGTATTCTGATAAGAGTTGTAGTTTCGATGTCGTTAAAGGCAAAACGCCAATCGGCGTTGTGTTTGATCGAGGGAATCGTTTAGCGATAGCGTTGGATACGGCAGAGAAAGCATGGTCGGATGAACATTTTGGTGTACCGACATTATCACATTATAGTTTATCATCAGCGGTAACAGCAGATTGGCAAGGTAAACATAATACGCGTTTAGTGTTGGAATATTGCAAGACGAATGGGAAAAGTTGTCCTGCATTTGAATATGTGAATAGCTATCAAACGGTAGGAACAAAAGCGGGAGATTGGTATTTGCCAGCGGTAGGAGAGTTGATTGCCATATATGGTAATAAGGGTGTTTTGAACACGGCTTTAGGGAAAATTGGCGGAACAAAACTACCGTCAGATATGCATTGGTCTTCTTCCGAGCTTTCTAGTAGCGAGGCTTGGAGGGTGTACTTCACTGATGGTAATGGGCTTGATTATGTGATCGAATACTATAAGCATGACGACTATTACGTTCGTCCAGTCCTAGCTTTTTAGGTTTATGTCTTTTCTTCACAAAAAAAATACCTCCGATTTTTTATCGGAGGTTTTTTCTTTTTTTAACGGGTGGATTTAATCGCCGAAACATTGCGCCTAAACATCTCGTTGTTTTCCAAATTCTCCAAATCTATCGGAAGACGGCGGCGCCAATTCGGGTGTTTGTCCCTATCTACCCCAGGGAGATTTTGACGCTTGTCTACTTCCAATATATTTTCCAACTCTGCCAAAAAGACTTTGCTCGGGCTTGATGATACAAACGCATTCACCGCTTCTGCCATACCCTCAGGATAAGCTTCTCCGTAAAGATAATTGCCCTTTCTTAACTTATCTCTCGGCCATGTGCCCGCGGCATCCAATGCGCATAACAAACGCCAGCGGTCTTGCTCTCGCTCGTGGTAATTGTTCTTCATAACCTCATCGTTTGGCAAAATATCGGCTTTCCGCATATCGGCAATGTCATAACCAAACCACCACATTTTTAATGGTGCCATGTCATGCGTTCCTATTGATGTAAACGCCCTTTCGGGATATGCTTTCGGCGGTAAGAAATCTCCGCTCCAGCCACCGCCTCCGTTTCTTTCTGCCCACAATACGCTCAAGGCATAAATGTTTTTCTTTTCAAGCACTTCCAAAAATCCGTCCGGTACATTGCCCAAACTCTCTCCGGCAACAACGCATTTGTTCAGATAACTCTCTATTGCCACGATATTTAACATATCGGCAAAGTTATACATGATATATGTTCCCTGCGTGCCCTCGTTTGGTATCACATACAATCTCATCAAGCTCATCACATGGTCTATTCTCAATGCGCCCGTGTTTCTCATATTCGCACGCAAAATTTGGATAAACGGCTCATATGCCTTTTGCTTTAACACATAAGGATTAAATGCACCCAAGCCCCATTTTTGTCCCCCTGGGAAGCAAGCATCCGGCGGTGCGCCCGCGCCTGATTCCGCAATGAAGATATCCGGATTGCTCCATGATTCTGCACTATCTTGGCCGACGCCTACCGGCAAATCTCTGTAAAAGCCTATTTTCAAGCCTTTTTTCTTGACTTCTTCCGCGGCTTCTTTGAACTGTCTGTCTGCCTCAAACTGCAAAAACTTGAAGAACCCTACTCTATCTTTATGCTCCTCAGCGTATTCCTTTACCGCAGGATTGGACGGAGAACGATATTTTTCTTCCCATGCACGCCAGCCGCCCCATACGCTGTGGCAACGCTCTTCATACATTGCCAAAAAGACAGCCAATTTTTCAAGCTCTGCACCTTCCCGCTCACAATAAACCTTATACTCTTCCTGACGTTTTTTATCCTTGCCTTCCTTAAAGCGTTCATAAAACTTTTCCATAAACCGCATTTTTAACGGGTAAATGTCCTCATACCGGATTATGTCCGAGTTGCGATATTCATTCAACTTATCTTCAACGCCTTGTAAATCTTCTTTCTTAAACTCCGGCACGTTCTCGATATCAATATATATCGGGTTCAAATACAATCTGCTGACCGATAAATACGGGCTGGCATTTTCAGGATAATTATGCTCCAAAATATTCAACGGATTTAGCCCTATCACATCTGCTCCGCACTTGGCGCAGACATCCACAAAATTTTTCAAGTCCGTAAAATCTCCGACACCCCAATTGCGTTTGCTCTTCATTGCGTAAAGCTGCGTTGCATACCCCCACAACTTTGCTTCTTCCAAATCTTTATTCTTATAGCACTCTCTCGGGGCAACCGCTAACACCGACTTGTATTCTTGTCCGCCGGCCGACACCGTCATGTCATAATACCCAACCGCCAAATCCGTAAGAATCTTGAATTTTTGGCAGGTGAACTTGCCTGAATATAAGTCTTTTTCTTCTCCGCCCTGATATTCAAAATTCAAATCCATCTCTTTGCCGTCCTGACGGCTCTTGGCCTTGATATATCTTATCGTGTCCCTGTCTTCATAACGGGTTACAATGTCTATCACCTTTTCATTCTCATCCACGACATAAACCGGTGATAACGTGGTTTCGTATCTTTGGTTATCAAACCTTTTTATCGAACGCTCGATATCTTCCGCCGTCTCCGCTTTATACCCCAATTTGGATACAAAAAACTTCATGATATCTTCGCTTATCTCGTATTTTTTTCTATCCTGTCCGGCATCGTAAAACTCACTCAAAATGCCTAACTTATCGGTTAATACTTTTAGTCTTTCGTTAACCACGTCCTTCTCCTATTTCTTTATTTCAAAAACAAGCACACTCCATGCCGGAACTTTTATCATTTGATATGCACAAAGCTTTTCGGTGTTAAATTCTTCTCCACTGCTGTTTAATATCAGCTCCCATGTGTCTCCTTCCAATGCAGGCAAACGCCAGCTCTTGTCTGTTGCTTCCGCATTCAATATGACATATACATGACGCTTATTCTCATAAATCGCATATGAAATACTCCGCCTCATGTTGTTGTCCCAATCTGATTGCGTGAATTCGGTTCCTTTCTCCGTAAACCAAGATAAATCTTTATCGCCTTTATGATTGATGGATTTTCCTTCGAAAAATTTTAATCGCTCAAAAATCTTTAACTTTTTGCGAACAGTTATCGCACGGCGTATAAATCGCAGCATCTCCATGTCTTGCTCGGTTATCGCTTCCCAAACCAACCATGTTATTATATTATCCTGACAATAGGGATTGTTATTTCCAAATTGCGGGTTGAAAAACTCATCTCCTGATAATATTTGCGGTATTCCATACGACATTAATAACGTGGCCAACATCGCTTTGGCTCGCCGCATTCGTAATGCTAAAACCGCAGAATCATGCGCCTCTCCCTCAATACCCGAATTCCAACTCCAGTTCGAATTGGTTCCGTCGCGGTTGTCTTCGCCGTTGCTCATATTGTGCTTGGTATTAAAACTTACGACATCTCTTAAACAAAATCCGTCATGCACCGTTACAAAATTAATACTGCTTGTAATATTGCGATTATCATGGTTAAAGATATCACTCGAACCGCTGATACGGCTTGCAAGCTCCGGAATTTGATAGGTATCCCCTTTCCAAAAACGCCTTATTGTGTCTCGATATTTATCATTCCACTCACTCCAACCGGGCATAAACGCTCCAAGTTGATAACCGGCATACCCTACATCCCAAGGCTCTGCAATTAATTTGACTTTCCTTAATACAGGGTCTTGTTTCACGGCATATAAAAAGCCGCTGTCTCTTTTGAAATCCGTCTTATAGCGGCACAAGGTCGGCGTTAAATCAAACCTGAAACCGTCGACATGCATTTTCTCAACCCAATAGCGCAGAGAATCCATTACCAATTCCAGAACATAGGGATTTTGAACATTAAAACTTGCCCCCGTGCCCGTGCTGTCATAATAGTAACGTTTGTTCTCGTTGCTTAGGGTATAATAAGAGGCGTTGTCTATCCCTTTGTAACACAAAGTCGGTCCCATTTGGTTGCCCTCGCCCGTATGGTTATAGACAACATCTAATATGACCTCTAAGCCCTTTTTATGCATGGCCTTGACCATGTCCTTAAATTCATTAATCGAGCTGCCCGATAAATAATTCTGCTCCGGTGCAAAAAACGAGAAACTTTCATAGCCCCAATAGTTATCATTTATCCAGCCTTTGCGATGTCGATTGCCGAAAAAAGCATGAACCGGCAAAAGCTCTACTGCCGTTATTCCCAGCCACTTGAAATAATTTAATATTGAATAATGCTTCATGCCGGCAAACGTGCCTCGCTCATAATCCGGCAACAGAGGGTGCAACTTGGTTAATCCGCGAACATGTGCCTCATAGATGATGCTTTCTTCCATCTTTCTACGCGGATGCTTGTCTCCTTCCCAGTCATATTCATCGCTCACGACAACTGACTTGGGAACGTAGGGGGCACTATCTAAGCGGCTGAAAGACAAATCTTTGTCAGGACTGTCTACATCATATCCAAATATTGCTTTATGCCATATCAATTTCCCAACCAGTTGTTTACCGTAGGGGTCGATTAGAAGCTTGTTGGGATTAAAGCGATGCCCTTGTTCCGGTTGATATGGACCATAAACACGATAGCCGTATACCTGTCCGACTTCTATATCAGGGATAAATATATGCCATATATTGTTGTCGTTCGTGGTTATCGGGTAGCGTTTTAGTTCTTCCGAACCGGTTTTATCAAATAAGCATACTTCAACTTTCGTGGCATGAGCCGAATAGAGCGCAAAGTTTACTCCTTCTCCGTTATAGTGTGAACCTAGCGGATAGGGATTGCCTTGGGTCGGCTTGCTTTCTTTCGACATTTACTCTGCGCTCCTTCCTCGCATTAGTCTCTGATTAATTTAATGACTATGGTTGACAACGGCGGCAATGTTAATCTGATTGAACGCGGCTTATCGTTCCAGCCGATTTCTTCCGACATCATAAATCCTTCGTTCTTAATTCCGCTACCCCAATAATTCTTGTCATCACTGTTAAAGATTTCCTGATAACGACCGCTCTCATAAACTCCGATACGATAATCATGTCTGACTACCGGTGTAAAGTTACAGGCCACGATTAAATAATCCCCTGGCTTTTCGCCTTTTCTCATATAAGTTATCACGCTGTCGTTTGCATTGGAATGTTCTATCCACTCAAATCCTCGATAATCAAAGTCGATTTGATAAAGCGCGGGATTGCCCTTGTACATCAAGTTCAAATCACGAACGCAATTTTGCATTCCTTTGTACATCGGATAATCCAATAAAAACCAGCGTAGTCCTTCTTCGGAATTCCACTCCCAATCTTGCCCAAACTCGCAGCCCATAAACATTAGTTTCTTCCCTGGGTGGGTGTACATAAAGCCATAATAAGCTCTCAAATTTGCAAATTTTTGCCATTCATCTCCGGGCATTTTGGACAACATAGAACCTTTGCCATGAACTACCTCATCGTGGGAAATCGGCAGAATAAAGTTTTCATTAAATGCGTATAGCAATCCAAAGGTCAACATTCCGTGATGATACTTTCTGTGAATCGGCTCATGTGAAATATAGCGTAATGTATCATTCATCCACCCCATGTTCCACTTATAGCCAAAACCAAGTCCCCCCATTGAGGTCGGGCGGGAAACCATCGGCCATGCCGTTGATTCTTCCGCACAGGTGAATGCTCCTTTGCATTGGCCATAGACCAATTCGTTCATCTTACGGATAAAGGATATTGCTTCCAGATTTTCGTTGCCGCCGTATTGGTTCGGAATCCACTCGCCGTCTTTTCTCGAATAATCTAAATACAACATTGAGGCAACAGCATCAACTCTTAGGCCATCTATATGAAATTCTTTTAGCCAATACAAAGCACTGGCGCACAAGAAATTGCAAACTTCTGTTCTGCCATAGTTATAAATCTTTGTTCCCCAATCTTTATGCTCGCCTTTTCTCGGGTCGGCGTGTTCATACAAATGTGTGCCGTCAAACTCGACCAATCCATGTCCGTCTTTGGGGAAGTGTGCCGGCACCCAATCCATGATAACGGCTATTCCTGCCTGATGGAATTTATCTATCAAATACCTTAAGTCATCCGGCGTTCCAAAACGTGATGTCGGGGCAAACATTCCCACAACCTGATAACCCCATGAGGCATCTAACGGGTGCTCTGCCAAAGGCAAAAATTCAACATGCGTAAAGCCCATGTTTGTTACATACGGAACAAGTGTGTCCGCTAGTTCTCTGTACGTCAAATATTCGTTATTGTCTTTACGACGCCATGAGCCCAGATGCACCTCATATATTGACATCGGTTTATCAAATGAATTGTGCTCCTCACGGTAGTTCATCCAGTTTTCATCCGACCAAACATAGCGGTCAATGTTATATACAATCGAAGCCGTCTTCGGGCGTTTTTCAGAATAGAATCCTACCGGATCACTTTTAGTCAAAATATAATTATTATCCGTTTTAACTTCATATTTGTACATCTCACCTTCGGTGATGTTCGGAATGAAAATATCCCACACGCCGCAACTGATATGTTTGCGCATCGGGTTAACGCGTCCGTCCCAGTTATTAAATGCTCCAACTACCGAAACTCTTTTCGCATTCGGTGCCCATACCGCAAAGCTCACGCCTTTAACTCCATCCATCTCTCGCAAGTGGGCTCCCAAAATCTTATACATATTCAGGTGATTGCCTTCTCCCAAAAGATAGATATCTATATCTCCCAATGTCGGCATAAAACGATACGGATCTTCAGCTTCATATATGTTCCCCAAATCATTTTCTATGCGGAATTTATAGGCAAAATCTTCCCCTGCTCCGAAGTTCTTTTGATAGAAGCCTCTTTCATCTAATTTTTCCATAAATCCAAGTGAAGAATTATCTGATTTTTTTATCACCTCTATTGACTTGGTATTGGGATGATAGGCGCGGATAAAAACCTCTTTTGAACCCTTGTTGCGGTGTATTCCCAGTACTGCAAATGCATTGCCGTGATCACCGTTGATGATTGCTTCCATCTCTTCTTTTGATAATAAATTTTCCATTCGGATGCCCCCTAAAAGACTTGCTAAAATAATTAATTAAACTCTTGTCTTTTTATCTATAATCTATCCTTATTTTTTTGCAAGAAAATAAACTCATCTTTTGACATTTTTGTGGGTGATTTTTTTTGCATTTTTTTATGTGCTTAAAATTGTGATAAAATATGAGATTTTTTATTGACGTATTAATTTTTGATTGTATAGTGATTGTGTTGACCAAACATTTTTTATTTGGAGTTAGTTATGGTTAAATTAAACGAAAATGCAGTCAGAGAGGCTGCTTACTACAACTGGCAAAATGCCGGTTGCCCTCAAGGTCAAGATGAATATTTTTGGTCTTTGGCCGTTGAACAACTTTCTAAAGGCTGCAACTGTTCTTGCAGCGGTTCTTCCAAGAAATCTTCTACTTCTTGCAAGAAATCTACTTCGAAATCCAGCACTAAAAAATCCAAATAATTTTTGGTTTTTTACTCGCGGAATTTGCAAATAAAACCTCGTTTCTTTAACGAGGTTTTATTTTGTGTTTTTATCTTAAATCTTATGGGCGGAAACTATATATCCCATAACTTTTTTATCCCCCTCGTTGCGTAGTTTTTTATGTTCCAATTCTTCCACTTCAAAACATGTTTTTTTCAAGATGTTTTTGATGTAGTTCAAGCTATGCAAAAAACGTCCCGATGCGTGCAGAAAATAATTATCTTTATTCATATTATTTTCGCTGATTGTGAATACCAGACGGCCATTTTCACTTAGGCATTTATTGATGTTTTCAAAGAGTTCTTCCAATGCTCCGAAATATGTAAAAACATCCGATGATACCATTAAATCAAACTTTTCCGTTGTTGCTTTGAGATAGCTTATAATATCTCCTTTAATGAGTTTGGAATAGATATTTTTTTCTTGCGCAACAGATAACATTTTTTCTGATAAATCAATTCCATACAAGCTTTTTGACCTTGCGTAATTTTTTAAAAAAACACCACACCATCCCGTGCCACATCCCAAATCCAAAATACGCAAATTTTTCTTCTTGCTCGTATAAATTTTTTTTAGCATTTCTTCAATTAAAAACGGGGCTTGATAGTCTAATGAAGTCAGAACACTCTCAAAATCGGGGGCAAAAATATCAAATATGTTTTTAACATAACGGCTATCTGCTACCTTGATTTTCGTATTATGCAACAATGCGTTATATGTATATGCTACTATCGGATTTTTGCCATATTCTTTATACCACAATTCCAAACATTCTAATATCGAATCCAGACCTTTTTCCGTTGAAATTTCATAAAACAAATAGCCTAAATTAATATGGTGCGCATCTTCTCCCTGCCCCAGACGCACGGCTTTCCATGCGCAGGATAATGATGAAATAAAGCTACCGTTTTTTTGATAATTTTGGGATAGATAATTATATAACCACGCGTCTTGATTGTCTATTTCCAAGGCTTTTTTGAAACAATCTATTGCTTTGGAATATTGCTCTTTTTCTCCGTAGGAATTGCCCATAATCGTGTAGGCAACTTTTTCTTTCGGGTGTATTATTGCGGCTCGGTTGGCATATTCTATCGACTTATCGTATTGCTTGATTTCATAGTATGAATTTGCCAAATTGATTAAGGCAGAATAATTGTCCGGTGCTATCTTAATTGCCTGCTCATAATATTTGGCGGCTGCCTCATATTTATTTTGCATATAGAAAATATTGCCCAGCGTGATTAATATGCATGTATTTTGAGAATCTGATTTTAAAACCTTGCAGCATAGTCGATATGATTTTTCATACTCGCCGTTCTCATAAGATTGCAATGCCTTGTCTATTTTATTATTTAATCCAAACATATTTTGCCTTTTAACAATATATTGTCATAAAATATCATTTTTTAGTAAAAAAACTATTGACGAATGAAAATTTTTATTATATCTATCTTTCTGTATTCGATGGGGGTATGGCGGAACTGGTAGACGCGCTAGACTCAAAATCTTGTGGCCTCAGGCCGTGTCAGTTCGAGTCTGACTACCCCTACCAATCAAAAGCTCGGTTTTGGAACCGAGCTTTTTTCTTATTCTTCTTCGCTTGAGAGTTTCAACCACTCTTCTTCCGCTGCAGCTATTCTTTCTTCTATTTGCTTAAACTCTTTTTGCAGGGCTATTGTATCTTCTGCTGATTGAAAAGTTTCAAAGCTCTTTTCTATTTCCGCTTTGCGTTTCTCCAATAAAGAAAGTTCTTTTTCCAAATTGCGGAGTTTTTGCTTTTGCTCTTTGTCTTTATTTTTCTTTTCTTGCTTTTGGGCTTTTATGATTTCTTTTTGTTGTTCTTCTGCCTCTTTTTTCTTTTTCTCGGCTTTGCTTTCTGTTTTTTCCAGCAATAATTTTTTATAATCTTCCAAATCGCCGTCATAAACTTTGCACGTTCCTTTATTAACCAGCCACAATTCATCTGCCACCAGTTCTATGGTATGCATATCATGAGTTATCAATAAAACCGCACCTTTATAGTCATTCAACGCCTCCACCAGAGCATCGCGCGAATCCATATCCAAATGGTTGGTCGGTTCATCCAATATCAGTAAATTAGGCGCGTCTATACTCATGGAAGCAATCAGCAACCTTGCTTTTTCTCCTCCCGAAAGATTTGCTATTTTGGTTTGAGATTTTTCTTGCACTAGGCCAAATCGGCCCAAGTATGCTCTCACCTGCGTTTCGGTTTTATCCGGCATAAATTCCGCCATATATTCCGTCGCGGTTTTATCATAGGGCAACTCCTCGCTTTGATGTTGCGCAAAGTAGCCTATTTTTAGTTTCGGCGTACGGCGCAATGTTCCCGTCATCGGCGTTAGCTTTTCGGACAACAACTTTGCAAAAGTTGACTTACCGTTGCCGTTTGCGCCCAGCAAGGCTATGCGGTCATCTTTTTCGATACTCAAGTTCAGATTTTTCAAAACCGCCTTATCTCCATATCCTGTCGAAACATCTTCCATATTGATTATCGGTGAAGATATCTCTTGCGGTTCGGGAAAGTCGAATCCGATAGAAGTTTCATCTTCCAATAATGTTACGGTCGGCATTTTTTCAAGCAATTTTATACGGCTTTGTGCTTGCTTGGCTTTGGAAGCTTTATAGCGAAAACGCTCCACAAAACTCTCCAGATGTTTGCGTTTTTGTTGTTGCTTTTTATACGTCCTTTCAAGCATTTCTTTTTGCTCGGCGCGCGTGGTTAAAAAGCGGTCGTAATTACCATTATACGTTACCAATTTTTTATTATCAAAATGGATGATATAATCGCAGACATCATTCAAAATTGTTCGGTCATGGCTGATTATCAACAGTGTTCCCTTATACTTTTGCAAATGCGCGGTCAACCATATTGCGGCTTCCAAATCCAAGTGGTTGGTCGGTTCATCCAAAAGCAAAATATCTGAGGGCTGAAACAGAGCCGCTGCCAAGGCTAATCTCATCCGCCAACCGCCGGAAAATTCGGCAACCGTTCTTGCAAAATCATCATTAGCAAAACCCAAGCCATTCAAAATCGCGGAGGCTCTCGCCGGTGCCGAATCCGCTTCTATCATTTTTAACCGCTCGTGTATTTCACCCAACTCAACAGAATCCGCTGTTTGGAGTTTTTTCATCAACTCCGTACGTTCTTTATCCTGCGCCAAAACGAAATCAAGTATCTTCACCGTGGTGTCGTTTATCTCTTGTTTGACATAGGCGACTTTACTGTGTGCGGGAAAATACACTTCCCCAAGCTCTGTTTCATATTCCCCTTGCAGAATTCGAAACAGCGTAGTTTTGCCGCAGCCGTTCAACCCGACAAGTCCGACTTTTTGATTATCCGAAATATGGGCGGAAGCTTGCTCCAGTAAAACCTTCCCGCCAATTCTGACCGTGATGTTTTTGATATCTATCATTTTTAGTCTTTTTCATTAATCATTATTTGTTCGTGATGTTAATGGTCTTTGATTTAAATTGCAAGGCTAAAGAGTTTGTTAGCAAATTCGTGCTATTCTTTTTGCCATTAAGGAGAGAATCGATGAAACTTGCGGAACTTATTCATAACACTAAACTTGCAACAAACTTTTCTGACTTGGAAATTTCGGGTATCGAATCCGACTCTCGAAAAATTCAAAAAGGATATCTTTTTGCCGCGCTCAAAGGTGTGGCTTTCAACGGAGAAGAATTTATCGCTCAAGCCATTCAAAACGGGGCGGTTGCCGTGTTATGCGAATCCGCTGAAATGATACAAAAATTTCCGAACACCGCTGTATTGATTTCAGACAACGCCCACCGCGATTTGTCTCTTCTCGCTGCTGCCTTTTATGGCAAGCAACCGGACAATATTGCCGCCGTCACCGGCACAAACGGCAAAACTTCCATTGCCGATTTTACACGACAAGTTCTCATCATGATGGGGGAAAAAGCAGCTTCCCTCGGCACGCTCGGTTTGATTAAGAACAACGAAGAACCGCAATATGCCATGACGACACCTGATGCCCTTACCATCCACAAAACGCTCCGCTCCCTTGCCGAGGATAATTTTAAGTATCTTATTATGGAAACATCCAGCCATGGGTTATGCCAATATCGGGTCGGCGGCGTTAAATTCAAAGTAGCCGGTTTTACCAACCTCACCCGCGATCATTTGGACTATCACAAAACCATGGAAAATTATTATCAAGCCAAAGAACTTCTTTTTACCGAGTTTTTAGTTCCCAATGGGGCGGCTGTTCTCAATGCCGATATTGATGTTTTTAAGCGGCTAAAAAATGCCTGCGTCAGCACCGGAAAACGTGTCATATCCTATGGACGTAACGGAGAACAACTCAAGCTCCTTCAGGCCACTCCTCTTGCGCATGGGCAAAAGCTTGATGTGCTTTATTACGGCAAAAATGTTTCTCTCAATATTCCTTTGGCAGGTGAATTTCAGGCTATGAATGTTTTGTGCGCTTTGGGAATTTTGGCTGAGCTTACGCAACAGCCTTTTGGTGTTGTTAAATACATTGAAAAAATTCGTGGTGCCAAAGGGCGTTTGGAACTCGTGGCGCAAACATCCAAAGGAGCTGCAATCTATGTGGATTATGCCCACACCCCAGATGCGATTGAAAATGTTATCAACGCTTTACGTCCGCATTGCTCCGGAAAGCTTCGAATCCTCTTTGGCTGCGGCGGCGACAGAGACAAAGGCAAACGCCCTATCATGGGCAAAATAGCCGACGACCTTGCCGATGTGGTGTATATCACAGATGACAATCCCCGCTCCGAAGAGCCCGAGGTTATCCGCTCCGAAATTTTGGCGGCCTGTCCCAAAGGTATCAACATCGGCAACCGTGCCGAGGCTATCAAGCAGGCAATCTCCGAACTCGAATCCGGTGATATACTCATCATTGCCGGCAAAGGACACGAACCGGGGCAGATTATCAAAGGGGTTACACACCACTTCAGCGACCATGAAGAGGTTTTGAAAAACGTCTAAACCTCAACGGAAAAACGTATGTTTTTATCGCGATAAAACTGCATGATTTCTGCTATGTAGAGTTTTTCAATATAGTGGATTGCACCATCCGTTGCACTGATTTTAACGACATCGGTTAATAGGTCGTTTAAGATATTTTCATCATGATATATGAGTTGTTCCATGGATTTATAAAAGGCATCTACATTTATGGTTTGGGCACGGATAAAGGCTTCGATATATTGTTCACTCAAATGCGCCGCCTGTGGTTGATGCTTTTTGATAAAGTCTTTTACGACACTTAATTTAACCTCTATCATCTCAGTTCGCATCAGCGTAAAAAACATTAAAATTATTATTTCCGGCAGAATGGTTTGCAAGGTGGTGAAATTTTGCTCTATTTGAACCGATTTCTTGGCATTGGCAATATTCTTCTCTCGGCTTGCCATTATTTCTTGATATTCCGCAACAAACTGTTTGATGTCTTTATAATAGTGCTCCGTGTTCTTATCGTACAAGTCATAAATGAAATGGGCGTCGAGGGCTTTTGTTTCTTTCGTGCTATAAAAGTAAACCTTAAAATAGGTATTATCCCCTTTTTGCCAAATTCCGCGGACGGCAATGTTTTCTTTTTTCAAACGTTGATTGAGCTTTATATGGGCGTCGATGTTATAAAATGACAACGGGCAAGAGGCCGGTGTTTTGCTTTCTTTGTTTTCCATTTTTCAGCTCTCCGTCATCTCGGTTAGTTTTGCAACAAACCGTTTTATCGTTTCAATACGCAAGGCATAAGAATCCAGATTCTTTTCCATAAACAGTTTTTGATCCGGACGTATTTTTATTTGTCCGCCTTGCCTTGTTATATAGTTCAAGAGTTTATCCGGATTTTTGAATATATTGTTATGAAAGCTTATTAAAACGCCTTTCATTCCTGCATCTATCTTGGCGATATTGGCCTTATAGCACATTTGTTTTATCTCTACGGTTTGTAACAGATTTTCAACTTCCTGCGGGATTTTGCCAAAGCGGTCGGTTAATTCCTCACGCATATTCAAAAGCCCTTCTTTATCTTGAATATCACCAATGCGCTTATACAGCCCCAAACGCACGCCCAAATCTCTGACATAGGTTTCGGGAATCATAATCGGTATTCCTGTGGTGATTTGCGGCGACCATTCATGAATTTCTTCTTTAGCCTCTTTTATGGTATCTTCACCGGCTTTAATCCTTGCTATTTCTTCTTCAAGCATATGCTGATACAAGGCTATTCCGACATCTTTGATATGGCCCGATTGTTCCTCTCCCAAAACATTGCCCGAGCCCCTGATATCCATATCGTGGCTCGCCAAAGAAAAACCCGCACCTAATGTATCTAATGCTTGTAAAATACTCAACCTTCTTTCCGCAACCGGATTTAGGTTCTTTTGCTTGGGTACCGTAAAGTAGCAATAGCCTCTGACCTTAGAGCGGCCGACACGTCCCCTTAACTGGTATAATTGTGCCAACCCAAACATATCGGAACGGTGAACAATCATGGTATTCACACTCGGCATATCTATTCCCGATTCAATAATCGTGGTAGATAAGAGCATATCTGCCTTGCCGTCGGCAAAAGCGTTCATCACCTCTTCCAATTTTGCAACAGGCATTTGTCCGTGCGCCACCAATATCTTAATATCCGGCACAAGCTCTCTCAATTCCTTCTCCACGCCGAAAATATCCGACACGCGCGGGCAGACAAAAAATGTTTGGCCGTTACGGAATTTTTCTCTGTATATGGCCTCTTTTATCATCACCTTGTCAAAAGGCATAACAAAGGTTCGGGCAGCTAATCTGTCAACCGGAGGTGTCGCGATAATACTCAACTGCTTAACACCGGTTAAGGACATTTGCAGCGTTCTCGGAATTGGGGTGGCGGTTAAAGTCAGAACATGAATATCCGATTTTAAGGATTTGATTTTTTCTTTATGGGCAACGCCAAAGTGCTGTTCCTCATCAACAATCAGCAACTGTAAATTGGCAAATTTTATATCTTTGGCCAACAGAGCGTGCGTACCGATAACTATATCAACCGAGCCTTTTTCAAGTCCTTCTTTGGTTTCTTTGGCTTCTTTTGATGTTACTAATCTTGAAAGCATTTTGACTTTTACGGGGAAGTTTTCCATACGCTTTTTGAAGTTATAATAATGCTGGCGCGCAAGCAAAGTTGTCGGCACAATCAAAGCAACCTGCCCGCCGTTTGCCGCCACGCAAAACGCAGCCCTCAGTGCCACTTCGGTTTTGCCGAATCCGACATCACCGCAAATCAGTCTATCCATCGGTATCCCGCAAGCCAAATCACCCAGCACATCATTAATAGCGTTTTGCTGGTCTTCGGTTTCACTAAACGGAAATTTGGCACAAAACTCATCATACAAGCCTTCCGGCGGTGTGAACATTTCTGCTTTTTTCAGGTGTCTTTCCGCCGCGATTTTAATCAGCTTTTCGGCGATGTCTTTGATTTTTTCCTTAACCTTGGCTTTTTTGGCCTGCCATGCCATTCCCCCCAATACATCAAGCTGGGTATTGTCATCTTCCGAACCATAGCGCGACAAAACATCTATGTTTTCTACCGGAACAAACAGCTTGGCGTCATTCGCATATAAAATCTTTAAGCAATCATGCGGCGCGCCTCCCGCCATGATATTTTCAAGCCCCAGAAAACGCCCGACACCATGTTCGATATGCACGACCAATTCGCCGATATTCAACGAGCCGATATCGGCAATCAAGTCCTTTGAAGTTACCTTCGGGGTTTTGCGGTGCTGGCGTTCGCCCAAAATATCTTGCTCGGATATTAAACACCAATTCTCGCCGTTCTTTATATCGGACGCTGTTCTGAAACCATGCTCCAAGTTCATTACAAATAAGACGACTTGTTTCTTTTGAGCTTTGGCTATCGCTTCTTCAAAATTTTCGGCAAAGGTCATATCCGAAATTTCATGCTCGCTCATCAAAGAAAAAAGTCGTTCTCTTGAGCCGGCGGAATAGCAACAAATAATCCGTTTGAGTTTTTTGTTTTCGTTTAGATAATTTTTTAGTTCTTCATAAACTTCAGACGCATTAATATGCTTGGCGTGCGAAAAATCTCTCCCCGGCAAAACGCCGACATTCAGCACTTTATCGCCGCTCGGCGTGCTTAACGGGCTGAAATAAACCGCTCCTCTCAATGATAATTTTTCCGTAAATGCCTTATCATCCAGATAAAATAATTCGGGCGGTATGGGGTGGTAGGTATCAACCTCGCCTACCGATTTGACTTTCAATGCCTCTAATCTTGCATGATAATAATCTGCGATACTGTCGCATTTGGAAACCGCCGCCTCCTCAACATTTTTGCCTACCACGACTTTTGCTCTCGGCAGGTAATCAAAAATCGTGGGCAAATTTTCTTCATAAAACAAAGGAAGCCAGTTTTCCATACCCATATATTTTTGCCCTGATGAAACCGCCTCGTAAAGCTCATCTTTTAATCCATCCGCACCGAACAACTCTCTGTATTTGGAACGAAATGTTTTAACCGCGTTGTTATCTATTACAACCTCGTTCATCACCTGAAAGCAATAACTCTTTAACTCTCCGGTGGTGCGTTGGCTCATCACATCAAAGGTGCGGATTTTTTCAATTTCTTCATCAAATAAATCTATTCTCAACGGCTCTTTGGTTCCGACTGGAAAAATATCCAATATATCACCACGGACAGCGTATTCCCCAGGTTCATAAACCTGCTCAACACGATTATAGCCGTTAATCACCGCGTAATGAATAAAGTCATTAAAGTTTAGCTTGCCGCCGACTTTTATCTCTCGCATTGCATTTAAAAATATCTTCTTCGGCGGAAGTTTTTGCAAAACAGCTCCGATACTCGTTATTATCACGCGCGGCTTTTTAGCTTCCGGAATTTCGGACAACTCTGCTAAAGTTTCTATTCTCTCCGCCACGATATTGGCGTTCGGCGACACTCGGTCATAAGGCACCGTATCCCACGCAGGTAGGCGCAAAACTTTTATCTTGGGGGCGATTTTTGCCAACAGTTCCGCCGCGTGCTCCATACTCAAGCCGTCACTGGTGATATACAAAATATCCCTCTCTTGTGAATGTGCAAAGTCCTTGAGTAAAAAGGCATCGTAGCCATCCGCTACTGATGACAGGGTTATGCTTTCAAGTTTGCTGATATCTATTTGCATTTTTTATGTTCTTAAATGTTTACATCTTTATCTAAAATATATACAATATGCTCATATTAGCAACAAAAAACTTAAATTTAGGTGAAAAGAGAATCGTTTATGCGTCCGCAGGTTTTGTTCCCGTTATTTACTGATGTCGCCTCGCTCAAAGGGGTTGGCGCAAATTATGAAAAGCTCATCAAAAAGCTGTGCGGCGACAAGGTGGTTGATTTGCTTTGGCATTTGCCTTATTCCATGATTGATCGAACCTATCAACCTAAAATAGCTTTTGCTCAGGACGGAAAAATTGCCTCTATCAAAGTTAAAGTAAAAGAACATATCGAACCCCAAAGCAAAAAGCAGCCCTACAAAGTTTTGGTTGAAGATTCTTCGGGCGAAATGGCTTTGATTTTTTTCAAAGTTTATAAAGACTCTATCAAAAAAAATCTGCCCATTGGGGAAATGCGCCTTATATCAGGAAAAGTTGAAAGCTTTAATGGTTTAAAGCAAATGACACATCCAGACTATATCGTTAAGCTTGAAGAAGCCACCAAGGTTATCGGCTTTGAGCCGGTTTATCCCCTGACAGCAGGAGTCAGCAACAAGATGCTCCACAAGCTTATTTATCAAGCGTTGCAGCGTGTGCAGGATTATCCCGAATGGTTAGAGGCGAACTTTAAGGCTCAAAAAGGTTTGATGAATTTTCGTGAAGCTCTCATCGCCGCTCATTTTCCTAAAAAGCTTCAAGACACGGAGGCCTTGTCTCCTTCACACATTCGTTTGGCTTATGATGAACTTTTGGCCAACCAACTTGCCTTGGCTCTCGTGCGGCAAAAGGTCAAAAAACAAGCCGGACGCGTTTTGAAAGGCGACGGGAATTTACGGCAAAAAATATTGTCTTTGCTCGCATTTGAGCTTACCGATGCGCAAAAACGCGTTTTGACTGAAATTTATGCCGATATGGAAGCACCGTTTCGTATGTTGCGTTTACTCCAAGGTGATGTCGGCTCAGGCAAAACCATTGTTGCGCTTTTGTCCATGCTTAATGCCGTGGAATGCGGGGCACAAGCAGCAATTATGGCTCCGACTGAAATTTTGGCCAAGCAGCATTTGGAAACCATGCAAGAGCTTTGCTCTAAAATCGGAATTCGTTGCGAACTCCTTACTGGGCGCGTTAAAGGCAAAGCAAGGCAAAAAATTTTGGACGACCTCAAGGAGGGCAAAATCAATATTCTTATCGGAACGCACGCTTTGTTTGTTGATAATGTGGAGTTTCAAGACTTGGCCTTTGTTGTGGTGGATGAACAACACAGATTCGGCGTTCAACAAAGGTTGTCTCTTTCAAACAAAGGAAAGCAAACCGACATTTTGGTCATGACGGCAACACCAATTCCCCGCACGCTCGTTTTGACAGCGTACGGAGATATGGAATATTCCAAAATTGATGAAGTTCCTAAAGGGCGCAAGCCTGTTGAAACAAGCGTGTTGCCTCTTTCTAAGCTCAATGGCGTGGTTGAGGCCTTGGCGCGAAAATTAGAGCACGGATGTCGGGCTTATTGGGTTTGCCCATTGGTGGAAGAATCCGAAAAAATCGACCTTGCCGCCGCCGAGGAGCGTTTTGAAAGTCTCAAAAAAATTTTTGGCGATAAAGTAGGCTTGGTTCACGGCAAAATGAAAGAAGCTGAAAAAGACGCGGTGATGGAGCGTTTCAAAAAAGGCGAAATTTCGCTCCTTGTTGCAACAACCGTGATTGAGGTGGGCGTGAATGTGCCGGAAGCCACGATTATGATTATTGAGCATGCCGAGCGTTTTGGTTTGGCGCAACTGCACCAACTCAGAGGGCGCATCAAACGCGGCTTTCAAGCATCCAACTGCATATTGATGTATGGATACCCGTTATCCGAAACATCGCACGCACGTCTGAACATCATGAAAGAGACCGAAGACGGATTTTTGATTGCGGAAAAAGATTTGGAACTCCGCGGCGGCGGCGAAATTCTTGGTAATCGGCAATCAGGCTTTTCCGAATTTAAAATCGCTGATTTAAGCGTTCACAAAGATTTGCTTTATACCGCCAACAAAGACGCCAAAATGATTGTTGCTCAAGATGCCGCTCTTGCCTCTCCCCGTGGGCAAGCCCTCAAAATTTTGCTCTATCTTTTTGAGCAAGATGATGCCGTGCGCACCTACTTGGCCGGATAAAAAATAAAGAACTGTTTTTATAAAAGCAGTTCTTTATTTGTGTTAGAATTCAAGTACTGGACGTACAAGGAATACATCATCTTTTGATTCATAACGCAAGCCATCACCTTGGTAAAAATAACCTAACCAAGCATTATATTCACTCCATAAGGTGGATGACCAAGTTTTATTATATTCATGTTCCGTAATTGGAACACCATTGGCTCGTGCTAATCCTGCGTTTACAGCATTTTGCTCATTATAGTATGATGTAAAGATTCCGGCTGCAGGTAAGCACCAATCACCAACTTTTGTTCCTGCCGTACTATAATTATGTGCTGCCCAAACTGCAGGGAACTTTGTAGCGTCGCCTTCTGCCAAGAGTTTTTTACTATTAGCACAGCTACCAACATCTGCTGCTGCTGCATCCCAGTCTTCTACATAAGGTAAACTCGTAACTAGCGTTGTTCTTTTTTGCGCCCATTTTCCTGCTGTACTTGGAGCTAATGCCAACGCTTGAGCACAATTGCCCGACTTATAGACAACTACAGCGATCGGTGTTTTTCCTGAAACAATATTTCCGTTACAGATTCCGTCACTATAAACAATATCACCAATTTCACAATAAGCAGCATAACCTGTACATTGGCCCCATGTGGCTCTGTTAGGCTCGCAACTATTATTTTTTAATTCATACCCTTCCACACAATCTATAAGACAATATCTGCCTGAGCATTCTTCTTTTTCACAAATGGCATTGGCCGGACAAGAGGATAATGAACATTTGTTTTCACATTTCTTTTTACAGCTCTGCGAAGCATTATCCCACTCATAACCATCCACGCACCCCGTACGGCAATACTTGCCTGAGCATTCTTCTTTATCACAAACGGCATTGGCTGGACATTCGGCTAAAGTACAGGCATTCGGACAAGGCGGGCATTTTTCACACATGGTTTTATCACCGGACAAACACGTTTTTGAACCGGTAGCACATTTTCCATCACAGTCTAAAAATCCGGTACAGGGATTTGGAATGATTTTGTATTTCCAACCATTGCAAGATTCGCAAGATTCTCCTTTGATATAACCAGCAGGAATATTGTTTTCGGTGTAATCATAACCTTTACACTCATTACATTCGCATTCCATATATTTTCCGGGGCAGCATTCTTCACCGATACCGGTATAATGCTCTTCACATTCTTTACAACCGGTTGGGCAATCTTGCACACATTCGGCAAAATATTTGTTATCTAACGGGCAGAATTTGTTTGGTTTATACCCTGTCGGGCATGAGGTTTTGCCATAGCCCATTTCGGTACAGCTTTCTTTATAATCATCACCCCCCGGAGGAAGAATCTCAGGCGGTGTCCCTGTCGTCCCATCGGTGCCGACAAAGTCCGCCCCGCCGCAATCTTCGGTATCGGTGATAAAGCACACCTGCGCAACCTTAACCTCCGGCCGCTCGCTAAAACTCGGCGAAGACAAATGTCGAGCCATGAGGTGTGAAGTGTGTGATGTGTGTAATTTAGCATAGCTCGGAACTGGAGGTGCTTTCAGATTAAAACCAATTGATGCTTGAGCTTGATTATCCAACCAAGCCAAGCTTAATGCTGTTGCACACAGCAAAAGGCAACCCTTTTTCATCATAATACACCTCGCATAAAGTTCTAATTACATTTGTCTCCACGACTCGTATTATACCACAAGAAAAAAATCCTTTCAATAGAAATTTTCGAGGCTGGACAAGGGTTTGCACGAACCCTTTTGCATAAATTTTGCAAAACAAAACCCCGCTTTATAGCGGGGCTATCTTCTTTCTTCTTATAATTATTCGGCTGCTTCCAGTATCGTGCTCATTTTGCTTTTTACCAAAGCTGACAAATGATTAAATGCACTCTTTTCTATTTGTCTTACACGCTCGCGGCTAACGCCTAACGTCTCTCCGATTTCTTCCAATGTCTTCGGCTCTTCCGTTAACATCCGGTTCAAAATCACATAACGCTCGCGCTCCTTTAGCGAATTAACACATTCCTTCAATAACTTTGTTCGTAACTCTTGCTCTTGCTTATTTGCCAGCCTGTTCTCTATGTTCTGCCGCGTATCAACCAAAAAGTCTATTTTCTCATCTTCTTCATCTTCACCGGCCGAAACATTTAACGACTTATCTCCTCCCAGACGTTGGTTCATCTCAACGACATCTCGCTCTTCAACAACCAACTCTTTGGCTATTTCTTTAACAACCGAAGGTTCTAATGCCTTGTTTTCATAAATACCTAAACGCGCCTTGATTCGATTCAGATTATAAAAAAGCTTCTTTTGCGCCGCTACCGTTCCTATCTTAACTAATGACCATGAACGTAAAATAAAATCATTTATCGCAGCCTTTATCCACCACATCGCATATGTTGCCAGACGAACATTCTTGCTTAAATCAAACTTTTTGACCGCTTGCATTAAGCCTATGTTTCCTTCTGACACGATATCTGCCATCGGCAATCCGTAACGTCGATAGGTCATGGCTATTTTGGCAGCTAAACGCAAGTGCGATGTTACCAACTTTTGCGCTGCCTCCAAATTGCCGTTAACCTTAAAGTCGTAAACCAGTTGTCTTTCTTCCTCTTCCGTTAAAACCGGAATTTGGCGAACCTGCTCAAGATACGTTATTAAAGAATTTTCTTCAACAACTGCGGGCAAATTCTTTTTGTTATTAACAACCGTAAGTGCCGAGCAATTACTCATCTAACTTTCCCTCTTTTTTATTTATCTGCATTTCCTACAGAACTATTTATATTAGCATTTTTTGACGCAAATGCAATACTCTTTAATCTTTTTTATTTTCCGTATAATTAAATCCAAACGTTTCTCCCGACTTTTCCGGCGGCAAAAAATTTATAAGCTCTACCCTCGTGATGTCATCATCTCCATTATACATCAATACAGATATGCTATATTTTCCGCCGATGTCTGCATTCCGGCAAACCCTAAAATCTTCATCTACATATCCCTCATTGATTTTTAGCGCAATCAGGCGACTCGACAATAAAAAATTATCTTTGGGATTTATCTCTGCCAGCGGTACTTCTTCAAACCTGCTTAAATTCTTGATTAAAAGTTTGCGCCGCCTGTACTCCAGCGTGTTGTTCTGCGGATGAATCCGCTGGTAGTCAATTATCTTATTTTGAATCTGAGAAATCAGCTCCGGTGTGTCGCATTCCGGCAAAGAGAGCTCATATGCCGCCGAAAACTTTGTGTTCAGCAAAAGTGCCATAACCCAAAAAAATTTATTTTTCAGCAGCATATAATCTTCCTCTTCTAATTAGAAATTAATTGAATTCGGTGTTCTCGGAAAGGGCAATACATCCCGGATATTGCTTATGCCCGTTACCAACATCATCATTCTTTCAAACCCTAAACCGAATCCGGCATGCGGCACAGTTCCGTATTTGCGCGTATCCAAATAACCCTCGTAATCTTTAACATCCATTCCCAATTCTTTAATTCGGGCGGTTAATTTCTCATAACTCTCCTCTCTTTGAGAACCGCCTATCAGCTCACCTATTCTCGGAACCAAAACATCCATGGCCGCAACTGTTTTGCCGTCCGGATTTTGTTTCATATAAAAGGCTTTTATCTCTTTGGGATAATCTCTCACAATAACCGGTTTTTTGAAATATTCCTCTGCCAAAAAGCGTTCATGCTCCGTTTGCAAGTCTATTCCGTATTCGGGGGTATATTCAAATTTCTTGCCAGACTTTTTCATAATATCTATTGCTTCGCTATATGTAATGCGGGCAAAATCATTGTTCATGATATTATCTAACGTTGCTTTTAAGTTCGGGTCAACGTACTTTTCAAACAACTCCAAATCATCGGCACAATTTTCCATTATGTCCTTTACACAGAATCGAACCATGTCTTCTGCCAAATCCATATCATCATGAATATCCGCAAAGGCCATTTCCGGCTCTATCATCCAAAATTCGGCGGCATGACGCGGCGTGTTGGAATTTTCGGCTCTAAATGTCGGGCCGAACGTATATATGTCGCCCAAAGCCGTCGCATACATCTCTCCGTTCAACTGCCCTGATACGGTCAAGTGTGCTTCTTTACCAAAAAAGTCTTGGCTGTAATCTATCTTGCCATCCTTGGTTCTCGGGATATTATTCAAATCAAGTGTGGTTACCTGAAACATTTCTCCCGCACCTTCGCAATCGGAACCCGTGATTATCGGCGTATGCACATATTTAAATCCTCTTCCTTGGAAAAATTTATGTATGGCATAGGATAATTCCGAGCGTATCCTAAATGCAGCTCCATATTTGTTTGTCCGCGGACGCAGATGTGCTATTGTCCGCAAAAACTCGTCCGTGTGTTTCTTTTTTTGCAGGGGAAAATCCTCAGGTGCCAAACCATAAATTTCAATCTCCGTTGCCACAACTTCGTATTTTTGATTTCCGCCGACCGAGGCTACTAACCGCCCATTTACCGCTACTGATGAACCTGTCGTGATTTTTTTTATTTCATCATAATTCTTCAAGTCATTATTGGCGATTATTTGAATGTTCTTCAAGCATGAACCATCATTTACTTCTATAAACGAAAAATCTTTTGCGTCTCTTCTTGTCTTTACCCAACCTTTGACCAAGACCTCATCTTTTTCACCATCCAGTGCTAAGAGGTCTTTCACTTTTGTTCTTTTTAACATTTTATCTTTTACCTCAATATGTTTTTATTTGTTTTTGTATTGCCAATAACATTTTTGCTCTACTATATTATATTTTGTTTTAATTGTCTAGCATTGACATTTTTTTTGCTATGTATAATTATTAGTATTATGAACTTTACTTTTTTAAGGAGCTTTTGCTTATGATTAAGTCTTTTTATATTTGCTTTGCCGCGCTTTCTTTGCTTTCGGCCTGCGCGCCCAGAATCGGAGCTAACGATTATGCAACAACCAGTGCTAACCAAGTTAATGTTACAAAAATGGGCAGAATTGTTAGTGTTCGTCAAGTTAATGTTCAAAATAATGACAATACAGGTGCTACTCTCGGCACTATTGCCGGTGGTGTAGCGGGGTCGCAAATCGGCCGTGGTTCTACTGCAGGTGTTCTCGGCGCGTTAGGAGGGGCTTTGGTCGGCGGTGTCGTCGGTGATTTGACCGAGCAAGGTATTTCTTCTCAAGTTGGTTATGAGTATACCGTTCAACTTGATCAAGGAGGTTTGGTTACAGTTACTCAAGGAAGCGATATTTATATGCAACCGGGACAAAGGTGTTTGGTTATCTATGGAAAACAAGCTCGCGTTATTCCCTATAATTAATTAAAAAAATAAGATTCTTGTTTGAGAGTCTTATTTTTTTGCAAAATATTAACCTTTTGAGGTATATTTTATATATGTTATTTTTTATGAGGAATAGTGCAATGTTCGAATCTTTATCTAAATTTATGGATATCTTGTTTGCCGATGGTACCTTGTTTGAATATATCGGCTATGCCGCTGCTATCGGTACTATTGCCGCTTTTGTTATTCAAAGTCTGAGAATTTTAACCACTAAAAATATTTCAGGGCTTTCCAGCTATATGTATACTATGTATAGTTTGGCTTTGATTTGTTGGTTTGCTTACGGTGTTTATATTGACTCTTGGGTTTTAGCTATTTCTAACCTTATTACGTTTTTCTTTACTTTTACTATTTTGCTTCAGATTATCTATTATGATGAAGAAGATAAAATTGAACGGTTTAGACGCGATCCTTTGACTTGGGTTTTCAATCGGGATTATTATAATACTTATCTTCCTGATGTTTTGGCTGAGTCTCGTGCTCGTAATGTTCCTTTTTGTATTTTAACTGCCAAAATTGCAAATTTGGATACTATTTATAACAGCATGGGGGGCAAATATAAAAACAGGACTTTGAAACGTACGGCTAAAGCTCTTGAAAATGCTTTGCGTGGTAATGATTTTGTGGCGAGAATCGATGATAATGAATTTGCCATCTATATTGCAAGTTTAAATAAAGACTTTGCAAAAAATGTCGTGTCTCGCGTTTGGGAAGCTGTTCACGCTATTGAAATAAAAAAGTCTGAGAAAGAAAAGACTAACGTTGAGTTGCTTGTTGGGGTTTGTTCTTCTGATTGTGGTAGTGATTTGGATGATTTAACTAAGAAAGCTCGACTGGCTTTGTCTACGACACAAACTAGACATTCTATTGGTTTTTATAGTACTGACATGGCTGTTGCTGATGAAAAAAAACAGAGGAGTTATCGTGCTAAATCTGTTGTTTCTAAATCAGATTTTAAACAAAAGAATGTTGCAAAAAATACTCATAAAGATAACAAGCATTCTATTCCTGTTGCTAAAGTTAAGTCTAAGGCAGCGAAGAAAAAGAGTTAAAGCTTCTGTTTGTTGATAAAAAGCTTCTGCATCCAGAAGCTTTTTTTATTAACTATTTTAGATTTTATTCAACCAGTTTATTAATTTATTTTCCTCTGCTTGTGAATATTTTTCTGGCGTGTTATTAAACGATATTGTCGTTTTTATATCCGCATGCTTTGCAAAGCTTTTAAAATCTTCAAAATAACGCCCATAATTACTGCTTTGTGTTGAAAATACCGCAACTTTTTTGCCTTTAAAATCGGCCTCATTCAAAAATGAAATCATCGGGGTTGCTACCGTATACCACCACACAGGTCCGCCGATTATAATCGTTGTATATTTACTCAAATCCGGTGCTTTCTCTTTTAACTTTGGATAGTTTTTCTTTTTTAGCTGTTGGCGAATCTTCCAATAAGCCATTAGATTGTGTTTTATCGGTTCTTCGGTTTCAATCTCATAGATATCTGCCCCCGTTAACTCTTGTATCTTCTCGGCTATTTTTTGGGTATGCTTACTTAAAGAATAATATATGACCAATGTTTTGCCTTTTAGATGATTTTTATATTTTTCGGGCGTGTCGTACCGAGACATTTCAATTTCGTTCATTTTTGAAACTTTATGATTGTGATAGTATGCAAATCCGAAGCCTAAAACGGCAACGGTTACGACAAAGTATCCCAAAAATTTTAACATTGTTTTCTCCTTTTAAGCTTTTCTTTTGCTTATCATAAATCTTTACCTTCCTTATGCAAAAGAAAAAAATTTTGGCTCTGTGCAAAAAAAATTCTGTCCCGACTCGACTTTGTAAAAAAAAGACCCGTTCTCCTTGTTATTAGAGAACAGGTCTTTGATTAGCAATCATTTATTATAAAGAATTAATCCAAGTTGCGATTTTGTTATCAACCGCATGGTCGTACTTTTCGGGCATATTGTTAAAAGACGCGCTTTTGAGGAGTTTGGCATTTTTAGCCATTTGCGCAAAATCTTCAAAATAAGTTCCGACATTACTGCCTTGCGTTGTAAACGGAACAACTTTTTTACCCTTAAAATCGGCTTGTTGCAAAAAAGCCCGCATCGGAGTTGATGCGGTATACCACCAAACCGGCCCGCCGACAAAAATCGTGTCATATTGGCGAAAATCAGGCAAAGAGCCACTCAACTTGGGATAATTTTTATCTTTAAGTTGCTTTCTGAGTGTCAGATAGAACCAAGGTGTTTGTTTTATCTTCTCAGCGGTTTTTACTTCATAAAGCTCACCGCCGGTCATTTTTTGAATCCGCTCGGCAATATCTTTGGTATGTCCGCTCAGAGAATAATAAACAATCAGCGTCCGCCCCGGAAGCCGACGAGCGACAACGTCTTTTCCTTCAAACGGAGCCATTTCTTCGGCATTGCGTTGTGCGACTTTATAAAGATGTACGCCGCCGACACCTGCCCCAATAATTGCACCCAAAACAACGATAGATAAAATAATTTTCAGCATATATCCCTCCCCTAAAATTGATACATATTT
This sequence comes from uncultured Alphaproteobacteria bacterium, assembly GCA_944390355.1. Lineage (GTDB taxonomy): Bacteria > Pseudomonadota > Alphaproteobacteria > RF32 > CAG-239 > HGM16780. The sequence continues at coordinate 28,697 of CALXPT010000002.1, read as the reverse complement.
AAAATACTTTTTTACCTGCAAAAATCAAGCGGAAAGAATTAAGCCGCAAAAAAAAGCCGACACATCGTCGACTTTTTTTATAAATGAAGAATAATTTTTCAAGGCTTAAACTCTTGTCCGTCCGCTGTCAGCACCTCGCTGTTTTCAAAATTGATAGCAGTGAAAGCCCCTTCGTAAAGCGTTTTGAGTTTTTTTGTTTCAGGGTCAAAACGGCGCACTCGACCGTATAAAGCATCAAACCCGTTTTTTTTCATCTGTTCAATAATCAGCGTTGATGACTTTCGCCCTAAGGCAATACCTCGATAAATTTCTAGGTAATCTTTCTTATCATCGTCATAAGCCAGAATAACCGTTTCATTACCTTCATGAAAGACCATGGACGGCACTTTCACCTCAATACATTTAGGATTTTGTTTTGGCTTTTGCTCAAATCCCAAAACGGAATAATGCCCGCCGTTTTTCATGATTAAAAAATCATGAATATTATAAACCCAAAATCCACGTTCATCGCCATCATCAGCAGGGCTCAGAAATACATCACTTGTAACATAAATGTTATCCGCAACATAGCTATCAACAGATACGGTTTTAATGCCATTTCCGTTCAGAAGATTCAGCGTAATTTTGCCTTCATCTTGTATCAAATCAGCAAAAACATATTTGCTCACCCGAACACCGATAGTTTCCACGGATGAAAAATCTTCTCCGACAAAACGCCACGCATCGGAAAATCCCTCAAAATTAGGATTAAAGATGAATGCATCTTTTGTTCCGGCAAAAATGCCTCGGTCATACGCATTGGCAATACAAACTTTTTCCCATTCTTTGGTTTTAAGAACAATTTTATATTGTATGCGCTCGCCATTAATGCCATAGACCCAAACTTTGCAAGGACCATTCATCGTTTTAACCTGAAAGTAGTCATCAGCTCCCAACACCTTGTCCAAAATCAGCAAAGCAAAACCTATACCCACAACGACCATAAACCAATACACTGTTTTGCCAGGAATTGTTCCCCAGTGCAGACAAAACATTATTGTCAGCAAACATAACAAAGATATGATGCCTTCAATATCACAAGCTCTCTTCCAAGCTTCACCTTTTGATAAACGAGAAAACCGCCATGAAACAAATGTTGTCATATACACAAAAATTTAAGTTAAACAATAATAGTTGATTGCCATTAGAATACACTTTTTTGTTTATTTGTCAAATATTTTTATATAAAAAAACTGTGTCGATAGTTATACCTATCAAACACAGCTTTTTTTCAAATTAAGGCATTCACCAATTTTGCTTAGCAAGATAACACTTAAGCTCCGGCACAGATATTGGCTCATCGACCAAAAAATTCGGCACGCCATCCCAAGTCTGACAGATTTCTAACGGCTTATCATATTGAATAATAAGTTGCCTATCCACTTGCCTGTCGCTAAAGATGCCTGTCTGCTCACACAGAAAACTAAACAATCCCCTGTCATCAGAACGAAACCGTTCGTTAGCTTCTCCAGCCCAATAAGCTAAATAAACTCGTATCTGATTATCAAATCCTTGCAATTTTTCCAGACCAAGTTTTTGCGCCAACATTTGCGGAAAATTTTCTGGATAACACAACCATCCAAAATCTTCTATATTCGACATAGGCGGCCACAACAAAGGAGCTGATAGATATTCCTTATTGCCATCCAAAAATTTCAACAAATCAAACAATAACGAACATCTTCGCTGACACAAATCATCACTGATTTTGCCCAATGCAGTCAACTTTTCAAGCACTGCTCCGGCATAGGCTCTGAACAAAATTGAGTTAAGCGCAAACACCTCCGCTTCAAGATTGTCTTTTTTAGGATAGTTCGGCAAAAAAGCCTCAAATTGCTTACGAAGATTTTGGTTAAATTCATTCTCTTCGTTTATAAGCTGCTTAAGTTTTTTCGGATAGTTTTCCGCATCCAAGTTCAAAAGCAACTCCCCGTCCAAATAAACCTTAATCGGAAAGGAGCACAAAGAATGAATTTCCAGAACCGACTTACACCTACCCCAAAAAGATTTTTTCAGCATCGCCGCAATGTCTTTTTTGAAACTGTAAATTTTAATGGATTTAAGATAACTCGTTAAAAATTCCACATAAAAAATCTCTTGGTAATCATCGTGTTTCTCAACTTTTTTGACCTTAACTTTTCTAATAATAGTTTTCATGATATAAAAATTTTAGGGTTACACAATAATAGTTAATTGCCTATCAAAATACACTTTTTCATTTATTTGTCAAATATTTTATGCGGGCAAAAAAAATCGCCGATTAAGGCGATTAAACTTTTGTAATTCCAAAGAGACTACACAATGCTTTCACTTTGCTCGGCAATGTTTCTTATCAATACAAAAACACCCTCCGCTAAGGAGAGTGTTTTTGTATTGGTGATCCCAACGGGACTTGAACCCATATTACCACCGTGAAAGGGTGATGTCCTAACCATTAGACGATGGGACCATCGCGTCGACTATGTGGTTTATACAGGTATTTTTCCTTTAGGTCAAGCAAAAAATTATATTTTTTTTATTTTTTTCTTCTCCACTGACTTTGTCTTTGCTTTTACTTCTCTTTTTTTCTCTCCTTTATCTTTGATTTTGCCTTTCCCTTCTTTCTCCCCTGCTGTTGTTTTTGGGGCTTTAGCTTTGGTTGTTGCCGCGGTTGCACTCTTTTTTAATTTTATTTTTCCCAAATCTATCGAATCTGCGGCCGGCTCCGATTTGTAGGTTTTCTTTAGCGGAGACAATCCTCTCATCCTAAATCTTTTTAGTCTCGCCTGCTGGCCGTTTACTGGTATTTTATTGGCTTTCATCTCATTTAATATTTCTTCCAACTCTTCCGGCGTGGCTAAAAATACATGTCCTTTATGTGTTTTATCTCCTCGCCAATAGGCCTCACATTTGCGGCTAAACGCTCTTAAGGCCGCGGGTTCATCTCCGTGCAAATCTCTCGGAAACGGCAATCTGGCCTCCCCATAGGTCATGCCATAAAAACCTCCTTCTCCGCTGTCGCCGTATGGGCCGTAAAAACCATGTATCAAGTTTGTGCGCGGCATGTCTTTTTTATCGATTAATGCTACTCTTATGGTTGCTTTAAATCGTGTGCCGGAGTGTTTGACTACTTCAAATACACTCGCCGAATTAACTACTTCATAGGGGACAACCGCTTCCGTTCCGACTGACTTATCCGCATGAAGGCAAAAAACCACTCGCTCCGCTGTTTCTTCCTTATCTATTATTTTTTTATATGCTTCATCAAATGCCGAAAGAATCTTTGATACATCTTCCGGTTTCGTAAAAGATAGTGCTTTAGGGCCGATTTCTTTGGATGCACAATTACTGTGCTTGAATAATAACTCCGCTCGGTTTGCCGCCGGTTGAATTTTTAGCTTTGCCATGGTCTCCTCCTTTTGTGTTGCGTTTTTTGCCTAAATAATTCTTTGTTTATTTTTGGGATTTGTATATTTTGCTGTCTTGCGGTATGTCGCTTCCTTTGCCTTTGCTCAGCATTTCTTGCTTTATAAAACCCATATCTCCGTTATCTATCATTACTCGATACCATTCTTTGTCCGGTGTTAATCCGGTTACTCTTACCGTTTTCTCATCACCTAGATAGGTCAATACATCAAACTTATCTGAAGGGCCGTATAGTATTTTGGCAACATACCCTTGCTTAATATGATAAAGCATCTTCGTATCATATACATCTACCGGTATATCAAAAACTTTTGAGACAATCATGTCATCGACACTATTGTGCCCGCTCTCTGTTTTGACTATTTGATAGTAATTGATTTTATCTCTATCGTCCAGTCTTATTTTTCCTATCATCTGCCCTATACCCAGCAATATTATCAGCAGAAAAATCAGAACGGGAACGCTGAGTTGAATGCTTTTTAGTTTATCTGTTTTCCATGGTTTTAATAATATCTTTTTTTCCGAGACCGGAAGTGAATGAATAAACCTATCCAATAAAACCTTATCACTCTCTGTTACGTATGATTTTGCCTGTTCCGCGCAGGCGGCCGCTTGTGAATATTTTTTTTCTTGGGCATAGGCCAAAGCATTGTGTACTAGTAATTTTATATTTTCTTCTTGTTTCTTATCTATATTTTTCAAATTCGATTTTATCACACCAAAATTTTTGAAAAAACCTTTAACTGACCACCAACCTAGCAACCAATTTATAACCGAAGCCTTTATCAGAACTCTCTTTGCCTCTGCATATGAACAATAGATTTTCTGCTCTTTTAATTTATAGCCCAAACCCAGTCCTATCATCTCCGAATATTCTATACAGCGCAAATTAATGTCTTCTTCTCCTTTGGTATTTCTTATAATTTTTAATGAAAACATATCCGGCAACGGGCTATCTCCGTAGGCAAGGCAGGCCATGTCATAGGTTAGGCGTTTTTGAGAATCAATTAATATATCATGCGCTACAGATATTTTTTGGAATACTTCCATCGCATTGCCTGTCTTATTATAGTCAGGATGCCAAATTTTTGCCTGTTCTCGATAATGTTCTTTTATCTCTTTATCTTCCGCATCCGGTGATAATTCCAAAATTTTGTAATAACCGGATGTGTCTTTATTTCTCATACCAAAATTCCCTGCGTTGGTGTTGCCTGCGAATCATTTTCCCATGGTTTGATGAAATTTTCTTTAAGATTTATTTTTATTGTGCCGTGATAATCAAATTTTTGCAATGTGGTCATATACAGTCTCATTATATGTGTATATATATCATCCGGCAAGGTCTTTTCCGTTCGGATTATCAAGTCAAAACGCCGTTGTTCTTCTACTGCCAAACCGTCAAACTGAAAACTCCCTAATTGTGAAAATGTGGTTTCCATTATGAAGCGCGTTTGTTTTCTCCTTGTTATATTTTGCTGTTTTTTCTCGCTTTCTTCTTCCTCTTGTTGCTTTATTGCCAGACGGATATTTTCTGACAGCTCGCCACTTGCCAGCGGTATTTCAATTAACTGCCAACGTCCAACTTCTCGATGAGAACTATCTACCACCACCTGCGCCGTATTTAAGATATTTTGTCCTTGCGGGGTTGCTCTTAGCTCCGCGGTCTCGGCTTTGCCAAGCCATGCCGATATGTCCTGCTGCTTTACGGCTTTGATAAATCCTAATACATTAGACATAAAATTTTTTGCGCTCGGCTCTTGCGGAATTTTATTTTCTATCAAGGGGGTCGCTTGCAAAATTTTGACCAATGCCTTTTGAGTCTCGGGCGGTATACTCTTCATATTTTGCGTGGGAAAATCATCTTTTGGTTGCAATACGGATAATATTTCTTTTAAATCCGGCGTCTTATCTTTAAAATTAATTTCCGAAATATTTAAAAGCATTTTTATTCCCGTCGGCAAATCTATTTTTTCTTCCGGAAAAACATTGCCCAACGGGGTCTTAAAAATTGTTGTCAACGGGTACTTGTCCGTTGTTGCCGGTAATGTTTCCATATTATTCAAAAGAGTAGTGATTTGTTTGGATATTTGCTCGGGCGGTATTGGTGTCGATAGCGTATTTTTTATCTGTGTCAACAAATTTGTAAACTGTTGCGGAGATAGGGTTTCGGCCTTATTAACCGTTTGAGAAAAATTAATCTCTACTTCGGGCAATGCTTTTATTATTTGCTCGGTTGTCGTCGGGGGCAATTTTAGCTCTTTGGCCAAAGTTGAAACGACATTTGAAAGCTTTAGCGGTGCTAACGGCAGCCGAATATTCTCTTTAATTTCCGTCGTTATCGGAGGTTCTGCTTTAGATGATGTTTGTGGCTGAGATGTCGGTGCTTTTTCCGTTGTTTCTAATCTTTCGGGATTCATTGATGATACTTGAAAATTTATCTCGCCATTCTTTATTGATGTTACTTTAACACTCAATACTTGTCCCGTATCGTTTACTGCCTGCGGTAGTTTTATATTTTCATTCAACGGCAACTCTATCTCTGTCTTATCGGGCATGGTTAACAATATTTTAGAGAAAGTACTTTGGGTCGGATTTTGTGTGCTGCCTTCCGTTGCGCTTAGTGTATTTATAAACTGCAAAGTCAAAACATCATTAACATTCAATGCTCCTAGGCTTTGGGATGGAAGCTTTATTGCCCCCGACAAGGTTCCGTTTTCTGGGCTCGGAACGTTTGGTTTAATTTCTCCCGAAATAATCGGTGATATTATATTGTTCATGTAAACGTTCCTTTCTTTTCTTATTCCGCAAGCAGGCGTTTGGCTATTTTTATAACATCAGCCGCCGCGTCCGAAGTCGGATAACGACTTATTAACGGTAGCTGGTTGCGTATCGAATCTCTTACTCTTGTATCTCTTCTTATAATTCCTAACAACGGGGGGGTTATGTGCAGAAAATTCTGGCATGCTTTTAACAATGTTTCGTATGTTCTTTGTCCTTCCCTTTCCGAGTTTGCCTGATTTACTACTATATTAATGTCATGCTCGGGATACTGCATTGTCATTATCTTTATATAGGCATATGCATCGGTTAAAGATGTCGGCTCTTCCGTACATATTACTATTATTTTTCGTGCCAGACTGGACAGCATGCGAATCGGTCTCTCTACTCCTGCTCCCATATCCAATATAACTTTATCATAGCTATTGGATATCAAACTTAAATCTTCTCCCAATATCTGTAATCGTCCTATCGGCATGGATGCTAAGCCCGCTGACCCCGAACGACCGGCTATCACATCAAATCGACCGGTATTGCTGTGTGAGATAATTTGGTTGAGCGTTTTTTCTCCGGTGATGACGCTCCCTAAATCATGGGGCACCATTAACCCTAGTTGTATGTCAACATTGGCTAAGCCTAAATCCCCGTCAAAAAGCAATGTTTTGCAACGCATTCCCGATAAGGCCTGTGCCAATGTTATGGAAAACCATGTCTTTCCTACTCCACCTTTGCCCGAGGCTACGGCTATCATGTTTCTTCCCTGTACGGCCTCTTGTGGGATTTTGCCCCGCGGGGTGATGCTTAACTCTTCTGTTGCTGTGTTTGTCTCTTCCATGTTGCTATTTTCCTTCTTGCTTGTGTTTCGGCAATAATAATTTGGCTAGCGATGCGGCATCTATTTTGGCTATTCCCTGCACTATTGAGGCACTAATACCTGCGGCTCCCAGTTTGAGCTTGCAGACATCTGCTACCGATATAATTCCGCCTATGCGGCGCGCTAAATCTAATCTGGTCGGAAAAATATGCTGTGCCCCGATATTCTTAAATACTTCTGCTATCTCTACGGCGTCATAGGCGTTGCGACCGGCATCCATGGTCATTATTTTATCGGCTTTTAAAACGTTTATAAACGGTTTTAATTTATCAACCTCTTCCTTTTTGAACGGATTGACCCCAGGGGTGTCTATCAACACGAGATTATATTTTTGAGCATTTTGCGCCGCCTTGTTGTACAACATATTTGCATCTCCCGCAAATATAAACGGCGTATCTAAAATCTTGGCAAAGGATTCCAACTGATTGTTCGCTCCGGCTCGTATGTTGTCCGTGCTGATTATGCAGGCCGAAATCTTTTTGAACTTTGCCTGTGTTGCGACTTTGGCTATGGCTGTGGATTTGCCGCTGCCCGATACCCCCATAAACAGCTTAAACGGCGTGCTGCGATCAAGCATCTTATAATATCCGATGTTTTGATTCAAATCTCGTGCCAAAAGCTTTAGCGAATCGCTCTCGCCGTTTTGAAAATGGGCTTTTCTGATACGCGATAATATTTTATCCTTACTTGTTTCTATTACCCCATGGTAGTTTAGACTCTCGCGAATCTCTGAATCGTCAAAAACACTCTTTGAGGGAATTTTTTCTACTTCTTCTTTGGGTGTAAAACTAAAATCTTCTTCGTCTATGGCGGCGGTTAATTTGACTTGGCCGTCCGGCAGCTTCTCGGTATTTAGGATAATGGCATCAGACCCAAGGCTCTCTTTGACAAGCAGCAGGGCTTCACTCATATTGGCTGCAATAAAGGGCTTTAAGCGCATCTACTCTTTCCCCTTATATTTGTCCGACTGTTTTAATTTTGGCTTTCGGATAAATTTCGTTTTGCGACATTACCACCGTCATCGGGCGAAAACGCTCTATAATTGAGCGCACAAACGGCCTAATATTCGGACTGGTCAGCAAAACTCCCGTTTCTCCTTTTATCGCCAAATCTTCCATTACGCTACGAACTTTACCTATAAACCCCTGCAAGGCTGTCGGCGCCATTGCCAGTTGGCGGTCATCTCCCTCGCCGACGATTGCTTCGGCAAAAGCTTGCTCCCACTGCGGCGATAGCGTTACCAGCGGGATAATTCCTGCCTCATTGGTATTCGCATTTGAAAGTTGACGGGCAAGACGGGTGCGGACATGTTCGGTTATCATCATCAAGCTCCGCGTCGAGGCTACGGCTTCCGAAATTCCTTCCAAAATGGTCGGCAAATCGCGTATTGAAACTCGTTCCTGCAATAAATTTTGCAATACGCGCTGAATCGCTCCTATCGTTACTTTGTTCGGAACAAGCTCTTTTATGAGTTTTTGCTGTTCTTTATCCATTTCATCCAGAAGTTTTTGCGTTTCGGCATAGGATAACAGTTCCGGCATATTATCTTTAACTAACTCGGTGATATGCGTCGTTACGACCGTGGCCGGATCAACCACCGTATAGCCCCTAAACATTGCTTCTTCTCGATAGGAGGGGTTTATCCACATCGCCTTCAACCCGAATGTCGGTTCAAACGTATTTTCTCCGGGGAGCGATATCGGTTCTCCTCTCGGGTCCATAACCAACAACTGGGTCGGACGAAGTTCGCCTCTGCCTGATTTTACTTCTTTGATGTATATATTATATTCATTCGGCGGAAGCTGCATATTATCCTGAATGCGAATCGAAGGCATCACGAATCCCAACTCTACCGCCAACGAGCGTCTCAAGGCTTTTATCTGATCCGTTAATTTGCGATTGTTTTGCTCGTTTACCAACGGCAATAAACCATAGCCTATCTCAAGGCGAATCAAGTCTATCTTTAACGCATTGGCTATCGGCTCATCGGCGGCTTTGGCTATTGCGGTTTGTTTTTTCTCTTCCTCTTTCATTTCTGCCAAACGCTCTTGGGCTACCTGTTGCTGCTTATTCAAATAATATGCCGTTACACCGGTTAATGCCGCCAACATCACAAACGGCAATGTCGGTGTTCCGGGGAGCATGCCTAAGCACACCGCCAAAAATGAACTCATTCCCAATGCTTTCGGATAATTTGAAACTTGTGCAAACAATACTTTATCCGTCGAATCCGTCATGCCTGCTTTGGATACCAATATACCTGCCGAAACTGAAATTATCAGTGCAGGTACTTGTGAAACCAACCCGTCTCCTACGGTCAATCTCGTATATGTTTCCGCCGCTTCGGCAAAACTCATATGGTTTTGCGCCATGCCGATTATCATTCCGGCTACGATATTTATGAACGTAATTATTAAGCCGGCTATGGCATCTCCTCTTACAAATTTTGAGGCACCGTCCATAGCTCCGTAAAATGAACTTTCTTTTGATAATTCTTCGCGACGCGCTCTCGCCTCATCTTCGGTGATTAATCCCGATGATAAATCCGCATCTATCGCCATTTGTTTTCCGGGCATGGCATCCAATGCAAATCTGGCGGCAACCTCTGCTATACGTCCCGAACCTTTGGTTATGACGATAAAATTTACTATTACCAATATGGCAAAAACAATTACGCCGATTATAAAGTTATTGCCCATTATAAATCCGCCAAATGCCTTTATTACCTCTCCCGCCGCATCAGGACCCGTATATCCTTTCGATAATATCAATCGCGTTGAAGCCAAATTCAGCGATAGTCGATACAAGGTGGTTATTAACAAAATCAGCGGAAACGCGTTAAACTCATTTGGTCTTTCGATAAAAATGGCCGTCATTAATACTAGGCAAGAAACCGTTATCGACAAGGCTAAAGCAATATCCAACAACCATGCCGGCATCGGCATTATCAATATAACCAGCATCAAAATAATGCTGAATGCAAACAACAAATCTCCTCGGTGCAGTGATGATACTATCGCGCCCTTTACTGACTTGGCATTAAATGCCGCCGCACTCTTTTTTTGTGTTTGTTTGGCCATTTATTTTTCTATCCCCTAATTTCCCCTTGGTTTTATTTTGTTAGCCTTGCGGAATATCTATCCCTTCTTCTTCATACTGTTTGAGCTTATTTCGCAATGTACGAATCGATATTCCCAATATGTTTGCCGCTATTGTCCGATTTCCCAGCGTGTGCTTTAGGGTATCTATTATCAAATTGCGCTCCATATTCGCTACCGTTCGACCGACAAATTCCGACCCGCTCATTTCTTCTCCGATTTCGGGCTTGTTTATCACCGAATTTTCATCATCCAAAATAATTGCATCTGATGAAATTGTTTCGCCGACACTCATCAAAACCGCGCGATGAATCGTATTTTCCAACTCGCGAACGTTTCCCGGCCAAAGATAATTTAATAATTTTTCTTCCGAACTTTTATCCAGCGGTTTTAATGAGATATCGTTTAACTCTGAATACTTTTTTACAAAATGCTTCGCCAAAACCATTATGTCGTCTTGTCTCTCTCTTAGCGGCGGGATGTTTATGTTGACGACATTCAAGCGATAATACAAGTCTTGTCTGAATGTCCCTTGTCTCACAGCTTCTGCCAGATTGCGGTTTGAGGTTGCTATTATCCTCGTATTTACCTTTATCGGCGTTTTTCCTCCGATACGGTCTATCTCTTTTTCTTGTATTGCTCTCAATAACTTTGCTTGAATGCGAATGTCCATTTCCGATATTTCATCCAGCAGCAACGTTCCGTCGCTCGCCTCTTCAAACTTGCCGATACGGCGCGCTACCGCTCCCGTAAACGCTCCTTTTTCATATCCGAAAAGTTCTGATTCCAGCAATGTTTCCGGAATGGCCGCGCAATTAACCGCCACAAATTTTTTGTTGGCTCGTTTCGAATTATCATGTACAAATCGCGAGAAAATTTCTTTACCCGTCCCTGATTCTCCGGTTAACAGAACATTGGCTTCCGAGGGGGCGATTTGTTTTGCCATCTTTAAGATTTTTTCGGTCTTTTTGTCGCCGTAAATTAAGGCATGATTTTCTCTGGTGGCTGCGGCCAAAACTGCTCCGATTAACTCCGGATCCGGCGGAAGAGGGATATATTCCTTGGCTCCGGCTTTAATCGCTTTTACCGCCAATGACGAATCGTTTGCTACGCCACAGGCTACGACTAATACATTTATTCGTTCATTTTCAAGTGTTTGAATAAACTTATATACATCCAGCTTGACATCTATCATAACCAGTTCTATGGCTTTGCCTGAACGCAAAATCTCCATTGCCGGCGCAATGTCGTCGGCTATGGAAACTTGCCCCCCTTGCTCTAAAGCTATTTTGCTGGCGGCTCCGATTTGTCCTTCCAATGTTCCGATGATGAGAAGCTGCATTTATACCTTTCCTCTATTTTCCCGTGTTTTTAACAACTTCCGTCATGGTTATGCCGAGTTTGTCTTCTACGACAACGACTTCTCCTCTGGCTACCAGATTGTTGTTCACATATATATCTATTGCCTCTCCGATTTTGCGGTCAAGCTCTATTATCGCTCCCTTGTTCAACTTTAAAAGCTGCGAAACACTCATCCTCGCTTTGCCCAAAACCGCAGATACTTTTACCGGAATTTCATATACCGGTTCCAGATCCGACACGGAACTTGGTATATCAAAATTATCTATCGCACTTTCTTTCTTCAAAATCGGCTCGTCGTCATTAACCTGACTGTCTCCGATTTCTTCTAAATTTAGGTTCTCACTCATGCTACTATTCTCCCTCTTTTATTAATGCTTTTGCTGTTTCCAACATTTGCGTTGTATTATATTCTACCCCGCCGTTCTCCCATTCTATCCGACATTCACTTATAGCCAAATTTTGGTCTTTATGCAAGACTATCTTGCCTTCATAATCATTTTTATGGGCTAGTGCCCCTAACATTTCTTGCGTTTTCACCAATATTTCCGGATTAAAATAAAATGTCAGTTTCGGCTCTTTTACAAAATTTTCAAAGTTCTGTCTTAAAAAATTATTTAATAATTCTACGGCTTGCTCCTTAATCAAACTCGGCACCAAAGTCTCTAAAAGACTTATTCCCATACTGCGGAATCCTTTGCTCAACTCTTCTTTTATCGTTGACATTTCCGATAGTTTTTCCTGTAACAGCTTATCTATTTCCGTCAACAAATGTTGTATTTGTGCCTGAGACGAATTGGCGGCATCTGTTATACCTTTGTTGTATGCTTCTTTTTTTGCCTGTTCTACTCTTTCCGCTACTTCTTCTTCGGTATAAGTTATCACAACCGGCAATTCATCGTCTTCTTCTTTGAGCTCTTCTTGCGGTTCAGGAGGGGTTTCTTCCTCAAGTGCTATTTCTTCTGTTTTCTCTGTAGTTTCCGGTTCTATTTCTTCCGAATCCTTCCCTTCCGTAGAATCCGGTTTGATTTCAACATCTGCTTCCGAGATATCCGCTCCTTCCGGTATAATCAATGCAGTATCCGTTGACGGCGCAGATAAGTCTTCCGGAAGAGGAGGCAATTCATCCTTGTCTTCTATTACAAAATTATCAAATAAAAATTTTTCATATTCTGCCATCGATACTCGTTTTAGCTCCGTTCTTCTAGTATATCAGCTCGTCGCTGTCTTTACCCTCGCTAATGACTATCTCTCCTGAATTTGACAATTCTTTGGTCGTATTAACAATATAGAGCTGCGCTTCTTCAACATCACGCAAACGTACAGGCCCCATCGCTTCCATATCTTCTTTGATAATCTTGCCGGCGCGTGTGGACATATTGCTAAAGAAGAGTTCTTTAATTGTTTCGGATGCGCCTTTGAGAGCTACAGAAAGCTTGTCTTTATCTATATTACGCAGCAAAATTTGAATACCTTGCGAATCCACTCTGACCAAATCTTCAAACGTAAACATCAAAGACTTGACGCGATCGGCCGATTCCGGATTGCGGTCTTCCAACGCATCCATAAAACGTGCTTCCGTGTTGCGATCCAAGGAATTGAATATATCGGCAATAAGCTCATGAGAATCGCGGTGTGTCGACTTCGATAGATTACTCATGAATTCTTTTCGCAATGTCTTTTCCAATCCGTCCAATACCTCTTTTTGTACCGAATCCATTCGCAACATTCTCATTATAATTTCCATTGCAAAATTCTCCGGCAACAAGGCTATAACTTTGGCCGCATGTTCCGGTTTGATTTTTGATAAAATTACAGCAATGGTTTGCGGATATTCGTTTTTCAGATAATTTGCCAAAACATGTTCGTTCACGTTGCCCAATTTATCCCACATGGTACGTCCCGCAGGTCCTCTTATCTCTTCCATGATTGAGGCTACGCGGTCTTTATCCATCGATTTTGACAGCAACCTTTCCGTTGTCTCATATGTTCCGATTAAAGCTCCCGTGTTCGAAAGCTTTTCATTAAATTCCGAAAAAAGCTGCTCCACTACATTGGAATTAACTTTTCCTAACGAGGCCATTATCACCGAGAGTTCCTTTATCTCTTCGTCATCCATTAAGGAAAACAATATTGCTGACTTTTCCTCTTCCAGAGACATCATCAAAATTGCGGCCTTCTGTTGACCCGTTAATAAGTTGTAATCATCAATCACATTTTGTTTCATCGCCGTTATCCATTGTTATCATTCTGATAGAGCCAACCTCTGATTATATTTACAGCGGCATCGGGGTTCTTTTCAACAATTTCGTTAATCCTTTTAACGGAGGAGGCTTTGACTCGTCCATCTATCTTATTTAAATTTATCATCTCCGTTTGCGTATCCGTTTCCTCATTCAAGAAATTTGATAAGAGAAGATTGTCTTCTTCCGCATTTTCTCCCAGAAGTCGGATGTCTGAGCCTTTATTCGATACATCAAATGCATTGTTTATCAGCGGACGTATCACCAACAGTATTACCAATATAGCAACCAATGCAACGCCTATGCCTTCCGCTATTCTTATGACCTCTGCTTTGGTGAAGCCTAAAATCAAAATTTCTTCTACCTTCTCCGGTTTCAAATCTTCTCTTGCAAATTGAAGATTTTTTACTTCAACCATATCTCCTCTATCCGGATTATATCCTACCGCCGATTTTACCAAATCGCTTAATTTGCGCATCTCTTCCTCGGTGCGCGGGCGATAGACTATTTTGCCTTCCGAATCTCGCTCATAAATGCCGTCAACTATCACGGCCGCCGTCATTCGGCTAATCGTGCCGTTGTTTTTGATTTTGTTTCTCACTATCTTTGAAATTTCGTAATTAACTGTTGATTCATCATTTGTACTTTGTGTATAACTTCCCTCTCCTTCAAGCACATTGTCTCCGTTTGGAATATTTTGTGCTACCGTTACTGGTGCATTCTGGTCCGTTGTTGCCGATGTTCCGCTACTACTTGCCTCTGAACGAACAACCTGTCCATCAGGATCGTAGATTTCTTCATTGGTTACAACCTGATCAAAATCCATTTCCAAATAGACTTGCGCCCGTGATGTCCCTAATCCCAAACTCTTATCCAACAATAGCTGCAGACGTTCCGTCATTTGCTGTTCCAGCTCTCGATGTATCTCTTCGTTGCGGCTGATGTCTTGAAGCTTTTTATTCTTTTCTTCGGTTAACAAGTTGCCCGAACTGTCAACTATCGCAACATCTTTAACTGACAATTTAGGTACAGATGCTGCTATTAATTTTTGTATTGCTGAAACGCTTTGTTCACTCAACGGACCGTTTATCGTTCGTATCACTACCGAGGCACTCGGTTTTTGCTCTTCTCTCGAAAACATTTCTCTCTTCGGCAATACCAGATGTACCCGTGCACTCTTTATATTATCGACGCTACGAACACTCCGCGCCAACTCGCCTTCCAATGCTCGTACCAAATTCACATTCTGCACAAAATTGGTCGAACCCAACGCATCCGTATTATCAAAAAGCTCATAGCCTACGTTTGAACCTTTGGAGGCCAATGCTAACTCTGCCGTGTCAACTCTCATTTTATTCACTACATCCGTCGGAACTAAAATCTCCGTCCCGTTCTTGGCCAACTTATACTTGACATTCGAGCTCTCAAGTCGCTCAACAATCTGCTTGGCATCTTCTAATTCCAAATCGGTATATAATACAGAATAACTGGTCGAGTTTAATTGTGTGGCCAGATATACAAAAAAGCTTATTAAAAACAGTACTACGGCTGCCAGAGCTATTAAACGGCCTGCCGACATATTTTTAATACTTTGAATAAAATTACTCACGAGTTTCCCCAATCGTTAGTTTAAATTTCCCCTTTTTTTTACATAAAACACTTTTCATAATTTATTAACCATTATTATCACGATATCCACACAATTATAACCCCCGTTCGTTATTCAAAACAGGGGTTATATCTTTTTGTTCTTCTTTGTATGTTTGTTTCCTAGGCTGTTTCTCCGTTTAATCTCGAAAAAACTTTTTCTCTACCTATTAGCGGAAGCAATAATTTTAACTCAGGACCATTTTCTACGCCCGTCACTGCCAATCGTATCGGATGAAACAAATCCTTGCCTTTTCGGCCTGTCTTTGCTTTGAGCTCCGACGTCCACTGGCTAAACGTATTTTCATCCCATGGCTCTGCTGGCAATAAACTTGCTGCTTCTTTCAAAAAATCTGTATCTTCTACTTTAGGTGAGACCTTTTCCTCACATATTTGACGCCAAATTTTAATGTCATCCGCAACGCTAATATTCCCTTTTATCGCTGACCAAAATTCTTCTTTTACGCCGTAGCGTTGTTTTATCTTTTCATAAGGCAATCCGTGTACCAAGTGCGTATTGAACTTTTTGAGTTCTTCCACATCAAATTTCGGTTGCGCATGTCCGATTTTTGAAAAATCTAAAGTTTTGGCCAAATCATCTAAATTATAAAATGGCTCAATCGCATCCGATGTGCCTAATTTTGCCAGAAACGAGCATATGGACATTGCCTCAACGCCTTCGGCACGCAATTCTCTGACACCCATGCTTCCCAACCGCTTTGATAATTTTCCTTCCTTTCCGGTTAAAAGCGGCAAATGGGCAAATTCCGGTGCCTTACCTCCGATGGCTTCAAACATTTGAATCTGTGCCGCCGTGTTGGTTACATGGTCTTCGCCTCTCACAATATGCGTAATCCCAAAATCCACATCGTCTATGACCGAAGGCAAGTGGTATAAAAATGTGCCATCCGCGCGAATAATCACCGGATCACTCAAATTCTTTTCCGAATAGCGACACTCGCCCCTGACCAAATCATGCCATACTATATCCCCTTCTTCCAGCTTAAAACGATAATGCGGGCGGCGCCCTTCGGCTTTATACTTGGCTATCTGCGCCTCCGTCAGCTCCAGTGCCGAGCGGTCGTAAATCGGCGGCAGCCCCTTACCCAGCAACCTCTTACGCATAAACTCCAGTTCTTCGGGCGTTTCATAACATGCATATATCCGGCCTTTGCGTTTTAACTCTTCGGTGATTTCTTCGTACCGATTACGGCGTGCCGTTTGGCGAGCTTCTTCCATCCAATCCAAATGCAACCATTTTAACGCATCTCTTATCGCGTCTTCATATTCTTTTTTTGAACGCAGTGTATCCGTATCGTCAATACGGAGCATAAAATCTCCTCCCATCTTGCGGGCCAATAACCAATTGAACAGTGCCGTTCTCGTATTGCCGATATGCATAAATCCCGTCGGACTCGGGGCGAATCTTACTTTCATCATTACTTCTTTCATTTATTTTATGTTTTGTTTGAGGATAATAGACTTATCCTTTTTGAAATTCAAGATTTTTTATTGAATATATTCATTCTCATTCCTTATTATATTTTCATCCTCAAACTCATTTGTCTCAAGAATCGCTTGTTCCTTAAGCGATTTTACCATTGCGGACAAGTCTTCCAAAAACCATGAAACTTCACCGTCATTTTGCGCCAAAATTTTATAAAATTTTCCCCTTAACACTTGAAGCAGGCTGCTTTCCGCTATCTTTACATCCGTTAATTTCTTCTCCCCTTTATCCTTTTTTATTTCAAGTTCGATTATTATATTCTTAAGCGGATCTGATTCTTCTACATCCCGCCGATTTATCGTTATATAGGCTGCGGCTCGATTATTGTCTTTAATCTCAACTCGGTACACCCTATAACTTATATTACTCCGATTAATTCTCAGCGGATATGTCTTATACAACCCCAAAATATAGTCCCTAAACAATGTTTGGTACTGTTTTTGCTCATTCGGGGTGAACTTCGGCCAATATTTGCCAACGGCAAAACGGGCGATGTATTCAGAATCGACATATTCTCCGAACAGAGAATCCAATTTTTGATACTTCGCCGTTAAATCTTCTTCAGACAAGGCATTAATTAGTTCTTCTCCCCTTTTGTTTGCCCATGAAAAAACTTCTTCTTTTGTTATATTTACTTCCGCAAACGCCCCTTGCGTCCAAAAGAATGCAAAACTCAATATGATAAGTTGCAAAAAAAACTTAATTTTCATTTTAAATGCCTTATTATAGCTCTATGGATTTATTTAATATATTTCGTAATTGGTTAAAAAAAATGAAATTTAAGTTATTCTCAGTTTTATTATGCGCTATGTTATTTATGACTAACCACGCCCGTGCCGCTGACGGACTTCATGTCATTAACGTACGAGGTAAAGTTATGTGCGGTACGAATCTCTCCGCTCCCGCCCTTGTCTCTAAAACTGAAGATGGCCGCTGGAAAGGATTTGATGCCGATATTTGTCAGGCTTTTTCTCTTGCGATTTTCGGACAGCCCGACAAATTTGAGATGGTTGATATTAAAGCCAATGAAATTTCTAAAGCCTTAAGGCTCGGGAAAATTGATGTTATGCTCGGCGGGGCTAATATTTCCGCTAAGGCTGACATGCTCTCTTCTTATACTCCCGCTACTTTGCTTTATTATGACCAGCAAGGTTTTTTAGCCAGAGGAAATAAAGAGGCTTCCTCCATGGAAGATTTCAGAGGCGCAAAAGTTTGTGCCGTTGCTAATACCGCCGATTACAGCAATGTTGAAGATTTTAGTCTGCGTTATGATTTGGATTTCAGCCTGTTGCCTTTTAATTCCGAAGAACGCGCAAAGCAGGCTTTTTTGTTAAATCGCTGCAAAATCCTGACCGGAAACAGAATCTTCCTTAACGGTGTTTTACAAACAAGTTTTGAAAATTATGACCCAGAAGAAAGTGAGGTTCAGCTTTTGCCCGAAGCGGTGGCTTTGAAACCTTCTTATATCCTTGTTGCTAAAGATAATGACAAATTGCAAGCCATTGCCAGATGGATTGTTAATGCATTACAGCTTTCGGATTTATACGGTATTTCTTCGGCTAATGCAAAAGTCAAAATCGGGCTTAAAAACTCTTCTCAGCGCAATTTGGTCGGCGATGATTCTAAACTTTGGCTCTCTTTCGGCTTGAATCCGACTTGGGTGCGGCAGGCTCTCAGCTTTGTCGGAAACTATGGTGAAATTTATGAGCGAAATTTCGGCAAAAACAGCTCTTTGAAACTTGACCGCGCCGAAAATAATTATCTTAAAGACGGCGGTCTCATTAACCCCATACCTTTCTTGTAAAAATTATTGTCTTTAGTCTTCGTCGGCGGGGAGCTTGCCTGTCGTGATAAAATATGTGGCTTTTTCTAGTCCTTCGGACGTTATTTGGTGTAAACCGTCTTTTATTGCCACTGTTGATACTTCGGCTCCTAACTTTTCCAGTTTTTGTTTTGTAAATTTTAGCGCAGCAAATCGAACCAGATTGTCCGCATCACCATGTATCAGCAAAAAAGGCGGTGTTGACTTTGCGTGTTGTTCCAGATATTTATATGGTGCCATTATTCCCGAAAAGCTTACGCAACCGGCAATTTCCTTCTCTCTCATTAAGGCCGTGTATATCGCCAACATTGCCCCTTGCGAAAACCCGCATAAGTATAAATCTTTATCTTCCAATTGATACTCTTGCAACAAGTTATCCAGATAGGGATTAAGATATTCAAAGGATTCTTCGAAACCTAAAGTCATCTTATTGTATATTGATGCGCACTCCCGCATGGTCGGGACATATTTGCGTGCATCATCAGGATCAAAACGGTGCATCGAATACCACTGCCGACGTTTTTCGTGTATCTCGCAGATTATCGGGGCTTGCGGTATATGGAGAGCACAATCGTGCAACCTCGGTATATAATCTGAAATTGTTTTTTCTATACCTTGGGCGCAGTCTATATAGCCATGCAAAAAAACGACCAATTTCTTGGGCATTCCTTGTATATGTGCTATTTCTTCCGTTATTTCCATTCTCTTGTCCTTCGCGCGGTATTTTATTTTTTAAGAGTTAATTTTCTACTAATTTTTTTTGCATTAACTCACTCTCGTAAATTAGTATTATTTTTGATTGACAATTTTTAATATTTATAATTATATTAAAAGTGTGTAAATTTTATTTTTTTAATTTTATAGATGTACTCGACTAGGATGTTAACATAACTTATTATATTAAGGAAAAAATTATGAATTATGATCAAATTTGGCAAGCTATTGATAAGATTGCAAAGCAAAATGGTTTGTCTCTTTCCGGTCTAGCTAAAAAATCCGGCTTAGATGCGACGACTTTTAACAAAAGCAAGCGTGTCGGCCCTAACGGTAAAAAGCGTTGTCCTTCTCTTGAAAGTTTAAATAAAATTTTAGATACTTGTCATTTGAATTTTGCTGACTTTTATTATTTGGCGGAAAATAAATCTCATATTTCAAATTATCTCACCGTTCCTTCCGTTACTCTCTCAAATATTAAAAATCCGGCAAAATTTTCTCCTAAGCAAAACGATACTTCTTCTTGGCAAACGGCTTGTTTGCCCTTCTTGCCGCAAAACACCTATGCCGTCGATGTGGATTCTAAAAATTTTGAACCATTCTACCCGCTCGGAGCAACTCTGGTTGTGGAACGATATTCGGAAATTAATTCTATGGATCGCGTTATCATCCTCACCAAGTCAAGTGAAACTTTTATTAAAGAATTTTTATTTTTCGACGGGCAAGTCGTTAAACTACAATCTATTAATAATCCTAAAGATGTTTCGGTCTTGAAGGTTCAAGATATTAAACTCCTTAACCGAATTATTTGGGCCAGTCAATAAAGTCCGTTTTTCTTCTTGTTTACGGCACGCGTTTAGAGATATTTTTTCAGATAGCGTGCCGTATAACTTGTTGCCACTTTTGCAACTTCTTCCGGCGTGCCTTTGGCTATGATTTTGCCGCCGCCGTCTCCGCCTTCGGGGCCTAAATCTATGATATAGTCCGCCGTTTTAATCACATCCAGATTATGTTCTATTACCAAAACCGTATTGCCGTGCTCGACCAGGGTATGCAATACCTGCAACAGTTTATTGATATCTTCAAAATGAAGTCCCGTCGTCGGCTCATCTAAAATATAGAGTGTACGTCCCGTTGCGCGCTTCGATAATTCTTTAGACAATTTGATGCGCTGTGCCTCCCCTCCGGATAATGTTGTCGCCTGTTGGCCTAAGTGGATATACCCCAATCCCACTTGTTGCAACAACGCCAAACGGTTTTTTATTGAGGGAATCGCCTCAAAAAATTTATATGCCTCATCTACCGTCATATCCAAAACATCTGATATGGATTTGTCTCGGTATTTTATTTCCAATGTCTCTCGATTAAAACGCTTGCCGTGGCACTCATCACATTCCACATAGACATCCGGCAAAAAGTGCATCTCTATTTTGGTTACACCATCGCCTTTGCATGCCTCACAACGGCCGCCCGTTACATTAAATGAAAATCTTCCGGCATTATACCCCCTTGCCTTTGCTTCAGGGAGTCCGGCAAACCAGTCGCGGACATTCGTAAACAAGCCCGTATATGTTGCCGGATTGGAACGCGGCGTGCGGCCTATCGGAGATTGGTCTATGTCTATGATTTTATCTATATTTTCAACGCCCATAACGGAATCATAGCGGCCGGCAGGCATGCGGCTGCCGTTCAACTCCTTGTCCAGTGCTTTAAACAATGTCTCTAATATCAATGATGACTTGCCTCCGCCTGACACTCCCGTTACGCAAGTAAATGTTCCTAACGGAATTTTGACATTTACGTTTTTCAGATTATTGGTTTTTGCCCCTTTCAGTTCAATAAATTTGCCGTTGCCTTTGCGGCGTTTTTGAGGAACTTCTATTTTTTTGATACCGTTCAGATATTGCGCCGTTAAGCTGTTCTTGTTTTCCAAAACTTCGGCAACCGTGCCGCTTGCCGTTACATTGCCGCCTAAATCTCCGGCAGCAGGCCCCATGTCTACCAGATAATCGGCTGAGCGGATTGCATCTTCATCATGTTCCACGACTATTACCGTGTTGCCTATATCTCGTAGGCGCGTCAATGTCGAAAGCAAACGGTCATTGTCTCTTTGGTGCAAACCTATGGACGGTTCATCCAATACATACATCACTCCGGTCAAGCCCGAACCGATTTGAGAGGCTAAGCGTATGCGCTGTGATTCTCCTCCGGATAATGTTCCTGATTGGCGTGACAGAGACAAGTAATCCAGCCCGACGTTATTCAAAAAAGTCAATCGTTCTATGATTTCTTTCAAAATTCGGTGGGCAATTTCAGCCTTTTTGGGTGTTAATGTTTCTTCTACATGTGAAAACCACTCCAGTGCTCGTTTGATGGAAAGCTCTGAGGCATCCATAATGTCGAATCCGTTTATCTTAACGGCTAAAGCCTCCGGTTTTAGGCGTTTGCCGTGGCAAAATTCACATGGTGCCGCCGATTGATAGCGGGCAAATTCTTCTCTGACCCAAGATGAATCCGTTTCCAGAAAACGACGCTCCATATTCGGGATAACGCCTTCAAAGGGCTTGTCGGTCATAAAACGCGAAAAATACATCGGAACACAAACATTTCCCGAACCATACAGTATGATTTTTTTAGCTTCTTCGGGCAATTCTTTCCATGGCGTCGTGGTGGAAATATGCAAAAAATCAGCCAATGAATTAACCGTTTGGGTATAAAATGCTGATTTTCCGGTATTCCACGGGGCAATCGCACCTTGACTCAGCGAAAGATTTTCGTTCGGAACAACCAAATCCGGATCCATATACAGCTTTGCGCCTATTCCGTCGCAATGCGGGCATGCGCCGAACGGATTGTTAAACGAAAACAAGCGAGGCTCAATTTCCTCAATCGTGAAGCCTGAAACAGGACAGGCAAATTTCGAAGAAAAAATGCTCCGCTCTTTGCTCGTATAATCTTCAACATACAACAGACCGCCGCTTAATTTTAATGCCGTCTCTACCGACTGAGCCAATCGTTCTTCAATCCCTGCTTTAACGCCTATTCGGTCAACAACAACCTCTATGTCATGTTTGATTGTTTTGGCCAACGGCGGAACTTCTTCTATCTCGTAAATTTCTCCATCCACTTTTATGCGTTGGTAGCCTTGTTTTTGCAAACTCTCAATTTCTTTTTTAAACTCGCCTTTTTTGCCGCGCGCTATCGGTGCCAGTAGCAAAAGTTTTGTGCCTTCGGGAAATGCCGCTATTTTATCTACCATTTGCGAAACGGTCTGTGATTCTATCGGCAAGCCCGTCGCCGGCGAATAAGGCGTGCCGGCGCGCGCCCAGAGCAAACGCATATAATCATAAATCTCCGTTACCGTTCCTACCGTGGAGCGCGGGTTGTGCGATGTGGTTTTTTGCTCGATTGATATGGCCGGCGATAATCCTTCTATCGAATCCACATCCGGCTTTTTCATTAACTCCAAAAACTGGCGGGCATAGGCCGACAAACTCTCCACATAACGACGCTGTCCCTCGGCGTATATCGTGTCAAAAGCCAGAGATGATTTGCCCGAACCGGAGAGTCCCGTGATAACCGTTAATTTGTTTTTCGGAATATTGATATCTATGTTTTTAAGGTTATGCTCACGCGCACCTTTTATCTTGATAAAATCGTTTGCCATTGTTATTTTTTCTCCAGTTCGCAATATATCGAAAACAGAACAAAATTGCAACAAAAAAGTATGAAAAATCGTTTGGATATAAATTGTTGCTTTTTTAGATAAAAAATGTAGAATAAGCTTAAGAATAATAAGCAAATATTATCAAACGGGTTATTGACTTTGAAAAATTTTCGGAAATTCGCTTTGTGGAGCGTGATGTTTTTTTGGCCGCAATTTGTTTATGCGGCCGTTAATGTGGCCGTGGTTGTTCCTTTGGACGGTGAATATAAAATTTTCGGCGAACAAATCGTTCAAGGCGTGCAAAGTGCCGTTGAGCTTATCAACCATGACGGCGGGCTGAACGGGCAGGAAATCAACATGATTACGGTTAATGACCCTTGTGATGATTCCGGTGCGTTGACCGTTGCCAATATGCTTGCGCAAAATAGTTCCGACAAAGACAAAATATCTTTGATTATCGGACCTTATTGCTCCAATAATTTGCAAGCGGTCAGTGAAATTTATTCCAAGGCTAAAATTATTCAAATCGTTCCGGTTGCCGTTTCTAAACCCCAAAGCAGTGAATCTTCTCCCGAGGGGTTGATTAAACTTGCCGGTTATAAAGAACGCCAAAGCGAAGATTTTTATCATTTTTACAAACGCTTGTTTGACGGCAAGCAGGTCGCTTTGATTTATGACAGTTTGAGCCGCGATTTGGTCGATTTGGCTTATGCCATTCAACAAGAATTTAAATCTCATGATGAAATTGAGTACATAAAAGCTTATAATTACGCTTCTTTTGATGATGACTATGATGACTTGGTCGATAAGGTTTTGGAGGAAAAAAACGAAGTCGCTTATATTTTGGGTACACCGCAGCAAACCGCCGAAGTCGCCAGCCTGATTAAAAGCGAAAATGTTCACTTTCCCATATTTGCCAACAAATATAAAGCTCAACAAGATTATGACGAAATTATGGGGCGTTATGCCGATACGATTTTTTATCTCGGATTGCATTCGATGGAAGATTTGCCCGAAATGGCCGAGACTATCGTTAATTTACGTCTTAAAGGTCTTGAACCTGAGGGACTCGGAATGTATGGCTATTTATCGGTTAAATTCTGGGAAGCTCTCGTTAAAAAAGCGGCCTCCTTTGACTATGCCAAAGTCGTGCAAGCGATTAAAAGCGGTACAACCTCTTTCCCGTGGGGGAATATCGGCTTTGATGACGGCGTGCCGCAGCATCTGTTCCATTATAGTATTTATATCCGTCAAAAAGGACAATATACACAAATTTATTAACAATGAAGCGTTATGATAAAATTTTGCTTTATAAAAAAAAATAAAACGTTTATAGTGAAGAGAGTTTTTAATTAATTCTTAAGGTATGAAACTATGGCAGGAAGCATAAATAAAGTTATTTTAGTCGGAAATTTGGGTGCTGACCCCAAAGTCGGAAATACACAAAGCGGTTCTAAAATCGTGAATTTGAGTGTGGCAACAACCGATACTTGGAGAGACAAGACTTCCGGTGAACGCAAAGACCGCACCGAGTGGCACCGCGTGGTGATTTTTAACCCTCAATTGGCTGATATTGCCGAAAAATATTTGCGCAAAGGCTCTAAAGTTTATATTGAAGGACAGCTCCAAACCCGCAAGTGGTCTGACAATACCGGTGCCGAGAGATATACGACCGAGGTGGTGTTACAGAATTTTTCAAGTAATTTGACTTTGCTTGACGGTAAAGGTGATGGTGTTCCGGCCGGCGGCAACGATGTGTTTTCGGGTGCTCCGTCAGGCGCAGGTTGGGATGCGGCTGCTCCTGCTCCATCCGCTGACTTGGATGATGACATTCCGTTTTAAGTGTATAAGTTGTACTAAAAAAGAGAGAAGGGGAGCTTTCTCTCTTTTTTAGTATGCAAAAAAAACCGATTAAACGGGGTAATTTTAGATTTTGCGTTAACTTTTGACTGGAGCAAAATTTTCAAAATCAATTTTAAGGCACTTTTTTTGCCCATAGAGAGCAAAGTGCTGTTTATAAGTCCGCAAAAACGCTGGAGCGAATATCTAAAATTTGCTATCCTCATCTTTAGTTAAAATTATGTTGTTAAAGGAATGATATGACTGATGAATTAAATCAAGATGAAGAAGTTTTGGCTCCCAGCAATGCCGAAGGTATTATGCCGGTCGAAATTTCGGATGAAATGCGACGCTCCTATCTGGATTATGCCATGAGCGTTATTGTCGCTCGCGCCTTGCCGGACGTTCGAGACGGCTTGAAACCCGTGCACCGCCGCATTATCTACGGTATGTTTGAAAACGGTTATGATTATAACAAACCTTACAGAAAATCAGCGCGTATCGTCGGTGATGTTATGGGTAAATATCACCCGCATGGCGATGCCGCTATTTATGAATCTATGGTGCGTATGGCACAGCCGTTTTCAATGCGTTTGCCGTTGGTCGACGGACAAGGAAACTTCGGCTCTATGGACGGCGACAGTGCCGCCGCCATGCGTTATACCGAAGCGCGTTTGGAAAAAGTCGCCCATGCTTTGATTGAGGATATCGACAAAGACACGGTTGATTTTGTTCCAAACTATGATGAAACACTCCAAGAACCTTCGGTTTTGCCTGCCAGATACCCTAACCTGCTCGTTAACGGCGCAAACGGTATCGCCGTCGGTATGGCCACAAATATTCCGCCGCACAACTTGGGCGAAGTGCTTGATGCTTGCTGCGCTTATATTGACAATGCCGATATTTCTATCGAAGATTTAATTAAAATCGTCCCAGGGCCGGATTTTCCGACCGGAGGCTTAATCCTTGGTTATGGCGGTGCTAAGTCTGCTTACTACACCGGCAGAGGTTCGGTGATGATGCGCGCTAAATGCACCATTGAAGAACTGCATAAGGACAAAGAGGCCATCATCGTCCATGAAATTCCTTATCAGGTTAACAAAGCCGCAATGATTGCCCGTATCGCCGAGCTGGTGAAAGATAAGAAAATCGAGGGTATTTCCGAAATCAGAGATGAGTCCGACCGTCAGGGCGTCCGCGTGGTGATTGAAATAAAACGCGATTTTCAGCCGGATGTCGTGTTAAACCAACTCTATAAATTCACTCCGCTGCAGACCAGCTTCGGTATGAATATGCTCGCAATCAATGCCGGACGGCCGATGATGATGAATCTAAAAGATATCATCTCCGCTTTTGTGAACTTCCGCGAAGAAGTTGTTCGCCGCCGCACCATCTTTGAACTCAACAAAGCCCGTGACAGAGCGCATGTCTTGGTCGGCTTGGCAATCGCGGTTGAAAACTTGGATCCCGTCATCGAATTAATCCGTACCGCGCCTAACCCGCAAGAGGCTAAAGATGCTTTAATCAGCCGCGCTTGGCCCGCCGGTGAAGTCGAGGCTCTCGTCCAACTTATTGATGAACCTGATCGAAAAGTCGAAAACGGGTTCTATCATTTGTCAGAAGACCAAGCTCGTGCCATTTTGGATTTGAAATTACAACGCTTAACCGGTCTTGAAAGAGATAAAATTCACCAAGAACTCCTCGGACTCGGTGATGAAATTAAGCGTTGTCTCGAAATTTTGGCTAGCCGCGAAAAACTCTTTGCCATTATGCGTGATGAATTTATTGCCATTAAAGACGAATACGCCACACCTCGCCGCACCAAGATTGAAGATATTGAGTATGATACCGATATCGAATCCCTCATCCAAAGGGAAGAAATGGTCGTTACCGTTACGGAAGCCGGATATATCAAACGTGTTCCGCTTAATGCCTATAAAGCGCAAAAGAGAGGCGGCAAAGGAAAATCCGGCATGACGACCAAGGATGAAGACTTTGTTACCCGTTTGTTTGTGGCGTCAACCCACACGCCGGTGTTGTTCTTCTCATCCAAGGGACAGGTTTATAAAATGAAAGTTTATAAACTTCCGCTTGGTTCACCCACATCAAAGGGCAAGCCGTTTATTAATCTGTTGCCTTTGAGCGACGGTGAAAACATCACCACAATTATGAAACTGCCGGAGAACGAGGCTGAGTGCGAGAATATGTCCATTATGTTTGCAACCGCTCAAGGCAACGTCCGCCGCAACTCTTTGATGGACTTTGTTAATGTTCAGTCAAACGGCAAAATCGCCATGAAACTTGATGAGGGGGATAAGCTTGTTAATGTCCGTATCTGCACCGAAGAAGAAGACGTCATGTTGGCTGCCAAGAGCGGCAAATGTATTCGTTTCCCTGTCGATGATGTCAGAATGTTTGTCGGCAGAAACTCTACCGGAGTAAGAGGCATCAAGTTGGCCTCAGGGGATGAGGTTATCTCTATGTCGATATTAGACCATGTTGATGCAACTTCAGAGGAAAGAGACGAATATTCACGCATCAGCTCCGCTATCAAGAGAATACAGGCCGAGCGCGGTGATGACAGCGACATCAAGTTGGAAGAAACAGGTGTTGCCCTGCAGGCTTTGACTGCCGAAAAATATCAAGAAATGAAAGAAAAAGAGCAATTCATCTTAACCGTTACAACAACCGGCTACGGCAAGAGGAGTTCATCTTATGAATATCGCATAACCGGACGCGGCGGACAAGGTATTGCCAATATGGAGATGTCAGCACGCAACAAAGAGGTGGCCAGCTCCTTCCCGATTGATGATAATCAGCAGATTATGATGGTAACCGACGGCGGAAAACTTATTCGTATGCCGGTTGAAGATATTCGTATTGCCGGACGCAAGACCCAAGGCGTTATTTTGTTCAGAACGGCGGATAACGAAAAGGTTGTTTCCGTTACCAAGTTGGAAGCCGATGAAGGCGATGATAAGGAGTTGGAAGAAGAAACCGGTTCTGAGGTTTTAGGTGAAAGTGTATCTGATGCGGAAGATAATTTTTCGGATGAGATAACCGAGCCCGAAGTCGAAACCGAGGAGGAATAAACTTTTATCTTGCTTAAAAGTTTAATCAAAAAAGTAGCCCACCGGCTTAGCCGGTGGGTTACTTTTTATGCAAATAATTCGTGCAAAGCCTTGTCCAGCCTCGAAAATTTCTATTGAAAGGATTTTTTTCTTGTGGTATAATACGAGTCGTGGAGATAAGTAATATCGAAAGGACTTTTATCATGAACAAGGTTTATTTATTGTTTGGGCTGTTATCTTCGGTTGCGATTTTTGTGCCGGATGTGAGAGCCGGTATTTCCCTTCCTTCAGAAAAAATTACATTTGTTCACACACTTCACACACACCTCTTTTCTGAAGTTTACTTGTCTCCGCCGAGTTTTAGTGCGCGGCAAGAGATTAAGGTTGCGCAGGTTTGCTTTATTACGGATACCAAAGATTGCGGCGGGGCGGATTTTGTCGGTACGGATTTAGAAGGTGGCACACCGGACGTTCTTCCCCCTGGGGCTGGTGAAAACTGCATCAAAATGGGCTATGACAAAACCTCTTGCCCCGAGAATTATACGCCGAGCAAGTTTTGTCCGTTAGATAACAAATATTTTGCCGAATGCGTACAGGACTGTCCGAGTGATTACAAGACCTGCGAACCGCCATT
>CALXPT010000001.1 GCA_944390355.1 uncultured Alphaproteobacteria bacterium | reverse complement strand
CATCTCATTTCTTTCTTATCTTTCTTTTTTTTACACCCCTGTTGCGTTCCAACAGGGGTGTTTTGTTGTCCTTTTTTTAAGGAGCATTCTTCATGCTCCTTTTTTTGTATCAAAAAACACCCTTAACTATTTTCTAGTTAAGGGTGTTTTGGAAGATTAAAATCAATCAGTCATCAACAGCATCTTCTCCATAGCCGTTTTCAACAGCTTTGGCAATGCAATAAATTGCTGACATTATTGTGGGAGGAAAAACTATCGTTTGCCAATTTACAATATCCTCCGGTATAAATAAGTTAACTATAGATGATAACCCTATCCCAACAAGGGATAGACCGATAAATTCTAAAAAAAACTGTTTCATTAAGAATAATATTTAAGTTTATAATTATAAATTTTCAAACAGAGTAAGCTGAATTAAAACAAATGTCAATACAATGTTCTATTACAGATTACTTACAGCACAACCATGTTGATACCGATAATAATAGCAGTAAATGAGATGAGCTTTTTGATAACTTCTTGTCTGGTTAAGTTTTCTTTGAAGCGGTTGCCGAAGATTTTGTAAAGCATAAACCCTAACAAAAGCGTAAAAATACTTTGTGATGATTCGATTGATTCGACTACCAAAACCGGAAGATAAGCCAAAGCTATTGTTAAGGCTAGCGTTCCGCCTTGGTTTAGAATTTCATTAGATAAAAAGAGTTTGATTCTCTTTTTATATTGAGGAAAAGTGCTTACAATATCTGTTCTATATTGAGGAAGAAGTAAAAGAGATAAACAGATTGATGTTGCAAAAAGTGAACCCCAAAATAAAACGGTTACAAAGTCAACACTCTGCAAAGAATATTTGGATAATACCGAAGACAGCGATAATAAAAGAGATACGACCAACATCAAGAAAAATGCAATATTAATTTTTAATTTCTTGATATCAAAATTAAGCAAAAAAGTGGAAAGTAAAATAATTCCGAAACCGCAATATTGAGTTAAGCTCAGTTTTTCATTTACGATAAAATAAGCCAATACCGGAATGGCAATTTTACCTAAAGAGAATAATGCCACAACAATCGAGGTATCAATATTGCGGAGCGCGTGATAATAAGGAATTTGATAACAAACTTCAATGAGTGAGATGATAAACAATATTGCTAAAATCTCTAATGGCGGAATAATCGGGGTTCCGAATAAAAATAAAAACGGAATGATAATGATGTTGCTGATTGTGGCATAAAATACCAGCGAAGGCACTTTCTTAAAAATATTATTAGAAAAATGCGCATCTACAATACAAGACAAAGCGTGTAAAAGCGGCGTTAAAAAGGCAATCAGAACGTACATAGCAAGTCCTTAAAAATTTTTTATATGGAGAATTTTTAATTATAACCTGTTAAAATATGGTTTAATATTATTCTTTATCTCTTTTTTAAGTTTTCAAAATTAAAATACAATATAATATTAATTAAAATATATAAGAGAAATAAAATGGAATCTTGTCGCTTTTGCAATCCGTTAGGTGATGGCGATCATCAGTTTATTAAAAAATTTGCTTGCGGAAATTTGTATCTTAATAAGAGTCAACATTACTATGGCTATCTTGTTTATATATATCATAAACACGCTAAGGATTTTTCAGAAATTGATGAGGCAGATTTATTACAAGTTCATCAAGATTTGTTATATATAACAAAAGTAGTCAAAAGAGTTTTTCCTGAAACAGATTTAATCAATATCGCTTCACTACAAAATGTTGTTCGTCATCTGCATTGGCATATAATTCCACGACGAGAAGGAGATGCAAATTGGGGCGGTCCGCCATGGCCATATAATAAAGTTAAATTACCTCAAGATGAAATGATTAAAATTATCCTGCGCTATCAAGAGGAATTTAATCGTGATAATACCTATTAAGCGGTGATAATGCCAACCTCAAACAAAAATACCTATTTACTTATTGTCACAAATTGCATAAATAAGATTTATGATATCTTTCTTGGTACATTTATGGTGTCTTTTTTGTTCAGAAAGACGGAAGAAAGTGTTACTGACATCAGTATTTATCATCTTGCTTGCTATATTTTTGTCGCAATCTTGGCATATGTTACCGGAAATTGGATAAAACGCGGCAACAGGCTACTGATGTATCAACTAGGCATTATCACAACCTTCATCGGTTTTATGTTCTTTATTTATTTGCAAGATGATATAATCAATTATATTCCATTTTGCGGTATTGTTTTTGGTATCATTATGTCTTGTAAGGCATTCCCATTTAATTTGATTGTGGCAGATAATGTACCTGCTTCAAAAATGATTACTTTTAAGGGATATTTAGAAAGTCTGAAAAATATAATTCGTGTAGCATCTCCGCTTATTTTAGGTTTTTTCCTTACTTTTGATTCTTATTTCAAAACTGTAGCGTTTTTAGCTTTTTTGTCGGTATTTGAATTTGTTTTGTTTAGCATGATTAAAGCTCCGGTACGGAAAGACCTTCCACCGATGAAGATAAAAACCTTTTGGCAAAAGACCAAAGATTAAACAACTTTATAAAATCGAATTTTGCCGTATGTTGGCGGAGAAGATTCCCGAATTTGCCAACTTTAAGCAAACGACATCGGGTATGAGTTATTACGTTTCGGATGAAGTTCAAGAAGCCTGCGACTTTATGGGTGTTGAAGTATGAAGATTTAAGCGAAGATAGCTTAAAACAAGCATATCGACGCTTGTCTTTGCAATATCACCCCGACAGAAATAAAAGCGCAAACGCCGCGGAAATGTTCTCAAAACTCCAAAAGAGCCATGAGATACTCCAAAAAGCCCTTCTGCGCAAAGCAGTCTGATTATAAAAAACGCGTCTCAAAAGAGAAGCGTTTTTTTGGTGGAAATGATAAAAAAATGTTTCTTTTAAAAAAAATTGTGCTATAAAAGGTTTTGCGTTGGGAGTTTTTAGTTTTGGGCGTGTAGCTCAGGTGGTTAGAGCGCTACGTTCACATCGTAGAGGTCACAAGTTCGAGTCTTGTCACGCCTACCAATTTAAGCCGTTTCTTTTCCGAAACGGTTTTTTTGCAATAAAATCCCTTGCAACTTAATAAGCTTTACCTCAGAAAGTGGAGAAAAAATTCCCCGTTGAAGTTTTTTTCAAAGGGGATTTTTTTGTTGTGGCTATCAAAGAAGAGCTATCTACTTCTTTATATGATAGCGTTTGACAACATCCGGATTAAGCCAATCTTCTTGGGCGAGATACGCCTTATATTCAAGTTGGCGATATTCATCTTGCGGAACTCCTCTCAACCAGCAATCAAGACAAGTTGTCGCTGTTAGATATTGGCCGGTTTCCTCGATATCGCTCGGATTGAGGAAAACAGTGAAACTTTTACTGCCGAAGGAAAAAGAAATTTTTCTCCCTAAGCGATTGCGAAACATCATTTCAATGTCGTGCCCAACCATGTCCATTGCTTTTTCCGTATCAAATTCAAAAATGATTGTGCTTTTTTGAATTTGATAGCCTTTGTACGAGCGTTTGAGTTCTTCCGAACTCAGATTATAAAACATTTCACAACTAATCGGGGCTGTTTTGCCATAAACGCGCTCATATTCCGCGCGCATTTCTTTTTTATCCATAATTATTTGTTTTTAATTCGTTATCGCCACGAAACTAACATATTTAGACAATTTTGTCAATATATAATTTTTCTTTACTCTGCTATCCTCCTGTGATAAGTATAAAATGTATTTGTATTATTAAAACCAAAATGATGATTATGGAAAACGAAAAAAAAGGAAAAGTGCTGTCCAGCTCGTATTTGTTCAAAAAGCCTTGGCTGACCGTGCGGCAAGACAAGCTGCAACTCGCTAACGGCGTGGTTATTCCCGAATACTTTGTTTTGGAATATCCCGACTGGGTTAATGTGCTCGCTATCACCAAAGACAAAAAGTTTTTGATGATACGGCAATATCGCCACGGCACTCAGACAACCAATTTTGAGTTCTGCGGCGGCTGCGTCGACGAAACCGATGCATCTCCTCTGGAAGCCGCGCAACGCGAGCTGCTGGAAGAAACAGGCTTTGGCGGTGGAAGGTGGCGTTTTAACCTCAAATTATCGGCCAACCCAAGCACCTCTGACAACTGGACTTATAATTTTATTGCCGAAGATGTTGAGCCTATCGATGAACAGCACCTTGACGGCGGCGAAGACATTTCTTGCTATCAGCTCAGCTTGGATGAAATTAAAGAACTTCTCCGTAATAACGAGATTATTCAGTCCATTCACGCCTGCGCGCTTTGGAAATATTTGGCAGAAAACAAATTATTGTAAACAAACCATCCGGCACTCCTTTGTGAGTGCTTTTTTTTTGAAAAAATTTTTTTCTTACCATGCTTTTTTATTTAATTTTAATAAATTTTACTTTATAATGTCCTTCGGTAGTGCTTGAATTTTCTAACTTGTGGGAGAATGTTCGCGTGGCTGAGAAACGGATTGATTTTAAGGTCAATTATAAAAAGTTAAATATCGTTACGGAATATAATGCGGATAATATTAAATTTCCGTTGGTTTTGGCGTCTCCACACAGCGGGCAGGAATTTCCGCGTGAATTTTTGGAAAGCGTAAACATGAGTGAGGATAAACTCCGCGGAAACGAGGACTCCTTTGTGGATGAATTGGTGCTGGCTGCATCAGAAACCGGTATCCCTCTCCTTTGCATGAATATTTCTCGTGCCTTTGTTGATGCTAACCGCGATAAAATCGAAATTGACCCGCAAATGTATTACAACTATCCACAGAGGGAAGATATTCAAGGCGGAATTCGTTGCCGCGTCGGGTTCGGCGTTATTCACCGAATTAACGCTCAGAGGGAAAATATTTATTCCGGTTTGCTTAATTATGATGAAGTTATGGAGCGTATTAAAAATGTTTATGACGTATACCATGCACATTTGCAAGCTCTTATCAATAAGGTTTCTCGCAAGTTTGGTTTCTGCTATGTGTTGGACTGCCATTCCATGCCTTCTAAAATCTGTTCCCTTATGCAGGAAGATAAGCCGATTGATTTTTGTCTCGGAACTTTGTTTGAACAAAGCTGCCCGAATGAGGTCGCGGACTTTTTTGCAAAATCCTTGGAAACTCAGGGCTACAAGGTCGTTATGAACTGTCCTTATTCCGGCGCGTATACAACTTTTAATTATTGCCAACCAAGAAAAAACATCTTTACTTTACAAATGGAGGCTAATCGAAGCCTCTATATGGATGAAATTGTGCATAAAAAAAATACTAACTTTCAAACCTTTAGCTCTGATTTGTGTCGTTCTGTAGAGGCGTTAAGTAAATTTTTACTGGATTTTAAAAAATAATCGTGGTATTGTAGCACCAGTTTGTGAATAAACAGTTAATTTAACTGTCATGAATTGTTTTAATAAAATGTCGCTTTAGACTTTGATGTCGTTTAGCGATTTGGGTATAACCAACCCCAAGTTTGGGTATTTTGTTTTTAAGCCTTTAAGCAAATTGAAATTGGCACTAAAATTGCACAAGGGATATTTGTGGCTTGCTTGGGGGATAAGAGGAATGCGATATTTCGTATTAAACAACTTGATGTTATTACTATTATTACTGCTCTTGATTCAGCCGGTAGAGGCTAAGTCTTTGGCTGTAGTTGATGATGCTTTTGTTTGTCAGGCTGCCGCCGCTAAATTTGAACGCCAATACCAGATTAAAGAGCATTTGTTAGACACTATCTCTAATGTCGAAACAGGTCGTTGGAATCAAGAACATAAACAAACTCTCGCTTGGCCGTGGACGATTAATGCTCAAGGTAAAGGGCAATATTTTGAAACTAAAGAAGAGGCCGTTAAAGCCGTTAAAGAATTACAGGCTAAAGGCGTTAAAAGTATTGATGTCGGATGTATGCAAATCAATTTGATGTATCACGGCGATGCTTTTAAAAATGCCGAAGAGGCTCTCGACCCTTACAAAAATGTTGAGTACGGCGCAAAATATCTTAAAAAACTTTATGCTCGTAAAGGCAATGATTGGCTTAAAGCCGCTATGGCTTATCACTCAAATGTCTTGAAAAAAGCTTTGCGTTACAAAAAGAAAATCGTTGTCGCTTATGACCGTGTTAAGGGAGCTGCTCAATTGGCTCAGGCTGAGATTAAGCCTAAAACGCAAATCTCATCACCTCAACTCGAGGCTGATGCTTTGTCCGTCGATAAGGCTAAAACTCAACGCCAGTCCTCTCTCGGAAATAAGGCTCAGACATGGCGGGCTCAAAAGTTGGCCGAATATAAAAGCAGAAAATCTTTTTAATTAAATAAAAATTTGTCGTTGTGTTTGATTTTTTATGCGAAAAGAAATGCAAAAAACAGGTTTTTATTGGCAGCCGCTAGGCGGAAATAATCCTGACCAAATCAGCGGGCACTGCTATCAATATACTGTCGTTTGTATTAAAAATCGCAAAAAATTAAGCACAACGATTTTGGTTGACTTAGGTAAGTAT
The DNA here is from genome assembly GCA_944390355.1 of uncultured Alphaproteobacteria bacterium. Taxonomy (GTDB): domain Bacteria; phylum Pseudomonadota; class Alphaproteobacteria; order RF32; family CAG-239; genus HGM16780. Next base: position 242,175 of record CALXPT010000001.1, on the reverse strand, counting down.
GATAATCATCAGGCTTTGGGGATTCATAATTCCGTTGCGGCCGTTCCCGACATTCGCGCTCTCCTAAGTGATAAAGAAAATCCACCCAAAGCTCTCTTAATTACACATTCTCATCCAGACCATTTGAACGGTATTATTCATTATTTGCGCGCAGGTTATACCTTGCCGACAATTTATGCAGGTAAATATACCTTTATGATTTTGTTTGATTTGTTGCGTGAATATCATATTCCCGGCAAAAACTGGCCTAAATTCCGCGTTATTGAGGCTAACAAATCCTTAGAAATCGGCTTGTTTAAAATCGACGTGCTCGCTGCATCGCACACCTGTTTTGATTGCTTCGGTTTTTTAATCAAAGGGAAAGGGCTTTGCGTTTATCATACCGGCGATATGAAAATGGACCAAAGCACCTGTTTTCGTCCGTCAACAAATATTCCTAAACTTAGAGAGACTGCCCCCGAAATCGATTATGTTGTTGCTGATTTTTACGGAATTAACAATGACGGGCTCGCCATTCGTGAAATTGATACTTATCTCCAGCTCGTTAAAATTATCAAGTTGCAGAAGAAAAAGCGCAAGGTTTTTATTCCGGTTTATCCGACACATCCCGAAATGTATTTGATTGCCTTTATGGCTGCGCTTAAATGCCGGAAAAATGTTGTGTTCTATGGAAATCTTGACTTTTTTACTTATCTCAAAATGATTATTGAGTACGGTATTTCTTTTGAAGCTATGGCCGGTGAAAGAATTAAGGTTTTATATTCTCACAATGAAGAGGATCTTCAAGAATTGCAAAACAACTATGTGGTTATCGGAACTTATAACGAAATTCCCGACGTCTTTGATTTGTCTTCAAAAAGTTGCTATGCCATTATTACGGCTGCAACCTATTTTAACCCGCTTAAAGGCCAGCTCAACCTTCATAATATACAATTTGCAACGGTTGAAAAATTTCCCGAACTACAAGGGTATGGTCATGGATTTTGGGGCGATATCGAGTTGCTCAACGATATTATGGCGCGGCATCCGGTTTTTATTCCGACGCATTGTCCGGTCTTTATGATTGATGATGTGCGAGAGTTAGCCTCTTATTGTCGGGTTAAGCTTATTTCTGACACCCCTAAGAATAATCAGATTTACAAATTATCCAAGAATAAAGCCGAACTTGTCAGCAATATGACCGCTAAATGGCTGGTTGCAATCCCAAGTTCTTCAGATGGTGTGGATTTTGTTGAAGTGTGGCAAAAACCTACTTCCGGTCTCGGCTTTTTAAAACGAACCATAAGCCGCCGCCGCGCTCAGAAAAGGTTTAAGGCATTTCTTATTAAAAGGAAAAGGAGCTCTTATGATGCAAATTGAAAAATTCGTTAAAGCTTATCACATTCGCAGTTACGAGGGCAATAAATTCAGCAATTTGCGTTTGGTTACACTTATGAATATTCTGCAAGACGGAGCTGATGAACACGCCTCATCTCTCGGTGTGGGAATGGAATTTTGTTTGGCTCACGGACTGGCTTGGGTTGGGCGCAACTACCATATCAAGATTAACCGTATGCCCAAAATCCACGAAGATATTGAACTCGTTACATGGCCTTCAGAGCAACGTAAATTAGGAGCTATTCGTGATTTTCAGATTTTTGATAGCCAGAAAAATGTTTTGATTAGCGCGAGCAGTCAGTGGGTTTTGATTGATTTTAAGGACAAGCACCCTGTTGCACTTCAAGAGTATTTGCCGCGCTATCCGATTGTTGAAACGCATGCGTTGCTGAGTAATTTTGAAAAATTGCCCGAGGTCGCGCGGGTAGATACCTCGTGTACGTTTCGCGTGAGGATGGATGATATTGACTTGAACAGTCATGTCAATAATGCGGTGTACCCACTTTGGGCCAGCGAAACTTTGCCTACGGCATGGCTTTTAACGCATCAGATTTCTGAAATTGAAGTTAATTTTCGCAGAGAGGGTTTATTTGGTGAGACCGTACAAGTAATTACCGAACTCAATTCTGAGGATTATGTTTCGGTTCACAAAATTATATCTGCCGGAGATGAACGCGAATTAGCCAAAGTGCGAATCAGGTGGCTGGCGATTGCCGATTAATTTAAGTCGACAGATGCTCAAGCAAAACCTTTGTTCCCAGCAAAATCAGGATTAGACCGGAAGCGATTTCAAGATACTTCATCGGGAAGTTTTTGAACATTCGGCATAGATTAAATCCGATGCATGAATTGATAAAAGTTACAACGCCGATGACAAGAGCCGAACTCCAAATCGGTGCTTTGGTGAAATAGAGCATTGCCCCCGATACAAATGCGTCAATAGAAGTGGCCAAGCCTATCATAAACAAAATTTTTAAGCTCAAGACTTTGGACGTTTTGGGAATTTCGCAACTGCAATCCTTAAACGCCTCTGAAATAATTTTTATACCCAGAACCAAAAACACAAAAAACGCAATCCAATGGTCTAAGGCCTCAATATAGTTATATATCATTCTGGCACCGAAAAAGCCCAGAACAGGCATAATAAACTGCCCCAAACCTGTTGCTGTTCCCAATTTCAAGGCCGCTTTGCCCTTGCCTTTTTTGATAATCAGTCCATAAGAAAAAGACACGACAAACGCATCAACCGACATGGCTAAAGCCAACAAGAAAATATCTAACAAAGTCATTTGTTCTTTTGTGCTCCTGTTTTATTTTTTTTGAATTTTTTAGCGAATGTATGAAGCTTTGTCAACGAGTTTTTCTATCCAATATCAGTTATTAAATCTGTAATAATCTTGAAAAAGCATTCGCTCAAAGAAAGTAAAGGTTTATAAAAAACAATTGACATGGAAACAAAATGTTTAGCATCAGATACAAACAATTCATGCATAAATAATATTTTTGTATTTTCAAAAAAAACTTACCTAAAGAAAAAAACAAAGTTGCAATAAGAAAACCAAAAAAAAGACCTCAAGCCAAAGCTTGAAGCCTCTCTGCGATTGGTGGGTATGACAAGACTCGAACTTGTGACCTCTACGATGTCAACGTAGCGCTCTAACCACCTGAGCTACACACCCAACGTGCAAAGAAACTTCTAGCCTATTTTTTTTATAAATGCAAGTAGTTTTTTCGTATTTACAAAAAAAATTAGAGAATAACGGCGGCAGAGCTTGTGCAGTATAAAACAAAATAGATGATGATATTGAGCTTGTTCATTTTGATTCTCCTTAAGTTTTAGAGATAAAAGTAAATTTGTTTTGATAGAACATATTTAGAACAAAACAAAATGAAAGTCAAGTATAAAAGTTCTAATTTTGTTCTTTATATTACTAAGTTTTTGATTCAAAAATAAAAAAATTTATAAAGCTCGAAAAATAAACTTTTCAATTACGGAATTTTCCGCTAAATTAACCGCGTTAAAATAAAAAAAGGAGTTTTAGCCTTGTCAAAGATAGGAGTGTTTGATTCCGGCTTAGGCGGTTTGGTTATAACGACAGCCTTAATCAAAGCCCTGCCTCAGTATGACTACTTATATCTGGGTGATACGGCGCATTTACCTTACGGAGACAAGACATCGGGACGTATTTTGAAATACACGCTCGATTCTATATCCTATCTGATAAAACAGGACTGTAAATTGATAATTATAGCCTGCAATACGGCGACTTCAATATGCCTGAGATATATACAGCAAAAATTCATCCCCTCAAATGCGCCGGATGTAAAGGTTTTGGGGGTGATTATTCCCACCGTGGAAGTAGCCCTGTCTTCGGGAGAAAAGAAGGTAGGGGTTATTGCTACGCAAGCCACGATTAATTCGCATATTTATCAAACCGAGTTGCAAAAAATCAATCCGAACATAGACGTTATCGAGCAAGCCACCCCTCGTCTTGTGCCTCTGATAGAACAAAACAATTTTAAAGAGATGGAAGATATAATAAAGCAATATCTAAGCCAATTAAGAGGGGTAGAAAGTCTGATTTTGGGTTGTACACATTATCCGTTGATAAAAGAATATTGCCGCCGCCAAATGCCAAGCGTCAGAGTAATTTCACAAGACGAATTGATAGGCAAAAAACTAAAAGATTACCTCAACCGCCACCCCGAAATAGAACATTGCCTGACGCAAAGGCAGAGCCGAAAATTTTGTGTAACCCGAAAAAACATTAAATCCGAACAAATAGCCACCCAACTATTTGCAAATATTCAGATAGAAGAGATTGCATTCTAAGCGGTTATCAGTTTAACGAACAAACAAAAACGCCCCGATATAAAGAACGGCGGCGGCAAGAATACCGGCAAAAACATCATCAAGCATAACCCCCCAAGCATTGCGAACTTTTTTATCAAAAAAGCGCACCGGCCCCATTTTCTTGATGTCAAAAAACCTGAAGAGAACAAATGCAAACACATAAAAACCCCAAGCATGCTGATGACCGAGCATAGGCCAAATTAATGCAAAAGAAATCATTTGCCCGACTACCTCATCAATCACGACAAAAGAGGGGTCTTTGACTGCTGATTTTTTTATCATGACATCGGTAGCCCAAACGCCGATAAAAAACAGAAACAAAGCCAAAATCAGCATAGCGAAAACATCAGCGTGATAGTGGGACAAGAGCCATATAACGGGAAGTGCGCCGAGTGAGCCGACTGTCCCCGGAGCTTTAGGAGATTTTCCACAACCAAACCAAGTCGCAATAATTTCGGCGATTTTATTTTTCATTTTCTAATCCCAATCTTCAAATTCTTGTTTAATATGACGAGTAAACAAATTACGAATGGTAGACTTAATGTCTTGTTTTTCGTAAATGACTTGATAGAGAGCCTGACAAATCGGCATATCAATGTGGCGTTCATCGGCAATGAGTTTAACGGCTTTAAGCGTAGGCACACCTTCTGCGAGTTTTCCGAAATCTTCGCCTTTAGCAAATTTTTCGCCGAATGTACGGTTATGACTATATTGAGAAAACAGGGTAGCTTCGTAGTCGCCGAGATGAGCCAAACCATAAGCCGTTTGTGGGTTGCCGCCAAAAGCCTTGATAAAGCGACCGACCTCAATCGGAGCGCGTGCCATGAGAGCCCCTTTAAGCCCATACCATTCAAGTCCGTCGAGTATTCCGGCGGCAAGACCGATAACATTTTTGAGAGCGGCACCGATTTGGTTGCCGATGAGGTCTGCACCGTAATAGAATCGAATAAGCTCGCTGGAAAGATTTTGGATAAAGTAATTTTTTGTAGCGTCTTCATCGGAGTCGACCACCACACAGGAGGGAACGCCTTTCATATAGTCTTGCACATGCCCAGGGCCGGCCAAAACCGCGACATGAATATCTTGTTTAATTTCTTCTTTCATAATTTGGTGCATATATTTGGCAGAAGTTTCCTCCAAGCCTTTCATTGCAAGCAAGAAGAATTTTCCGTTAAGGTCATATTGATTAAGTTCCTTGCACAAACCTCTGAAATATTGACAGCCGATAGAAATAATCACGGTATCATTTTTAAGAACATCGGAAAGATTGTCATAGAGTTTCATATTATCCAAAAGAGAGAGATAAGAATTTTTACGGGTATCTCTGAGTTCAATAAAGTTAGGGGAGGTAGGAATATCATACATATCAACATCATATCCGCAGTATTTAGCGGCATAGTATCCCAAGAAAGTTCCCCAACGCCCGCATCCGATAAGAGAAATTTTTTTCATAAGCAATTCTTTCAATAATCAAAAATAATAGAACAAGGATAAAACCAAAATTCGCAAAAATCAACCATGCAAATCAAAACACACACAGAAATAGGTTAAGCACCATCAGCTCCAAAAAAAGATTTTTTTATGCAAAAGAGTTCGTGCAAACCCTTGTCCAGCCTTGAAAATTTCTATTGAAAGAAATTTTCTTTTGTGGTATAATACGAGTCGTGGAGATAAGTAATATCGAAAGGACTTTTATCATGAACAAGGTTTATTTGTTGTTTGGGCTGTTATCTTCGGCGGCGATTTTTGCGCCGGATGTGAGAGCCGGTATTTCCCTTCCTTCAGAAAAAATTACATTTGTTCACACACTTCACACACACCTCTTTTCTGAAGATTATTTATCTCCTCCAAGTTTTAGAGGGCAGTCGGAGATTAAGGTTGCGCAGGTATGCTGGATAACCGATACGGATGACTGCGGCGGGGCAGACTTTGTCGGCACCGATGGGACGACAGGGACACCGCCTGAGATTCTTCCTCCGGGGGGTGATGATTATAAAGAAAGCTGTACCGAAATGGGCTATGGCAAAACCTCATGCCCGACAGGGTATAAACCAAACAAATTCTGCCCGTTAGATAACAAATATTTTGCCGAATGTGTGCAAGATTGTCCGAGTAATTATGTAACTTGCCAATCGCCGTTAAAAGGTGTCGGTACGGTTTGCGGCAATGGTTTATACAAAGACTGCTGCACGCCGACTTGTCCGGCAGAATACAAATACACACTTGGTTCCATTCCCGACGGTTATGAAGCGGACGGCGAACCTTGCGAAGAATGTGATGAAGGCGGCCTTAAAATCAAGGAAAAATACAAAATCAAAGAGAAAGACTGTTCGGGATTTTTGGACTGCGGCGATATGGGGTGCAAAGCAGGCACACCGACTTGTCGAACAGGTAATACAACCTTGTGTTCGGAATGCGAACCCTGCCAGAACTTAGGCACGGAAAGCGAATGTCCACCGTGTTCGATCTGCACTTATGAAGAATGCTCAAATTTATACATCATAACCGGTTGTGCAACCGGATGTACCGATTACTGCAACTATTGCGCTTTTGAACAATAACCAATTTTTTAGAACTAAAACTATTATATGGGAGAAAGAAAATGAGAAAGTTTTTATTATATTCATCGGCTTTGGTGGCTTTTGCGATGAGCGGCGTGGCTGAGGCTGCTTGCATTCAAACCCCGAATTGTACCACACTGGGCTATACCTCCACCACGGCCTGCGAGGGCGGAATTAAATGCCCATTCGGAAATGCTTGGAATTGCACGCTGGCCGACGAAATTTCCCAACTCAAAATAACAATTGAAAAATTGGAACAAACCGTACAGGATGAGGCTCTTTCAAAATGCCAAATCGGAGATATTTTATATTCGGATATGAGCTGCAATGCAAATGTTGTAGCAAGCAAAACCCCGATAGGTGTAATTTTTGATACAACCAACAGACTGGCAATAGGGTTGGAGTCATCAGCAGAATATTGGTCAGACAAATATTTTGACGTTCCGGAATTAAGTAATATAACATCATCCGTAACGGCAGATTGGCAGGGTAAGAAAAACACGCAGATTGTGTCAGAATATTGTAAAGCAAAAGGATATAGTTGCCCTGCGTTTGAATATGTAAACAGCTATCAAACGGAAGGAACCAAAGCCGGAGATTGGTACTTGCCGGCAGCAGGGGAATTGAAGGCTATATATGATAGCCAAAATAGTTTGGACACAGCCTTGAGTAAAATCGGAGGAGAAGCATTGAATTCAATGAGCCATTGGTCTTCTTCCGAGTATTCTGATGCCTATGCTTGGATGTTGTACTTCTATGATGCTGATATGGACAACAACGATAAGGATAAAGGCTATTCCGTTCGCCCAGTCCTAGCTTTTTAGGGGATATATCAAAACACAAAAAAGTTCGGCAAATTTACATTTTGCCGAACTCTCTTTTTTCTTTATTTTAAGCCAGTTTGACTTACTCAACATTCCCAAACGGGTTGATGGCTTTTTCATCCGGACGTTTGCGCAGGTCAAACAAGTTGAGGAACACGGCCGAAACATAAATGGAAGAATATGTTCCGACAATCACACCCCAAACAATCACGAACGAAAAGCTCCTGAGCGTGTCGCCGCCGAATAAGAACAAGGCCAAAGCCGCGAGCAAGGTTGTCAAACCTGTCAAAATCGTGCGAGAGAAAATGTCATTGATACTCTTGTTCAAAAGTTCAATCTGCGGCATTTTCTTAAACTTGCGCAAGTTTTCACGCACACGGTCATAAGTAACCACCGTATCGTTAACAGAATAACCGGCCAAGGTCAAAATCGCGGCAACGGTTGTCAAACTAAAGTCAAATCCGAGCAAAGACAAAACGCCGAGCGTGGTTAATACGTCATGGATTAAACCAATCATCGCGCCCAAAGCAAATTGCCACTCAAATCTAAACCAAATATATGCACTGATTGCCAAAATCGCAATCACCGAGGCGACAATACCGTCCATCTTGAGTTCATCACCAACTTGCGGACCGACCAACTCCACGCGGCGATATTCATATTCGCTGCCCAGAGTCTGTTTAATAGTGTTAACAACAGCCATCTGCTGTTTTTCGTCCATGGTTTCGGCCTGTGCACGAATCATAACCTCATCGCCTGTTTCACCGATAGTCTGCAAGTTAACATCTTTTACATGCGCATCATCAAGTTTCTGGCGCATTTCATCGAGATTGATAACTTGTCCGGCTTTGAGTTCCATCAAAATACCGCCGGAAAAATCAATTCCGAAGTTAAAGCCCTTAACGCAAATACAAACAATAGACAAGACACACATCGCAATCGAAAGCGCATAAGTAAATTTTCTGGCTTTCATAAAGTCAATCGACGTGTCTTTTGTAACCCAACTAAAAAGTTTCATTTTCACAAATCCTTAAACAATTAAATAGGCAGTTTTTTCGGTTTATACTTGTTCAGCCACCATGTGATAATCAAACGTGTAACCGTAACCGAGGTGAACATGGATGTTGCAATACCGATTGCGAGTGTAACGGCAAAACCTCTGACCGGTCCCGTACCGAAATAAAACAACACAAAAGCAGCAACGAGGGTTGTGAGGTTTGAATCGACAATCGTTGACCAAGCTTCGGTAAATCCTGCTTCCGCGGCGTCTTTTGTGGAGCGTCCGGCTTTAACTTCTTCGCGCATACGTTCAAAAATCAACACATTGGCGTCTACGGCCATACCGATGGTTAAGATAATACCTGCGATACCTGGGAGGGTAAGCGTTGCGTTAATCATGCTTAAAGCACCGAGCATCAAGAACAGGTTCATAAACACGGTAATGGTTGTAAACAAACCAAACAAACCATAAGCCGTCAGCATAAACAACACAATGGCGATAAACCCGATGATAGAGGCAAACACGCCGTCACGAATAGAGTCAGCACCAAGCCCCGCACCGACGGTTCTTTCTTCCAACACTTGGAGCTGAGCAGGCAACGCACCGGAACGTAGCAATAAAGCCAAATCATTAGCGGATTTAACCGAGAAATTTCCGGTAATCACGCCGCTTCCGCCCATAATTGCGCTTTGAATGGTTGGAGCGGAAATAACTTCATTATCAAGAACAATGGCTAAGCGCTCGCCGATATTGTTTTTGGTTGCCTCGCCGAATTTTTTCGCCCCGAGAGAATCAAACTTGAAACTCACCACCGGTTGCCCTTCTTGGTAAGATACATTGGCGTCCACCAAATTTTCACCGCTGACAACGGGCTTGCGCGTAATCACATAAGTTTCGCCTTCTGAGCCTTTTACAAGGCGTGAGGTGTTGCTGAGCATACCCCTGCGTGCATCCAAGGCAGAAGTACGGGAATCAACCATATGAAAAGCCATTTTGGCCGTGCGTCCCAAAATCTGCTTAACTTCCTCAGGATTCTGCAACCCCGGGAGTTGGAGTACGATTCTGTCCGTGCCTTGACTTTGAATAACCGGTTCGGTTGTGCCCATACCATCGATTCTGCGGCGAACGATTTCAATAGACTGGTCGACGATTTTGTGTTTAAGTTGATTGAGAGCCACTTCGCTGTAATTGATAATTAAAGTCTGACCGTCTTCGGCATCTTTAACTTCGATTCCGTCATCAATCTTTCGGAATAAATTAGCGGCTTTGTCGCGAGAAAGTGCGTTTTCGATTTTAACATGAACGCCGTCGGCACCGTTTTTCAAATTTGTATAACGAATTTTGTTTTCGCGCAAAATCTGACGAGCGGCATCTTCGACATTTCCCAAACGCTCTTTAATAGCCTCGTCGACTTCGACCTGCATCAATAAAGAAGAACCGCCTTGCAAATCGAGTCCGAGGTTAACCGGCTGCCACCAAGACGGAAGCTTAGATGAGTCCTTGAACAAATTTGGCAAAGCAAAAAATATACCGATAAGACAGATTGTCAAAATCAGTATGACTCTAGACTTAGAAAGTTTATACATTGCCTGATAATCCTTATTTTTTGTTTGAATTTGCGGGGGTCTGAGATTTATCCCCGACAACATCTCTAACCGTTAAACGGTTAATTTTAACCTGAGTATTTGGCGCAATTTCGACCCAAAGGTCATATTCGCCTTCGCATTTAATAACCTTAGCATACAACCCGCCGCCGGTAATAATTTCATCACCGGCCTTAATAGCCATCAGCATGGCTTGATGAGCTTTATATCTTTTCTGATTCGGTCTGAAAATAATAAAATAAAGAATAAGAATAAAAAGAACAATTTGGAACAAGAAAGCCAACCCCGGATTAGCATTTCCGGCGGCATCGGCGGCTTGTGCCCAAGCGTTATTAATAAACATGCGTATACATCTCCTTTTATAAATACAAAAAGTCTGGAGACACTATACACGAATATTTCGCATAAACAACCATAAAAAGCGTACATTTTCACAAAAAAGTTTAAGTTTTCGAATGTAAACGAATTAAATTAGAGGTAATTAAGCGGGTTAACGGCTTTTTTGCCGGCGCGGACTTCAAAATGGAGCTGAGGGGAAGAGACGCCGCCGGTATTGCCGACGGTAGCGATTTTTTCGCCGCGTTTAACCTTTTGGCCTTTTTTAACAAGGAGCTTTTGATTATGGGCATAAGCGGTAATCCACCCCCCCGAATGTTTCACTAAAATCAGATTGCCGAAACCTTTGAGTTCGTTTCCGGCATAAACGATTGTACCGGCATCAGCCGCGCGTACGGTAGCACCTTGGGCGGCTTGAATATTGATACCGTCATTGTTGCGCCCGTTGCCGAGTGAGCCGAACTTAGAAATAACTTTTCCCTGCACCGGCCACAAAAACTTGCTCTTGCGCGCGCTGACTTTGGTTGCTTTGGCAGAAATTTTTTTAGTCTTGGTTTGAGCGGCGGTTTTCTTATAGGTTGTTTTTTTCTTGGCGGCGGTAGTGGTTGATTTTTTAGCCGAAGAAGAGGCTTTTTTCACATTTGTCTTAGACGTGCCGACACTTTTCTTAGCCGTTTGCGTGGGCATAATCCAAATTGTACCGGTTTCATCTTCTTGGCTTTCTTTATAAGTAACGTCGTTACTATAAACATCATCGCTTTCAACAATATACTCATTTGGAGAATTAAGTGTCCCCGGAAGCAGAAGCTTTTGCCCGAGAGAAAGCGTATACGGAGCCTCCAAATCATTAAGATTACTGAGAGCCGCCATATCGACATCATAACGTTTTGAAATATTGTAAAGTGTGTCGCCTTTGACAACGGTATGATATTTTGCGCTGGGGATTCGGATAACTTGCCCGATTTTAAGGGTATAAGGAGGCGTAAGGTTGTTGGTGGTAATAAGGTCGCGGAGCGGGACGTTATATCGTTTAGAAATGCTGTAAAGCGTATCCCCCTTAGTAACGGTAATACTTTCGGGAACATTTCCGAACAAGGTCGTGCCGAGGTCATAGTTAAGCAGCCGCACGCGCCCTGAGTTAAAGGAACATGCAGACAGCACAATAACCAAGCATAAAAAGACAATAACCTTTTTCAGCATAACCTCACCCAAATTAGAGCCCTAATATAGTTAAAAGACTAGCAGAATAAGCTTAACAATTTATTTAATCATTGAATAATTTATAATTTTTATCAGAAGCCTTAATGCCGTAATCTTTATTTTTAAGGGCGCGTTCAATATGGGCATTGATTCGTCCGAGCAAAGCATCGGCGGAATCATTAAAGTTTTTTCGATTCGAATAAGACACGACAAACATTTCGGCATTATATTTATCAACCCCGAGAGATTGTATCATTTTAATCATGGGGTAATAAAGATTTTCGGCGGCATCTGCGGCCTGTTCGCGAGAAACATTTGGCAAAACAATGGCAAACTTGGTTTTATTAAAACGTCCGACATAACTGTTCTTAAAGCCGTTCTTCAGACAAATTTCGGCGCAGTTTATAAATAATTTATCACCGCGCTCAAAATCAATACCTTTGCAAATAAATTCATAGATATCGCGAACTTCAATGACAATCAAAGAAAATGGATAATTGTAACGCCGACAACGGCTAAAATCTTTATCTGTTTTCACAAAGAGAGCTTTTTCGTTCAAAATATCTTTAGAGAGAGTGTCGCGGTTTTTAAGCTTATTGAGGCGTTCTTGCAAAATTTCCGCTTCTTGCATATCCTTAAGTACCACACTCATGCCGACACAGTTCAGAACCTCATCAAGGATGGGACGAATGCGGATTCGCATAACTCTGCCTTTGCCGGTAGGCATTTTGACCACGATATTTTCATTGATGGTGGAAGGATTTCGTTTAACACGGTTGAAAGCAGCATTCAAATAAACTTGGTTTGCTCTGTTTTCTTCGATGATATGCCCTAACACCGACAAATGAAGCCAATCGTTTTTTCCGATTTTGAAAAAGGAGCAGGCCGTTTCGTTCATGAAAGAAATATTCATGTTATTGTCAATATGAAAGTAGATATCGTCTCGGTTTCGGTTTTCTTTGTCGACCAAAGAACGGCTGTCGTTCAAAAGGGATTTGATTTCAATTTTAAGTGCGGTATTTTTAGCTTTCAAAATGCTGATGACAAACCCTGTTACAGCCCCTGTAATCCCAAACAAAACCGCCCAAAAAACTGCCCACATAAAATTTCTCCGCACAAAAAACTCGATTCCGAAACATTATAGCACCAAGTTTTAAAGTTTCACTAACAAAAAGATGTTGCAATTTGCCTTAAAAAAACATACTTTAACCCGTGTAAAGGAAGAAATATAGAATTAAGACAAATGACAGAGAAGAAACAAACACCGGAAATAGCGGATGAAAGCGGCGACAAATATAAATACGGCTTTGTAACCGACATAGCCACGGAAAGCGCGCCGAAAGGATTAAACGAAGAAATAATCCGCTTAATTTCGGGCAAGAAGCAAGAACCCGCATGGTTATTGGATTTTCGCCTGCGTGCATTTAATTATTGGCAAAATATGAAAGAGCCGACATGGGCGAAATTAAACTATGATAAGATAGATTATCAAGATTTGTATTATTACGCGGCCCCCAAACAAAAGGTCAGCCCCAAAAGTCTGGATGAAATTGACCCAAAATTACTAGCAACTTATGAGAAACTGGGAATCCCCTTAAAGGAACAAGAAATTTTATCGGGCGTTGTGGCCGTAGATGCGGTTTTCGATTCGGTATCGGTAGCAACGACCTATCGAGCCAAGCTTGCCGAAAAGGGAATTATTTTTTGCTCAATATCGGAGGCGGTAAGAGAACATCCGGACTTAGTACAAAAATATCTGGGAACGGTAGTACCCTATACGGATAATTTTTTTGCCAGCTTAAATTCGGCGGTATTTACGGATGGTTCATTTGTGTATATTCCAAAAGGCGTGAAATGTCCGATGGAATTGTCGACCTATTTTAGGATCAATGCGCAAAACACGGGACAGTTTGAAAGAACATTGATAGTGGCCGATGACGAAAGCTACGTTTCATATCTGGAAGGTTGCACGGCTCCGCAAAGGGATGAGAACCAACTTCATGCGGCCATAGTTGAGATAGTTGTTTTAGATAATGCGGAAGTAAAATATTCCACGGTGCAAAATTGGTACCCCGGAGATAAGGATGGCAAGGGTGGTGTCTATAACTTTGTAACCAAACGCGCGGCATGCCGTGGAAAAAATGCTAAAATTTCATGGACACAAGTAGAAACGGGTTCTGCGGTAACATGGAAATATCCGTCATGTGTTTTGCAAGGAGATAATTCTGTAGGTGAGTTTTATTCGGTAGCCTTAACCAACAATTATCAGCAGGCAGATACCGGCACCAAGATGATACATATTGGTAAAAACACCACCTCAAAAATCATATCCAAAGGAATTTCGGCCGGCCACTCAAATCAAACCTATCGCGGTCTGGTGAGGGTTAGTCCCAATGCCGACAATGCGCGCAATTATTCGCAATGCGACAGTTTGTTGATAGGGCAAAACTGTGGTTCGCATACCGTGCCTTATGTTGAGAACCGTAATAAAAGCGCAGTTTTGGAACATGAAGCAACGACATCCAAGATTAGTGATGAGCAATTGTTTTATTGCCGGCAAAGAGGCATAGACGAGGAAACGGCAGTCAGTTTAATCGTCAACGGTTTTTGCAAAGAGGTTATGCAGCATTTGCCGTTAGAATTTGCCATAGAGGCGGCCAAGTTAATAAACATAAGCTTAGAAGGCAGCGTAGGATAAAAGAAGGAAAGAAAATGAGTAACACACCATTATTGGAGATTGAAGATTTAAGTGCCCGCGTTAAAGATAAAGAGATAATCAAAGGTTTTAACCTAACGATTAACGAAGGAGAGGTCCACGCCATTATGGGGCCGAACGGAGCAGGAAAATCAACTTTGTCTTATGTCCTATGCGGTAAATCCGGTTATGAAGTAACCTCGGGTCATGTCCGTTTTAAGGGCAAAGATTTGCTGTCTATGTCGGTTGAGGAACGCGCCAGAGAAGGCCTGTTTTTAATAATGCAGTATCCGGTAGAAATCCCAGGAGTTGCCGTAACAACCTTTTTGAAACACGCCGTCAATGCGCAGCGAAAATATCACAATCAGCCGGAATTAGATACGATGGACTTTATGAAGCTTTTGCGGGAAGAGGGGCGAAAGCTCGGCATATCGGCCGATATGCTCAAGCGTCCGATTAATGTCGGATTTTCGGGTGGTGAAAAAAAACGGCTTGAAACCTTGCAGTTAACAATATTAAAACCGCAGTTTGCCATTTTGGATGAAGCGGATTCGGGGTTGGATATAGACGCGCTGAAAGTCGTTTCGGAAGGAATAAATGCCGAAAGGAACGAGCATAATGCAATGTTGGTTATCACGCATTATCAACGGCTTTTAAATGATATTGTACCGGACTTTGTCCATGTTTACGCCGATGGGCATATAGTAAAATCGGGTGGCAAAGAGTTAGCCGCAGAAATAGAAAAGAACGGCTATGCCGAATTTACGAAAGAGAAATAACCATGGGCGGATTGTTGCAAGAAGTAGCTTTGGCGGGAGATGATATTCCTTGGCTCGAGGGGCAGAGAGAAAAGGGTAGAGAGCTGTTTTTGGCACAGGGATTGCCCACGGCCAAAACCGAAGCGTGGAAATACACACGTCCGCGTGATTTAATGACCGAAGATTTTATTTTGACCGGCACGGATGAAGATGAGAGCCATGAGGAAGAGCATTGCAATTATCATCAAGGAGAGTGCCGGTGCGGACACCACCATGAGAGTCAAAAAGCTCTGAGCTTTCCAAGCTATGAAATCCGTTTTGAAAACGGTATCATGCAAGCGATAGACTTTGAGCTGCCGAAGGGCGTAACAATAAAACCGTTGATTGAAGCGATTTATGAGGAGGATGCGGTAAAATCCTATCTTGGCAAAGAGATAGACATGGCGCATTATCCTTTTGCCGCATTAAACACCGCCTATATGGAAGAAGGAGTTTATATAGCAGTAGAAAGGGACGTTTCTTTAACAAAACCGATAGCAATAATTAATCATACACACGCCTGCCGCCAAAATTTGATGGCGCACTTGAGGAATTTAATAATACTAGAGAGAGGCGCGCAAGCAACGATTATCGAGAATTTTAATTATAGCGGCAATGAAAAATCGCGTTACTTTAATAATATAGTAAATGAAATATATATCGGGCGCGGCGCATGCTTAAGACATTACAAATTGCAAGATGAGGCCTATAAGGCAGTCCATATAGCATTGTCACGTGTCAAAGTCAGAGAAAATGGTTTTTATGAGAGTTTTTGCTTGCAAAAGGGAGCCAATTTAGCACGCAACGAAAGCAAAATCAGCTTAAAAGAAGAACAAGCCGAAGCGTTTGTCAATGCCGCCTACATGATAAACGGCTGGGCCACGGTAGATACCACGACCGATATTGAGCATTTATCAGCCCACAGCAAATCGCATCAGTTGGTGAAAGGTGTTGTCGGGGGCAATGCCAAGGGCGTTTTTCAAGGCAAGATACATATTGCGCCCAATGCAGTTAAGACGGAAGGCAGCCAACTGCACAAAGCTTTGTTGCTAAGCGATGAGGCCGAGATAGATTGCAAACCCGAGCTTGAAATCTATGCCGATGATGTCAAGTGCTCACACGGAGCGGCGAGCGGCGAGCTGGATAAAGAGCAGTTGTTTTACATGCGCTCGCGGGGAATAGGAGAAGAAGAGGCCAAACAAATCCTAATCGATGCCTATTTGACGGAAGTTATAAACACAATAAGCAATGAAGATGTTAAAAACTGGTTTTCAGATTCGGCAAACATCAACACGGGTGAAGAAAAATGTTAAACATAGAAAAAGTCAGAGCCGATTTTCCCGAACTTTCATTATTGATAAACGGCAAACGCAACACATTTTTAGACACGGCGGCCTCAGCCCAAAAACCTCAAGTCGTAATTGATAGCCTGCTGGAAACGCTGACCCGTAAGTACGCCAATGTGCACCGTGGATCATATAGCCTCTCCGAACAACTGACCTATGAGTATGAACAAGCGCGCAAGCAAACGGCCGAATTTATAAAGGCTCGTTCACCCAAAGAAATAGTCTTTACGCGCAATGCGACCGAGAGCATAAATTTGGTTGCCGCCACATACGGCCGTTCAAAGTTAAATGCGGGAGACGAGATATTAATTTCGGAGGCCGAACATCACGCCAACTTAATTCCGTGGCAAATGCTAGCGGAAGAAAAATCCCTTAAGTTGAAAGTCTTTAAGATAAATGACAACGGCAGCTTTAACAAAGAAGCGTTTTTATCAGCGTTGAGTGATAAAACCAAGATTGTGGCCGTAACCGCAATGTCGAATGTTTTAGGAACGATTTTCCCGATTGAAGAAATAGCAAAAGCGGCGCATCAAGCAGGAGCAAAAGTTGTGGTTGATGCCTGCCAGTATGCGGTTCATGCCCCGATTGATGTTCAAAATTGGGATTGCGACTTTATGGCTTTTTCGGGACACAAAATCTATGGACCGACGGGCATAGGCGTCATGTATGGAAAATTAGAGTTATTGGAAGATATGCCGCCGTATCAAACCGGCGGAGAGATGATAGATACCGTAACCTACGAGAAAACAACTTTTGCCCCGCCGCCTGCACGTTTTGAGGCCGGTACGCCGGCAATTGCGGAAGCAATCGGTATGGCTGAGGCTTTGCGTTATGTAGAAAATCTGGGCTGGAAAAATATCTTGGAATATGAGCAAGATTTAGTGGAATATGCAACCAACGCCCTGTCAACGGTAAAAGGACTGACCCAAGTCGGCACGGCCGCAAATAAAGGCGGTGTTTTTTCCTTTGTGGTAGACAAGATACATCCGCAGGATTTGGCTTTTATTTTGAATCAAGAGGGCGTATCGATTCGCACGGGGCATCATTGCGCCGAACCGCTGGTTCACCGAATGGGCTATGAAACGGTTGCGCGTGCGAGCATAGGAGTATATTCGAATAAAGAAGATATAGATATTTTGATTAAAGCCATAGACAAGGCCAAAACATTTTTCTGAAAACAAGCCCACTAACAAACTCTTGCGGCGGTAAGCAAATCAATGGATTTGGGTTTTGCTTTAGATATGGCTTTGGCGCATTCTCTGAGAGTTGAACCGGTAGTCAAAACATCATCCACGAGAAGCACGCGTTTTCCTTGAAAAGCGTTGATAGATTTAACGGAAAAAGCCCCTTTAACATTTTTCACGCGCACATGTCCCGAAAATTCGACTTGAGGGCGCGTTTTTCTATGACGCACCAAATGCGTCAAGTCCACCGGAATTCCGGTCATTTTTGAGAGTTCGACGGCAAGCATGGCGGCTTGATTATATTTGCGCTTAACCAGTCTGGTATAGTGCAAAGGCACGGGCACGATAACATCCACGCCTTTATCCCAAATATCTTCACCGGCTTGTTTCATCCATTTGGCCAATATTTTGGCATCATCGGTACAGTCATGAAATTTAAAAGACAAAATCAGGTTTCTGGATTCTTCTTGATAACGGTATGCCGAACGACAAAGCCGAAACCAAGGCTTCTTATCTTTGGCGCAAGTTGCACAGAGCATTTTGCGAGAAGAAGATGATTCTTCAAACGGATGTCCGCAGTGAACACAATAAGGCTTTGAAATGAAATCAAATTTGTTGTAGCAATCAGGACAGAGCGTATCATCATCGGCCACAACCTTTCCGCAAAGCTTACACCTCGGAGGCAGTAAGATGTCCAAAATTTCTCTAAAGAACTTAAACATGAGGAGGATATAGTTTTAAGAGTTCGTCATGAATTTGGTTAATTTCATCCACAACAATCATACCGGAATTTTTCAAAATTTCTTTTTTATATTGAATACTTCTTTTCCCACCGGCAACAATATCACCGGCATAACCTATTTTTTGCGCGGAAGGCGTTGTGCTGCCTGCCACGAAAGCAATAATCGGCTTTTTAGCGTCTAAAGTTTCGTAATAATAAGCCGCTTCTTCTTCAAACCCGCCGCCCATTTGCCCGATAAGGACAATGGCATCTGTATCATCATCCTTGATAAAAGCTTCAATAGCCGGAATAAAATCAATACCGATAATAACGTCATCACCCAAACCGATAACGGTACTTTGCCCGAGTTGAGCACGGTTAGTTTCCAAAACGGCTTCATAGGTGAGTGTAGAGGAGCGCGAAACAATCCCGATTCTTCCTTTCTGGTGAATATTTTCAGGAAAAATTCCCAGTCTGGCCTCATTGGGGGTAATCAACCCGGGGGTATTCGGACCGATAATTTTCGTCTTATGCTTTTCGGCAAGGTGGCGAATTTCCATCATATCCAAAATCGGCACCCCGTCGGTAATGCAAACACATAAATCCAAATCGGCCTCAATTGCCTCAATCACGGCACCTTTAAAAGCTTTAGCCGGAACAAACACGACGGAAGCATTAGCCCCCGTAGCCAAAACAGCCTCACGAACGGTGTTAAAAACAGGGATGCCCAAATGGATACTACTGCCTTTTCCGGGGGTAACACCGGCCACGACGTTTGTGCCGTAATCAATAGAGCGTCGCACATGAAAAGAAGCCTGCGTACCGGTAATGCCTTGAATAAGAACCTTTGTATTTTTATCGGCAAAAATAGACATTATTCGGCCTCCTGCATGGCTAAAGTGAGTCTATCAACGGATTCTTCCATTGTGTGAGCAATAATAATCGGGAGTTTAGAATTTTCAATAATATCGGTAGCATCATCCTTGTTTGTTCCCTCAAAGCGTACGACTAAGGGGACATTAGCCCCGACTTCGGACGCGGCATCGACAATTCCTTCAGCAATAAGATTGCATCTTAAAAAGCCGCCGAGAATATTAATAAGGATTCCCTCAACTCTGGGGTTTGTCATAATAATTTTAATACCGGCGGCAATTTTGTCTTTGTCGACACCGCCTTTAACATTGAGAACGCAACTGGTATCAAAGCCGTTTTTCTTGATTAAATCCATAGCGGCAAGAGCGATTCCGTCGCCGTTCACAATGCATCCGACATTTCCTCTGTCAAAATCATTGTACTTAAAGCCGAATTTTTTAGCCTTCAAGGCACGGTCTTCTTCTTCATAGTCATCTTGAATTTTACGAATTTCGGGATGCCTATAAGCGGCATTATCATCAAAAGACATATTGGCATCCAAGGCAAAAATCTGACCTCTGCGGTTAACGCCGGCCGGATTAATTTCAATCATGGTAGCGTCTTTTTCAATAAAAACCTTGTAGAGACGATTAATAAACTTTTTAAGATGAGGCTCGCTTTTTTCATCCAAGCCCAAAAAAATACAGGCACTTCTGACTTGGGAACGACTGATTCCTTTGTCAATGTCAATGGGGAGTTTCAGCACGGTATCTGGATTTTCTTCGGCACGTTGCAAAATACTTTTAGAGCCGGAAACAAACGACGCGAGTAAAAATGTCGGCTTTGCGCTGATTCTATGAATAACCATACCGGCATAAAACTTAAAATAAACGTTTTTAAAAGCTTCCACATAAACACGGCTGACCAAGCGGCCTTTAGCACCGGTCTGATTGGTAACCAAAATTTCCCCGAGCATTTCTTCCGCCTCGGGGAGAATATCTCGTTTTCGTTGAATAAAGCGCACGCCGCCTTTGCCGCGTTTTCCCAAAAAATGTCCGCTTTCTCTTGCGCCGGATTGAATTTGCGCTTTGAGCATCCAAGGCCCGTGTCTGGAAACTTTAGATGCGGCCTCTTTAGCCTCATGAGGGGTATAAGCAATTTTTCCTTCGGGGATTAAGATTCCGTAATCGGCCAAAATTTTTTTTGCTTGATATTCGTGAATATTCATTAACGCCTACCCCAAATTTTTTGCATAATATCTGATTTTCTCCAACATGGCCTCCAGCCCGTTGCGGCGACTGGGGCTAAGATGTTCTTGTAAGCCGATTTCAGCAAACACGGCATCGACATCCAAGTCCAAAATATCGGCCGCGGTTTTGCCGGAAAAAACCGAGATGACAATGGCAATCAACCCGCGCACGATAGCCGCATCGCTGTCGCCCATAAAATAAAGAACTTTTTGCCCGTTTTGCATTTTAACCTCAGGCACCAGCCACACTTGGGATTGACAACCGATAACTTTCCAAACATCCAAGTGCAATTCTGCCGGCAGGTTAAGATTTTTCTCGCCGAGTTCAATAAGATAGCGGTACTTGTCTTCCCAGTCATCAAGCAATTCAAAATTATCTTGCAGCTCTTGAATATCCATATTTTATCTTCTTTAATATTACAAAAACAAAGTTAAGTATATCCTAACCGATAGCAAAGTCAATTTGAAGAATTTTTTTTACAACATTGAAAATTTCGCGCCTCATCGCAAAAGCGCGCATAAATAGCTTTTGCAAAATCATCACCGTTTAAGGCCAGCCGTTCGGGATGCCATTGAACGCCGAGCGCGAAATGCTTGGGATTGCAGATTTCAATCGCCTCGATAACGCCGTCATTCGCCCAAGCAGAAATTTTTAGAGTATTTTGAGGAACTTCGGCAACCATTTCGGAGTGAACGGAGTTAACCTTTGCTTGCAAATTTTCCAAAGCGATTTGAGCTAAAATGCTGTTTGGGGCAATCTTAATGTCGTGAGCATATTTATCGGCGCGAATAAGGCGGTGTTCAACCCCTTTTGATGGGGTAGAACGGCTGATTTTAGCCCCGTAAAAGCCGGCCATCATCTGCATACCGCCGCATATCCCCAAAACAG
This sequence comes from uncultured Alphaproteobacteria bacterium, assembly GCA_944390355.1. Classification (GTDB taxonomy): domain Bacteria; phylum Pseudomonadota; class Alphaproteobacteria; order RF32; family CAG-239; genus HGM16780. The sequence goes on along the minus strand of CALXPT010000001.1, from coordinate 220,686 downwards.
GAATTTTTTGTTTGTCGGCAATTTCCAAGAGTTTGAGATAAGCATTGGTGCGCTTGCTAGGGGGGGCATCATCGGACTTGGGATTAATATACCAAGCAGGAGGAGTAGGAAAAAAACCCCCGATTAACAAAATCCCGTCAAGATTGCAGCATTGTTTTTCGATATTGTCATAATGAATAAGGCGAAACCGAGCCCCGTTCATAACCAAGGCTTGAAGATAAGGTTCATCAATGGAATAATTCTGCTTTTCGCGTGCCAAAAGCACCCCGATGAGGGGAGGATTATTAAGGGTGATTTCATCGCCCCCGCCGAGTGCCTCCAAGTCTCTCGGACTGATTTGAATATCAACGTCGTTCATGTCGGAAGGAAGGAGTTCATCACTCAACAAATAAGTCGCGCAAATCGCATTCTCTAAAAATTCGCGTTTCATATACAAAATCTGCGGCATCTGTTCCTCTTAGCATTAAAGATTAAAAGAAATCAATCATGGCGCGCGCCTCATCGGAGAGCTTATCCAAAGACCAAGCAGGTTCCCATACGATTTTGACCTCGACATTCCCCACACCTTTAAGGGCGGAAACGGCATCGGCGGCTTGTTGCGGCAAGACACCGGCTGCGGGACACCCCGGAGCGGTAAGCGTCATGTCGATAAACACATCGCCGTTGTCATGAATATTGATGTTATAGATTAATCCCATGTCATAGATATTAATCATAATCTCGGGGTCGCACACGGTTTTAAGGGCGGTAATTACATCATCTTTTGTGGCGGTTGGTTCGTCATCGGGCTTGTCTTTTCCGGCATAAGCAACATATTCCTTGTTTAAATCCAAGGAATTATCTTGCATGACCAAAGCGGCCAATAATTGTTGTTCAGTATCATCCGCAGACGTATCACTCATAACCATTCACCGAAAAAAGATTTAGTCAGGTTCTTTAATACGCTCAATGTCAGCCCCGACGCCTTTAAGCTTTTCTTCCAAATGTTCATAACCGCGGTCAAGGTGATAAACACGATTTACGATTGTTTCGCCTTCAGCCACCAGTCCGGCCAATATAAGAGCGAAAGACGCGCGCAAATCGGTAGCCATAACCGGAGCTCCCGAAAGCTGTTTAACACCGCGGACAATTGCGGACGCGTGCCCGTGAACATTGATGTTTGCGCCCATGCGCATAAGTTCGGGCACATGCATAAACCGATTTTCCCAAATATTTTCGGTAATCATGCTGGCACCTTTGGCCGTAAGCATGAGAGCCATAAACTGCGCTTGCAAATCTGTAGGAAACCCTGGGTAATAATCTGTCATGATATCTTGCCCCCAAAGCGTAGCCTCCTGCGCATCTACGATGAGAGAATGTTCTTTTTCTTCAACCGTAACGCCCATATCGCGCAAAACCTTAATCGGGGATTGCAGGGTTTCGGCTTGCGCATTTAAGAGTTCGATTCTCCCGCGGGTAATGGCGGCCGCCACGGCATAAGAGCCTGCTTCAATGCGGTCGGGAATAACTTTGTGCTGAGCTCCATGGAGCTTTTCCACGCCATAAATGGTTAACACGGAAGAATCTTTTCCTTCGATTTTTGCGCCCATAGCGTTGAGCAAATCGATAAGATCGCCGATTTCGGGTTCTTTGGCGGCATTTTCGATAATGGTTTTGCCCTCTGCAAGCACTGCGGCCATAAGGATATTGCAGGTAGCCCCGACGGAAGCAATTCGCAAAATAATGTGCGCGCCTTTAAGTTTGCCTTGCACGTCGCCATAAACATAACCTTGCTTAATTTCGATTTTCACGCCCATTTGTTCCAATGCAGACAGATGAATATCCATCGGCCGCGCACCGATGGCGCATCCCCCCGGAAGAGAGAGTTCAATATGCCCCTCGCGCGCCAGCAATGGCCCCAAAACATAATAAGAGGCGCGCATTTTTCGCACAAAATCATAAGGCGCAATAAGACTTTTGAACTCTTTAGTGCGATAAGAATAAGTTTTGGTATTATGCCCGTCCACAAAATCATCAAACTCATCAATATCGGTGCCGAGCTCCTTAAGAAGGGCGTTCATCGCCGTAATGTCTGAGAGCATGGGCATATTGGTCAGCGTAACGGTTTCATCGGTAAGGAGAGAGGCGCAGATAAGAGGGAGGGCGGCGTTTTTTGCCCCGCTGATATAAATTTTGCCTTCTAACTTTTTGCCGCCTCTGATTTTGATTTTATCCATAGTCAAAGAATTCCTTATTGTTTTGTGTTATTTGCAGTTTTTTGCGCTTTAAGTTTTTCGCGTTCGGCCTGTTGTTTTTTGCGTTTGGCAAGATTGCGTTGCAAAGCCTCGGCCTCTTTTTCGATTCTGATTTGTTTGCGCTTTTTCTGCGTGTTTTGTGTATCTGGCATGGATTATACCTTTCATTAATGAAGAAAAGATAAACAAGTATAGCGTAAATAAAATAAAAAGAAACCAAAAAAACATCATTTTAAAAAGCCAAAAGCTCCCAAAGGGGAGCTTGGTTCTAGTGAATGTAAAAAAATGCCTCACCACCGGTTTTAAAAGATAATTCCATTGAAACATAAAAATATTCCAAGTCGGAAGGCATCATCGGCCGAGTAAAAGCACCGTTTTCTTGCTGAGAGCAGGGCAAATCGTGTTTTTTCCGCCAAAGAAATTCCGCTTCTGAAATAAAGGTGTAGTCATCTGTTTTTGACCAACCGATAACGGGGATTTTCATTGTTTGTTTAACTTCGGGGGCAACATCTTCAAGCAATCGCTTGGCTAAGAGCAAAAATTTGGGAAAGTTTATGCTTTTCTGCTCCAAATAGACCACAAGCTTTGCATAATGAGCAGGAGAGGTGTGTAAGACAATGTCGACCAAACGAGAAAAACATTCATCTTGAAGATTTTCCAACAACCAGCAAACATCAATAAAACCATCCACAAATTTTATGGCTTCGGCATCGGACAAATTCCGCTGATTTTTCGCCTCTTGCAACCAATCCAAATATTGCCGAGGGCAAAATTCTTTAGTATCCATAATAAATAAATTAAATAATTAATAACTGTACAAAATTTACAAAAATAAAATCGCTAAGTCAATATATTTTTTGCAAAAAAAACAGCCCCTTTGCAAACAGCAAAAGGACTGTGTTTTTTATGCTTTATCGAACAAGGCGATATTCGCCGTCAATCAAGCGATAAACATCTTGATAGGAAACATCCGGAGCATCAGATTGCTCAATCGTATATTCATGAACAATTGTTCCGTCGCCTTCAACATCAAAGAAGTTGTCCGAATAGCAAGAACTCGTGACACACCTAAACGCGTCTTTCTTCAAATGATAAACACCTTTTGAAGACTTAAGCAGGATAGCGTTCGGAGTTTCAACAATTTCAGCATCTTCTCCTAACGGTGTCATATTTCCGTCTTTGTCAATTGCAATTGCCGTACGAATATCATCATCGTCATCAGGATCGTTGATAAAAATGAGATGCATATAAAAAGGAGCTAAATTAAATTCTCCGCCGGAATAACTATAAATTCGATAGTTCCAATATAAGAACGAAGAACCTTTATCAAGATAAAAAACTTTTTGTTCAGACAGCCGAATATTGCCGTTTTCATCTTCTATCACAACCCAAAGGCTCTTTTCGTTTTCTTGCTTCAAGAACAAAATCGGCTTTTCTTTACAGGGGATTGTCCAATTCAGATAGGGTGCATAGGCTTTATTCAACTTTTTGATGCCGTCCATATCCGTATCCACCATGACCAGAACATCGCCCACCAGCTCAAATTGTTTCCAAGCAAAATCATCTATTTTAATTTCATAAGTGGATTCAATATTTTCAGCCAAGAGAAAAATTTCATTCCCCTTTTTGAAATACAGATTTTTTCCAATTGTAAAAACCTTTTGCTGCCATACATTCTTCATTTCACTGGCCTCGCCCAGAGGTTCAAGATTTGTACCGTTAAGCGCAAACACATTCTGATGTTCATCAATAATAATTCTTTTTTCCATAATTTTATTATTTTTTTAGGTTACACAATAATTTTAACATCGCCGCCATATTATCATGTTTAGACAAAATGTCAAGCTTTTTTGTAAAAAAAACAAGCCTCTGCCCGTTAAGGCAAAAGCTTGTGTTTTTTTTGTTACGTACAGCAGACAAGATGTCGCCGCTGTGGAGCGTAATCTTCCTGAGGTACTGCGCAGTCAATCACGATGTCCGGAAGATTAAATTTTTTAATAATTTTTCTTGCTATAGAGGCGGTACTGGCGTGCCATGGCAGCTTGATGACTGCTTTTTGGTAGGCTTCAGCCGCATTTTTGAGGTTTTCGCCAAAGCCACAAATCACGGCCAAGTCAGCAATGTTTTGCGCCGCTGACTTATTTAAGTCATAATTAAAAAACTCGGCATAACGCAAATATTTTGAAACTTTCAGCGTGGTTGCACCATAACTCACACCCTCAACCAAAAAACCAGAAATGAGACATAACATCTCCGCGGCGGAAATTTTAAATTTCTTTGTCATAATATATAGATTTAATTATATTTCATTGAAAACAAATATATCATAAATCCCCGCCCTATGCAAGCATTTTTTTGTCTAAAGAACGCTAACTATGACAAAACAACATGCATATGAGTGAAAGTTAACAATAAATCACCATTCAAAAAAGTCAAAAAACATTTTAAATTACCAAAAAATGTATTACAGTCAGGTTAAAGATAAAACAACAACGAGAATAAAACATGAGACAATATTATCCGCTAATCCTCTTAACCATATCAAACATATTTATGACTTTTGCATGGTACGGCCATCTAAAATTTAAGTCAACCGCGCTTTGGGTAGTCATATTGGTGAGCTGGGGCATAGCCTTTTTTGAATACATATTTCAGGTTCCTGCCAACAGTATCGGACACGAATTCTTCAGCGCGGCACAACTCAAAATCATGCAAGAGGCCATTACCATCATCATTTTTTGCATTTTTTCGGTTCTGTATTTGAAGGAAGATTTAAAGTGGAATGAAATAGTCGGCTTTGTTTTGATAATGCTGGCGGTCTTTTTCGTGTTTAAAAAATGGGACTAACCTTTATTTGACAAATAGAGTAAAATAGGCTATGATACTTTCAAATAACAAGATACGAAAAGGGTAACCCCATGGTCGATACCAAAAATAAATTAAAACAAGACTTAACGCAAGCCGCCCGCGGTGTTTCCCGAGGTACAATAGGGATGACGGTTGCACTGGGGACAATGGTTGCCACCGGCAATCCGCTTATTGGTCTCGGCGCCGGATATTTATATTTGAAAAATGATACAAAATTGTTAAATGCGTTCAAATTCGGATTGCAACATTGGCGTCAGGAAAAAGGTCAAAGCCTGACCATGAGAGCAAAATTGCTCCGTTTTCGCAATGCTCTGTCTTATGGATTTGCAACGGCACAAATAAAAGATAAGAAGTACAAACATGACTTAAAAATGAAATACTTTCCGCAATATAGAAAAGCTTACGAAAAAGCGCAAAAAGAAGGGCGCAAATTTGGCTTAAAAGATAAACTTAAAGCGTATCTGGAAGATTTTGCCAATGCCGCGGTTTCACAATCAAAGGCTAATATGATTGTAAACCCCGAAATCATAAATCACCTCTACGGCAATAGAAGAGGCCGCCCGTAAATTAAGAACTTCCGCAAAACTCAGCCCCTTTGCCCAAACAAGCAAAAGGGCTGTATTTTTTATCTGTTAATATTGCCGCTTAATGGTGATTTGTTTAACTTTGGTCGGATAATAACCTTTTTGCGCAGCGTCTTTTTTCATAATTTCGAGTGCGCTTTCAGAGGTCAATAGAATTTTGTATCGTTCAATCGGTTGCGCGCTGGCTTTCCCTTTATATTCCGGAAGTGCGACCTTGAAGTCATCTTCAATAAGGTAGTAATGTTCATTGTCTCCCTTTCCGTCAGAATAGATATAAAACGTTTCCGCCCCCGAAACCCTTCCTTGCTTGTTAATCAAACCGCAGTTTTGAGCAGGCATATTCCCTTTGGCATTAATAAGCTTTTTGTTCTTTTTATCATGAACAAAATCATAGCATTTTTGCAAATCCGCAAACCAAAACCATGTATCTTCGGCATAAACGGCATTGCCGACAATATCTCTGGGCACCCAAACCTGCTCTTTAGAGCAGTTCAGTCCATCAATTTGCTGCGAACAGGAAGAACACCAGTAAGCATCATCTTTGGACGATGTAGAGCAACCAACAAGTAAAAACAAGGCAAAAAACAAAATTTTTCTGAACACAATCAATCTCCTCGGATAAGGAAACAAAATAAACAATTGAGTATATTCTAAGCTAATCAAGTAAAGATTCTTTTAAGATTGAAATTTTTTGTAAAACAAAATCATCTGAGCGAAGAAAAGACGCAATTTAGATATTAGCGTTTAAACAAACAGTTTTATCTGGCAAAATAGTTTCCGTTATTTCCGTAATTGCTGGGTCTGGCCGCCCGAATACCTTCAATTAAAGATGCCAAATATTTAATCTGCTCATAAGATGAATATTGAGCCAAATATCGCCCGGTATTTGTGTTAGGCGTAAAGCGTTGATGACCTGACCACAAGAGACGCATGCTGTCGGCATCTTGTAAACAATCCAAAATAGGATTGTTTTTAGGTCTGGAAGAAGAAACATTGTGAAAAACAATAGCCTCAACGATTTGCCTTTTATCATAAGAAGAAACAAGGTTTTTATCAGGAAAAGAATTCAAAAAATTTTCAGCAATCGGCATGCAGCTAACACCGTGATTAGGGTCTTTATCATCAGTGGTTCTGGCGCAATCATGTTAATAAGATAGGCAAAGGGTTTCGGTTTTCTTTAATGGCAATATCAATCGAGAGCATAGCGACCTGTTCGGTGTGCCACAATCCGTGATATTGGAGATTATTCTTTTTTTGCAACGAAATTTTTTCAATTTTAGGCATAAGGATTTGGTTAAAATATTTTAAATAAGCATTTTTAAGAAGTTCTTTGTCCGTAAAATCCGCCACATTTTTTTTGCCGGTAGCAATATCGGCAATAATTTGTTTGTCTTGTAGAGAGAACAAACCAAAACGCTGATTTTTTTTGTATTTTCTGTATTGATCGGTATATCTCGGCAAATCGTTTTTGTGCAAATTTTGATTTATTTGTTGAATGATACGTTGTCTGAGTTCTTGAGTAGAAATTTTCAAATGTCCGTTATTAGCCAAATGCCTGTCAGCACGGATATTATATTCCATATGATGAGCGACGGCTTTGCATTCTTCATTTGAAGGAATGGCACCGGTTTTTCTGACAATAGCGGCAAAAACTTCTTTATTAAAATCTTGTTGAGAAAACATTTCAACCTCCGTATAAAGCAAAGTATAGCATAATTTTGACAAAAGAACAAGAATTAAAAAATATTGACAAATTTTTAATCTTGGGATATAGGAGACCGTAAAATAAATTATTATGTTTCACCCTAAAAATTATGAATTATGGACAGAGAATATTTATTACAAATCATCAACACAAATTTTCATTCTGTGCTGCTAAGCAAAGATGAAATCGCACAAAAGGTAAAGCAAAATAGTTATTTTAAAGAATATGAAGTAATTTCAGAGTTGTTAGAAAGACAAGATGCGCAACTCAACAATATTGACCGTCAGCCTTTTTTGCATATTTATTATTGGAAGTTAGTCAAAAGTATTATGGATTCAATCCAAAAAATAGACCATTTTCCAATAGATGAAAATACCGTTGCCGATACGGCACTCTTGGTTATTTCCATCTACAAAGAATATTCTGCCGTTTTCTATCCATTCCTGATGTATTCTTTCCTCCGCTTGGTGCTGAAAGAAAAAATACTTCTGGTGTGATGGTGTAAATACTAAACAGCCTCTTGCATAATTTGCCCCCAAGCTTAACGCCGGACAAGTTATCAAGAGGTTGTTTGTTTTGAAAAAATAAAAAATATATATATGAACAAATATCGAAACATTTTTCAAAATAAGATAAAAAATTATTCAAATGATATGTATTAAGAGCTTGGGGGCATATTAATAGTTGCTATATCATCCAAATAATACATCTTGCCTGTTAATGGGTCGACAAAGAACCATCCTGCGATAAAACCAAAAACTAAATTCCCAAACCAATACCAGTTGCTAATATGCCAATTAATTGTCGTGTATTGCGTAACATAACCATTTTTTGATGCTTTTACATAATATGTTTCAGGACTAAAATAACCTTTTTTTGCTGTTTTCAGCCAAATAGTTGTAGGTGTCTTACCTCTATAAACAGTAGCACCATCTGAATTTGTTATTTCTATATCAACATCATCTACATTTGCTTGAATGGGAACAATCTGACTACTATCTCTCATAACAGTTGCACAACCAGATAACCAATATAAACATATTATAATAACTAATTTTTTCATAGTCCTCTCCGTGCTCTATATTTAGTACCCTACATATAGTATTTGTTAAAGTCAAATAATAAATTAATCGGACTTGACAAGCATTTATTTAAAAATAAAAAAATCCACCATTTAGGCGGAAATATCAAAAATGGTGCCGCCGATAAGAATGTATATTCCCATTGGCTTTGAGCCAACGGGTCCCTTTCGCGCCGTAAGGTTCAAACTTCGTGTTTCGCTAAGCTATTCGCTAAAGCTCTACACTTGTTTTCACCAACTACCCGCTCCGGACTTACTCTGCCCCCGTAAGTCCGCTTCAATAGCGTTCATGCATTTAACACAAAAGCCCCCAAACGGAGGCTTTTGTGTTAAATGGTGCGCGATACTATGCAGTTATCGGACTAATTTTTATGACGATTTTAAGAAAATAATAAGGAAAGTTAAAACTTATCATAATAAAATTTTAATGTTTTCAATCTAAGCTAAAATTAATGATATAATTAGAGGGACATAACATGATTTTGTTTCGAGCTAAAAAAATAATTTTTATGATTTGTTTTGCATTTCTTTTTTTCTCCTCTCTTGTTACAGCTGAACAAATAGAACAAGATATTGATAAACAGTATGAAAATATTGTAAAACATATAAAAGATAATCCCCAACAAGCCATAAAAGACTTAAAAAAATTAGCAGATAAAAATAACTCTGCGGCTATCGAATATTTAATATTGCTTAGTATATATGAACCTCAAAAAGTAAATACGCCAGAATTTGAGAAAATAGCTCATCGCTTACATACAGATGTCATTGCACAATATGAAAAAGTTGTTCCTGATTCTCCGTTTTATAGAATGTATCAGCATAAAAATGAAGAGTTAATCAAGAATGATTATATGAAATGTTACAAAGATTTAAGTTGTTTAATAGAAGTAGGAGTGTTTAATTTTTCAAAATTTTTCAATATATGGAACCAGCAAAGTACAAATATGCGTTATGTTCCATGGAAAATTGTTGTCCCATGCAAAACAGCACAAAAACTGCATTTAACAGCTATTTTAGATAGTGCTGGTGGTGGTCACGGTGCAGAAACTTTAGATATTTCAGATTGCAGTCAGTATCCTCAATATGAATTTCCAGCAGATGTTGAAGAATATTATAACTATATTCAACGAGAACTCGAATTTTATAACCCAGGCTCAATACGTTATGTTTATATGGCAAAAAATATTTATGAAAATATTTTAAGCCATTATGATCCGGATTGGAACTTTGAGCGTCGTTATTATCCGGATCAAAAATATTTGCAAGCTTTGCCTCTTGAAGCATGGGCAATGGAATCATATCCGAATTATAAATATTTTGATGAAGTTATAAAACATGGAATAGGCTTTAATCAAGCTGTTGAGAAACTAACAAAACATTATGTAAAAACATTTCAGGTTTCTGAAGAAAAAGCTTACTCTTATGCTCGTTACACGATGATTCCAATGGCAGCACAGAGTTCTATTGTTGATGAAGACACGTTGCGTTATAAGATTTTTTCAGGAGTTCCTGTTCAGGAAATTAAAACGTGGATTGAAAATAAGAAAATAAAAGGGGAAGTCTTTACAGAACCTGAAACGCCGGATCAAAAAGATGAAATTTTAATGGTAAGCATACACCGACCGGATGCATTAAAGGTATTGATTGAAGCTTGCCCTAATAATGAAAAAAAATTGAATTGCATAGGCTTAAATACGGATGTCAATGCTCAAAATGAATTTGGCAAAACAGCTTTAATGTATGCAGCTCAATATGGATTTATGGAAAGCGTAAAAATTTTGCTTGAAGCCGGAGCGGATATCAATGCTCAAACAAAGAAGGGAAATTTAGAAGATAATAATTGTTGGGAACATATTTGCATTGCAAATGGAGAACGTACGGCCTTGATGTATGCCGTGCAAGAAGGACATCTGGATATAGCAAAATATCTGGTAGAAAAAGGGGCGAACATAAATCTGAAAGATTCAAAAGGAATGAGTGTTTATGATTATTTAAGCGGTAAAGCTCCATATTGGGGAAATATCAAGAGAGCGCCAACATCTCTAGTAGAAAACTTTTATCCTCCGCAAAAATATGAAAATAAAAATGTAACGCCGGAACAAGCGAAAGATTTTGTTGAGTTCTTAGATAATCATACAAAAGTCCGATAAGTTTACAAAAATTATCAAATTAAAAATTCTCAACATCGGACTTTTGGAAAGGCTTGGAATATATATAAAAGAAGCACCTCAATCGGTGCATTCTAAAAATGGTGCCGCCGATAAGAATGTATATTCCCATTGGCTTTGAGCCAACGGGTCCCTTTCGCGCCGTAAGGTTCAAACTTCGTGTTTCGCTAAGCTATTCGCTAAAGCTCTACACTTGTTTTCACCAACTACCCGCTCCGGACTTACTCTGCCCCCGTAAGTCCGCTTCAATAGCGTTCATGCATTTAACACAAAAGCCCCCAAACGGAGGCTTTTGTGTTAAATGGTGCGCGATACTATGCAGTTATCGGACTGAAAACTATGATGAATTTAAGCAGTTGGCATATAATCTGGAGTTAATTAAACAGTAGTATTTGATGTCAATGAAGTTATCCAATCAATCCAAGAGCTTACGGTTGATGATCTTCTATAAAAAGTGTTATATGTTTTTACATTAAATAAAGGATATTTCTTCATTATATCAATTATTTGTTGTTTTGATAAAACTTTACCTGTTTCCAATTGTTTTTTCAACACCTCACTAAAAACAGGATGACTCAGTATTTGCTTTGCAAAAGCTAACTGTTTTGTTGTTGGCGACTGTTGCATTATTCTTCTTGCCGTTGATGATAATAAAAATTTACTATCTCTTTCTTCAACCAAATCTAAATATTTGCACGCATTTAAATAATAATCTGTTTGCCTTTTATCAAAACCATATTCCATTGTTACGTCATCTTTTGTTAACTCTCTTTGATTTAATAGTTCGCATAAATTTATAATACGTTCAAAACTATCAGCCTGAGGAAAAGGAATTTGCGGTTCATTTACTAAATGCGTATTTGAGACTATCTTTTCGATGTCTTCAATATTAATTTCCAATTTATCAAAGCTATATCTCTTGAATTTATTTAAAGTCAATGAATTATAATTATTTAAGTCATTAAATTTAAAATCATACAAATAGTAAATCCCATTAGTATGAACCATGAATATGGTTTTAATATTTTTTCTTACCCTACTAGACCATAGACGCATAGGATAATATAGTTGCCTAATAACAAAGTCATCAGCAAAATGCGATTTAGCTTCAATAATAGAAAAAGATTCTACACCTTCATAACCTGCATCTATTTCTATCTGTGCATTGTTTACATTTATATTTAAGATTTTTTCCGTTTTTGTGTTTTTAATGTTAAAATTAAATAATGATGATGACATTCTACCATTAATGGTAGGCAATAATTTTTCATCTTGTATAAAATCTTCTAAAATTTCTGAAATATAAACAGCATTTAAAGCTAAAGATTCACTATTGATATTATCCGGCAATAATGTTTGTATATTATCAGGAAAATTAAAATACGAAATTTCATTCGAAGATTCAATCATTGGAAATTTGTGAAAAATATCCATCGGAGCAATTACATAGTTACCGCGTGTTATCGGTAAAATTGATAATTCATTTTCCGTAAAAATTCGCGGCAATTGAGATGCATTATCAAATTTCGTCATAAGACGAGCTTCTTTAAACTCATTTATCTGACTTGCTGAAATTTCAAATTTTCCGTCTTTATCAATTTGATCTAATATTTTATATTTTTCAAAAATATTGTTCCAATAACTATTTATTTTCGTCATAGTTTCTTATTAAAACCTCATCAACATTACCGCGATTGTTAGCATTGGAATTTATAACTCTTTTAGCGGATATCTTCTCAATATTATATTCTTTATATAGGTCTAAAATAAAATCAGTAGCAGAATTAGACAGCAAAAATTTAATACCTTTTGCATTTAATTCGTCACATACTTCTTTTAATCTTCTCTGTTCTTGTTTTCCAAATCCAAGATTAGTATAACCTGTAAAATTTGAAGATGCGGAAACAGGATCGTAAGGAGGATCAAAATAAACAAATGTTCCTTTCTTTAATCCTTTAACAGCTGCTTCAAAATCCCCACTAAGAAATGTAACATCTGCATTTTGAAAATAATTATGAATAGCACGAAGAGTTGGTTCATTGACAATATTCGGAGACTTATAACTTCCAAAGGGAGAATTAAATTCACCCATACTATTGACTCTAAATAGTCCATTATAACATGTCTTATTAAGATAAATAAGTCGGGAAGCTTTTTCTGTAGCAGACATTCTATGAAATAAAGGTGTTCTATCTAACTCTCTTATTTTGTAGTAACTTTCAGAATCATTTTTGTAAGTGGATAAATGCTGTATCAGCGATTCAACATCATTTTGTATTGTGATATAAGTATTAATTAAATCCTTGTTAAAATCATTAATAATGGCTTTTTTCGGTTGTAAATAAAAGAACAGCGCACCACCTCCGACAAAAGGTTCACAATATGTAGTAAACTTCGGAACACGTTTTATCAGTTCTGGAAGTAATTGCCTTTTACCACCAGCCCATTTAACAAAAGGAACGACCAAGTTATTTTTTTTCATATTTCAACTCATTAACAGTGATTCTATTAAGAAAATTACCATACTTATTACAAGTCATAAAGTAAAAAAGTTAAAAATCAACAATAATGTTCTAAAAATGTTCGTTTGAGAGATTGTTTATATTAAATTTTATCGGACTAGAATTTGAAATGCTAAAAAGCTTGATTTTCTTAGCGTTTGCACAAAAAGTCCGATAATTCATCAAAAATCTCTAATTTTAAAAACTCAAAAATCGGACTCTCTGAAAGGCTTGGAATATATACAAAAAAAGCACCTAAATCGGTGCATTATCAAAAATGGTGCGAGATACCGTGCAATTATCGGACTAAAAACTATGACGATTTTAAGCTTTTGAGTAAGAAAATTATTTAGAAACAAAATTCCATATATCTTGACAAAGAAGACAATCTAAAGATTGAATATGTCTTTTCAATAAGTTATCTGTTTTCATAATCGGTCGTAAATCACAGTAATATACTCCATCAAGGGGATTTAAACCTATTGTATAGGCCTTAAAGTGTCCTGTTAAAAATGTTTGACCTATTTTATATTCGGGCTCTTTTCCAGCTCGTTGAACATCATGTAAAAAAATCGCAAAATGAGGCGTTTCTGTAGCCGTTAGTCTATTATACATTAGTTTATCAAGAAAAATTTTATCTATTCGATCTTTACTTGAAGTTTTGACAGAGCCAATGGCAACAATTTCTCCTTTAATTTTGATTTCTATATCATTTTGGTAATTCATTATTTCATTTGATTGAGGAATTTTTACTCCCAAAGTTTCAGATGTTATATCAAAACCTAATTGAGCAATGATAAGCTGCATTAATCTTTCAAATAAATCTCCATTAACTTTTCTTGATGTATTTGTTTTAGACGAAGGAAGAGCATCTAAGGCGCAACCAATAGATTGTTGCGTTGTATAAATAAAGCTATTAATATCGTTTCTTAATGCAAAGTCATGTTTAATATTTTTTATATTATTTAATATTTCAATAAATCTCTTTGAAAACTCATCATATTTATCAGAACTCATAAATAAGTTTCCATTAATTGGTCTGGTGATATTATATTCACCATCTCTTCTATATTGCAAAAATTTATAATTATTTTCGTTTTTAGCAACAATCTCAGCCTGTAGTTCTGAGGAAATGAATTCTAAATAAACTTTTGCAAAATTAATATAGTCTTTGATATTTGTAAATTTTTCTTTTTGGGATACCCAAGACATAATTTCCCATAGTGTTTTCATCTAATAGCTTCCCTTCTTTTTGAAACATCTTTATCATATTTAATCCAGTCTTCAATATTTTTATCAGGAACCTTTTTTAAGCGAGCTATTGACCATTCGAGATATTCCGGACATTGTTCAATACCAATCCAGCGGCGCTTTAGCTGTTTTGCACAAACAGCAGTTGTTCCACTGCCTGAGAATGGATCCAAAATGATATCATTCTCATTAGAAGAAGCAAGAATGACTTTTCTTAACAATTCTTCAGGTTTTTGTGTCGGATGAGGCGTTTTTTCGCCCATTCCATTGCATGTTGTTGGAATTTCAATGACATCTTTAGGCTTTGCACCTGCAGGATTGGGTGACCAGCCATCATATTTTTTTCCGTTTCCATATTGACTACTTGTAGCTTGAGAACGTTCCGGATACTTTAATGTATGAGCATTATAAGGTATACGAATATTCTCAATATTAATAGTATAATTATTTGACTTTCTTAAGCACATGATACTTTCATGACTTCGCCCCCAATCCTTTCCTAGATTAGCTTTGTTTTTATAATACCAAATTAACCAACGAGAATTTTTAAAATACTTCATTGCAGGAAAATGAAGGTCTGCTAAAATTTCAGAAAATCCACAAATATAAAGGCTTCCTGTATCTTTTAATATCCTATGAGCTTCTTTAATCCACTTTATGGACCATTTGATATACTCTTCTCTGCTTTTGAATGTATCCCATTTGGCTTTTTTTATAGAATATGGAGGATCTGCAAAAATTAAATCAATAGTATTGTCTTTGATTTTTTTCATATTTTGTATGCAGTCACCCAAAAACAACTCACCATTGCTTTCTTCATAAAATGGTAAGAAATTTTTCTTAAAAATATTTTTAACGTTTTCTTCTATCATCATCCAACAGACTATTAAATATTATTTATTATATTAAAAAAAATGCATTTATCTATTTATATTTTTAATTTTCGCACACCTTTATGCAATAAAAAAATCTTAGAAATTGTTTTTTTTCATTCAAAGTCCGATAAGTTTACAAAAATCGCTAATTTCAAAATATATAAAATCGGACTGAATGAAAGGCTTGGTTTATATAGCAAAAAAGCACCTTAAAAGGTGCTATCTTAAAAATGGTGCGAGATACTATGCAATTATCGGACTAATTTCTATGACGATTTTAAGAAATTAAGTCGAAAATTAGAATTATTTCATTAAACTAATCATACTGTATAATACTTGTGTAAATATTGCTTTTATTTTTTTTATATGTATACTGAAAGAAATTACTCGGAGAATTCAAATATGATTGCATTATATGGTCCTTGGAATTTAGGTTTTGCATACGATAAACATACATTAAGAAGTGTGCTCGTTGAAGAATACTCAAATGGAGTTGGTAAATTTGATACAGAAAGAACTGAAATGGGGAATTTGGTTTACCAATTAAAATATCGTTATAATCTTTCTGCTGTAACAAGGATTCTTGAATTGTTATCAAATTCGGAAGATTTTAAGAAATTTATAGCAAACATAGATACAATTTTAATAGTTCCACCATCTAATAAGGCTCGTCCTTTTCAACCTGTATTTGAAGTAGCCAAAGGAATATCAGAAACTTTTAATAAACAATTTTTATTTAATGCTTTGGATACCACAAATATAGAACAGATTAAAAATATTGATGAACAAGATAAATATGCACAAGTTAAAAATTCTCTTTCAATCCGTTATTCTTTGTTGAATAAGGATAATAATTATCTTATTTTTGACGATGTTTTTGATAGTGGAAATACGTTGAGAGCTTATGTGGATGCTTTAAAGGAAAACGGGTATAATAACATATCTGTTTTTACCTTAACCAAAACAAGGATTTCTGATTAATGAAAGTTTTTATTTCTGGATCTATTAGCATAAAGAAATTACCATTATCTGCGGTAAAAAAAATTGATAATATTATATCTAAGAATATTACCATTTTAGTTGGTGATGCTAAAGGGGTTGATTTAAGTATTCAAAAATATTTGTTTAAGAAAAATTATCAAAATGTCTTTGTATATTATGCAGGTAAAACTATAAGGAACAATGTAGGACAGTGGCAAACTAAGAATGTCTATGCTTTGCATAATGAGAAAGGTCGTAATTTATACACTTTAAAAGATGAACAGATGGCTAATGACACGGATTATGGATTAATGATATGGGATGGAGAAAGCAAAGGAACATTAAATAATATAATGCTTATGAAAAATTTAAATAAACAGTTTTTTGTAGTTATTGATGGTATGGTTGTAAATAATAAACAAATAGATTCTATTTTAAATATTAAGCATATAGAAAAAGATCAGCAACTTGATTTATTTTAATTTATCAACTTACGCACAGGTTGAGTTTTTACCGCTCCGATTTGGCAAATAACACGACAATATAACTTCGGAGTTCAAAAACTGTATAGCACAGATATATAGAGAGGCAAGGATTTAACCGTCTTTGTCTCTTTATTTTAATATCGGACTGGCATAAGCATAACGGGATAGCTCCACCGCCATAAAGGATGCCCGACATCTACACCCTCCATGGATACCATACTGCCATACTATGCCGTACCATACTGGATAAGATTAGTTTTTTTGTTAAGCGAATTTTAGTCAAGGCCTTTGCGTGCGAGAGAGCTTCTTTGATTTTTATTTTTCAAATAGACTTCTGCAAATTTTTACAAAAGTTGATTAACCGACATCAATGTCATTTAATGATTTCAACCTTTGATATTCAGATGTTAAAAGTTCGTGACGTTAACGACAATAACTTTTTTATAAAATAACCCAACAACCTAATTCTTATTTGGAATGAAGTTAACTCATTATTTTTATGTGATTTTATATGTATAATGTCATGGAAAACAAAAATGTAAAACCAAAAAATTTTTATCTTTAAGAAATTTTATCATTAGATTTTGTGAAAAAAACAATTCTATTTAAATGTATCATTATAAACCGATTACCAAAATCCACCATAATCTTGGTATAACTGTTTCATCAGTTCGGGATACGAGGAAGCTTTTATTCATGCGGCCTTTGTTATTTTTATATCAAAAAATAACTTAATTATTATTAAAAAAATAAATAAAATTAATAACTTAAATAAATACTAATTGGATGATAAAAATGAATAAATACAAATATGAAAGAATATGGTTGCAAGAGATAATGACAGAAAACAAGATGTTAAAATTGTCAATAAGTCATGCAACAAGATGTATTGATGATTATGTATATGTCTTAGGTATTATAAGAAGATATGGATTAATTTCTGTTATTGATAAAGTAAAATTGAGTCCTTTTCTTATTGAATATGGTATTTCTTTTAAGGATTATTTAGTTAATTCTTCTTTATTAAATGGTTTTTATAATAAATTTAAGAGTATTTATAATGAAAAACTCAAGCAAAATAAAATAAACTATATACAGAAAATAGTTAATACACTCTCTTATATCTCCAGATGTGCTAATAATGAAAATCTTAACCAAAACACGAGCATAAACAAGCCTAAAACAACCCATGAACTACAAAATGATATAAAAGCAATCGAACCTATACCAAATAAAAACACTGATTCCTACAGTCAAAAAATGGGTAATATCATAAAATCTGTGTCTCAAGGAAAAAAGGCAACAAATTCTTCCACGATAAAAAAAAGATTAAATAAATGGATTGCTAAAGAATATAAACCGACTCATTTTTTAACTGTACAACTACCAGAAAACAAGAAGACTAAAGATTTATATAACTCAATTAGTCATTTAAGAAACATTATGAAAGCATTTGAAAAGAGTTTGATGAACAATTGGGAGCATCACCATCTTCGGTTTATTGCATTTGCTGAAAATGGAATAAGTTCGGACTGGCATTTTCATATATTATTTAATCGAGGAAGATTTAGTGAACAAGAACTCCAAGATGCTATTTTTCAAGCAATGATGAGAGAAAACTTACCGTCATATTGCATGAATTTAAAACCAATTGAACCAAAATTGTTAAATGTTACTTATTATTGTATGAAAGAAATAAAAATATATTGGAATGGTAAATTTGATAATGACCATATGATTTTTTCTGAAGACTTATTTAATCTTAATCCTCAAAGAAACTAAATTATAAAAAACATCATAATGGAAGTTTAACCGTTTACAAATCCCAAAATTCACGACAATACAATTATATCAGATTCTTTTGAAAAGTTATAACACATTGTAAATAGGTATTATTATGTTTAACTTCTGCTGAATTTTGCAAAAGTTGTATTGTGAAGTTAGTATGATATAAAAAACAACCTCATTCCGATTGAGAATTAGGTTAATTATTTGAAATTTCATAAATATCTTATAAAATTATATCCCATATCTCCATAAACAACCCGTGGATATCCGAATTTAATAAAAGTAATAAAACCTATATCAAATAAAACGATTGTATCCACGGGTTAAAAAATGAGATGTTTAAAATAACTTGTTGTCGTTGATGTTAAGAAGTTAAATTATCAATAATAAAAAATCCGACTTGATATTACTCAAATCGGACTAAATTGTTTTAATATTCGTGAGATAACATAATCGTCATAATTCGGTTAGTTATATTTGGATTACTTGGATCTTCTGAACAAAATTGATAATTTTTATCATAATAATCAATTTTCCAATAAATTTGTTCTCCTTTGTAGTTAAAACTTCCAAAATCATGTTCATTATACGGCTCATTGGCGGTGGTAAAATTATTAAAACATCTAACTTGATTAAGAATTTCAGCCTGTTCACTTTGATTTTTGGCATTAATTCCACAAGTTAACATAACTCCTCCACCGCTAAAGGTTCTTCTAAAGTTATCATTTAATGTTTTGATATCAGTCATTAGTTTGCACTTTCAATTAATTTATTTGATATCAAAAACATTTTAAAACGTCTTAAGGCTTGTCTAACTGAAGTATGGCTTCTTTTACCATAACTTGATTTTTTACCGTTAATTTCATATTCAGGTAAAATCAAAGCAATGTTTTCAACCAAATGAGACAAAGTATAACCTTCAGCACGACATAATCTTTCAATTCTTCCTTGATAATCAAAAGCGGTGGTAGGTCTGTAATTATTATTTAGCAACCAGTTTTCAAAATCTTTTAACATAGCAAATCTCCTTGATACCAAATTAGTCAACAAATACAGGTTCAGTACATACCGCAACCATAACCCATTGCAGTCTTTTGCATTCCTTAAGACAATCGCTAAAATATTGATAAGGCGTTGGAAGAATTGTATTATTTAATTTTACATGCCACATTGTTTTTCCTTTCATAAATAGTTGTTTCACTCATTAACTATTTATATTATGCAGTATATTTTCCCATCCGCGAGCCCCTAAAACTCACGTTCTTGGTAACATTTTGCTACGATTCTAGGATGATAAATCTTTAAGTCGAATAGTAAAAAATAACTTCCAGATTTGAACTAGAAGTTATCTTATTAATAGAAACAAAGAATAGTTAAATTTATAACATTTCTATTGATATCTTATCATAATGACGATTTTTTATAACATCAGGAATATTATTAATGGGAGGAAATTCATTGATAATTTCATCTCTTAAACGGTCTAATAATTTTTGGCCGATAATTTTAGCAAATTTTCCTCGCAATGCCTTTTCGTACCAATTAATTAAGTTGTTCTCTGTAATAATACTTTGTATTTTACTTTTCCAACCTATCTGAGTTAGAAGAGATAAAATAACATCTTTTTCTGCATTTTTACAAACAATTACTATTCTATCAGATGATACACTATTTACTATATTTTCAGCAAGCTCGACATCTAAACTTAAGTGCTTTATTTGTATAGCAGGTCCCCAGTTAGAATACATATCCAAACCTCTATCGGCTGCATTTGTCACTCCGACACGATACACTCTTGCATCTTGAATATATTGGGGATTTTGAAAGTCTATACACATCACTTTTTGTGCAAATTCAGAAAAATCATCTAGTAAGTCTAAATGCTTTTTTTCTACATGTACTTGAACTTTAAATTCCAAAATTTCCACTAATGTTGCAAATAATGCATACACGATAATTTCATAAATTTTATCTAAGCTACGCTTAAGTCCAGGTTCACACCAAAATGAATCTATTAAATGCTTAACATCAAAAGTGCTAATAGTCGAATCTATACAGTACGATAATGCCGAGGACAATTGACTGTGTTTTGCTATAAATTTGTTGTATATATATGCTTCAATAGCTCCATGTGTTTCTCTGTTTTTTATGCCTAGTGCATTGATAAATTTTGGAGGAAGAGCGTTAGTTTCAAACAAATTGTCTTGGAATTTTGCACTACTAGTACATACCCTACCTAATAATTGAATACATATATCATCTCGCCATTTTTTACTTTTATTTCTGTAATCTTCTAAATTCAGAAGATTTATATCTTTGTATATACGATCATGATATAAAATTTCAGCAATTTGAATCGGTTTGTATAAATGTACTCTTGATTTGTTTAATACTGTGTCTAATGCCTTTTTGGCATCATCGTATATACTCATAATAAAACTCCTTGTTTTAAATAATCACAAGAACTCTTGCTAGAATTGTTTTTTATCCTTGTTGGTGAAGTTAAAGCTTTAATCATTTCTCGAGCAACAGCTTGAATAACGGGGACAGCAACGGAGTTTCCACATTGCTTTTTTATTTTACTATATGGAAGTACAATCTTAAAACTATCAGGAAAGCCTTGTATTCTTAGCATTTCTCTTTCAGTAGGACGTCTTTCATCATTAATTAATATATAATTTGCTGATGCTCCAGCTCTTAAAGCAGAAGAATAAGGATGTGGAGTAACAGAACCTGCCATATTTTCATGAGAAATATAAGGTTTAGGATAATTTTTGTCTTTTAGTCTCTCCAATCTAGACTTTTTAATTTTGTCATTCACATAGTATTTTTTATCAACATTTTGCTCTAATATATCTTTTAATACTTTGCGATTTTCAATTGAGACAGGTACTGGAAAATGAAAATTTACATTTTCTAAAAAACCCACGATTATTATACGCTCTCTATTTTGTGGCACACCAAAGTCTATAGCATTTAAAACCTTTGCGTATATATGATACCCCAAATGTTCTAAATGTTCTTTTATAATTTTAAATGTCTTTCCGCCATCATGTGCCGTAAGATTTTTTACATTTTCTAGCATAAATGCAGCTGGTCGTTTTTCTTTTAATATTCGTTCAATATCAAAAAACAAAGTCCCACAAGTTTCATTTGCAAATCCTTCTTTTTTTCCAATTATAGAAAAGGCTTGACAAGGAAATCCGCCTAAAAGAATATCAAAGTCTGGTATATCTGCGGCATTTATTTTTGTAATATCACCAGATGGATGTTCTCCAAAATTAGCTTCGTATGTCTTACAAGCATCCTCATCAAATTCTGAAGAAAAAACACAACGACCGCCAACAGCTTCGAAGCCAAGCCTTATTCCACCAATACCTGCAAATAAATCTATAAATCTAAAATTGTTCCACACAATATTCCTCAACTTTATATTTTAATATGGAATAGTAAATTTTTTATATATATTTCTTTTATGCATATCTTAATGTAATTCTAACAATTAAAATATAATTAAGCAATAAAGAAACCTTAAACGTACACATACTATAAACTAAAATCTGCTAGAAATTAAAATTTTTCGTTTCCTGTTTTACATATTTATTCAATCCCGACATATAATTATTATGATTGATACGTTTAATGAAATAAAAGAAGAATTAAAGATTTATTATCCCGATTTTACGGATGATGAATTAACTGAAATGACTAACAAATTAATCCGTTTTTTCTATTTAGGAGCAAAGGCTGTTTATCATGCAAAGCAATCTGAAAAACAACTAACGGACATTAATGACACTAAATCACCTTGAATACCTCAAACCTCTGTAAATTTTAGCAGAGGTTATTTTTTAACTTCGTGACGTTAACGACAATAACTTTTTATAACCTCGTTCCAATTGGGAATTAGGTTAACATTTTGAAATATCAGTAATTTGTTAGTAAAAAAATTGCAAGAAACTGAAAATAACTGCGTACTTTCCCAAAATAACACGACATAATAAATGTAATGTAAAAACAAAGGAGTAACATCATGTCTAAAAGAAATAAATATCAAAATATTGCAGATGAAGAATGTAAACAAGCCGTTATATTTGCTCGAGTTTCATCGGAAGAACAAAAGAAAGGAGCGTCCATTGATGCACAACTTAAAACGGTTGTTGATTATTGTAACAATCACAAATTTAAGATTCTTGATAAATTCTCTATTGTTGAAAGTTCAACGCGAGGTGGGCGTTTAAAATTTTATGAAATGCTTGAGTTTGTAAAATCTCAAAAACACAAAACCGCTATTGTTGTAAATTGTGTCGATAGATTGCAAAGAGGATATAAGGAATGTGTTGAATTAGACGATTTGCGTAAACAAGGAAGAATAGAGATACATTTTTATAAAGAAGGTTTCTATTTGCATAAAGACAGTACCTCTTCTGATATTTTACGTTGGGATATGGGAATTTTATCCGCTAAGATGTATGTGGGTGCTTTAAGAGACAATGTTTTACGC
This sequence comes from uncultured Alphaproteobacteria bacterium, assembly GCA_944390355.1. Taxonomy (GTDB): domain Bacteria; phylum Pseudomonadota; class Alphaproteobacteria; order RF32; family CAG-239; genus HGM16780. Next base: position 197,658 of record CALXPT010000001.1, on the reverse strand, counting down.
AGTCAGGAATATAAAAGAGAAGCAGGACAATGGCAATCTTGTGCACCGGTAGGATATTTAAATATATCAAAAACCAAATCGACTCCAGCAAATATAATTATAGATGAAGAACGAGCACCAAAGGTTAAAAGACTTTTTGAAGAATATGCCAAAGGCGGTCGAACCTTGCAAGACATTACCAATCTAGCCAGAACCTTAGGATTATCTTCAAAAATGTGTCGTGTAAATAAAACAATTAGTCGAGCTCAAGTTCAAAATATACTGAAAAACACTTTTTACATTGGATATTTTACGCAAAAAGGCAAAGTTTACAAACATCCTTATCCTTTATTTATAGATAAAGAATTGTTTCAAATTGTCCAAGATACTATGGAAGGAAGAAAACGAGCACCAAGTAAATTATATTATGGAGATAAACAATATATTTTTACAGGTTTAGTCAGATGTGGTTGTTGTGGTAGTTTAATGACTTGTGAAACTAAAGTAAAAGACGATAAACATTCTTACAATTATTTAAAATGTAACAAATTACGTTCCAAATGTTCACAAAAACCAATCAATGAAGCCAAAATCCTCGCCCAGCTTGAAAAAGAATTGTCGTTACCTCTTGCCGTTAGTGACGATATGCTAAAAAATATTAAAGCCGAAGTCAAAAAGCAGCTTAAAGAAGAAAGAGTAAATACAGCGACTCTCAAACGTGATATTACTATCAAGGTAAATCAATTAGATGAACAGCTCAAAACCTTGTTCCGTGGCTATATTCAAGGCAAATGTGATGAAAAAATGTATAATGAACTGAAAACTGAAATTGAAATGGAAAAAGAAAAACTACAAAAAGATATGGATAAATACCTTGAGATTGATGCTGAAACTGATGAAATACTAGCAAATATCGCGGAAATAGCAGCAAATGTAGGAAAATTCTTAAAAAGTCCGATTATTTCTGAAAAAAGAGACATTTTGAAATTAATATTATCGGACTGCAAAACTGAAGGAAAAAATATAGCGTTTTCAATAGTTAAGCCATTCAATGAACTACTAAAAACGCCAGAAACTGATAAATGGTGCCGCCGATAAGAATCGGACTTACGACCCCGTCATTACCAATGACGTGCTCTACCACTGAGCTACGGCGGCACATTGCAGATGAAACATACAAAACTCCGAAACAAAAATCAAGTATAATTTTTTATATTTTGCATTTTTTTTAACTGACAAATTTTTTTTTATCGTATAACCTATCACGGAAGCAATTTTAATAAAAGGAGAAACAAGATGAAAAAGCTTTTGTCTGTATTAATTTGCGTACTAACGGTTGCCGGTTGTTTTAAGGATGCGCCTGTTGACTTAAAAGGCAAAAACTTCAAAACTCAGGATTCCGAAACCAAAATGGAAATTACACTCGGTTTTGATAAAGAAGCCCCGCGCTACTTTGGAAAAGCGGTGAATAACTACTTTGGCAACTATGAACAAAAAGACAATAAGCTGACATTTTCACCGGCCGGAGCCACAATGATGGCCGCACCGGTTCCGTTAATGAAAGCCGAAAGTGAGTATTTTGCCTTTTTAGCAACGGTAGAGAGCTTTGAAATCAAAGGAAAACAACTTATTCTTTCCGGAAAAGACGGCAAGAAGATAGCCTTTGACGAATATACGCCGTCAGCCGAAGAAAAATAGCCATGTCCGATTCAGTACCTTTAGAGCCGATAGAGGGATTTTTCCCGCTTTTGATTGAAAATTACATCCGGCTTGAATCAATAGTAACCTGTTTAAAGAATGCGGATGAAAACGGCAATTATCCGACACTTCCGACCAAGTTCAAAATATCAAAAGACTATTTCGAACAAGTCAAAAATTACGAGATTCAGTCTCCGTTTTTAGGAATAAATTTTGAATATGACGATTCGAGTGAAACGCTGACCGCCACACCCGATGAGTTTGCGCTGGAGTTATATAAAAATAAAATCATGCATGAGGTAGCACTTAAGCAAGATAATGACTTTCAAAACAGGTATTCAAAATTTATTTCGGTAATCAAATAAAATTAAAGCCCTGTTTCATAAAAAAACAGGGCTTTTTGCTGGTTATAAAATTTAGCGACCGAACACGGCGTCTTTAAGGCGTTTAAGAGTCGCTTGCGCCACGGGACGAGCCTTGACTGCGCCGTCTTCAAGCATTCCTTCAACCTCAGCATAGTGCGCCATATAGTAATTATATTTTTCGCGCGCGTCTTTAATTTCATCAATCACGGCATCGAGCAACATATTTTTGATATGTCCGTACCCCAATTTGCCTTGGCGCAAACCATCTCCCATTTCTTGAAGTTGCTCCGGTGTCGCGATGGACTTGTAAATATCATACACCAAAATTTCATCGGGATTTTTAGGCTCTTCCATCGGCCGAGAGTCTGTTTTAATCGAGAAAATAGCTTTTTTGATAGCCTTGTCATCTTCAAACAACGGAATAACATTGCCGTAAGACTTGCTCATTTTGCGTCCGTCTATCCCAGGGACAACGGCAACATGTTCGTCAATATAATATTCTGGCAGATGCAGCAAGGGCTGATTATAATGCGCATTAATCGCGCCGGCTATATCTCTGGCAATTTCAACATGTTGAACTTGGTCTTTGCCGACCGGCACGATATCGGAATCATAAGCCAAAATATCGGCTGCCATTAAGGTCGGGTATGTAAATAAGCCCATGTTAATACCGTCATCATCGGGTTTGCCGGCGGCACGGTTTTTATCAACCGCGGCTTTGTAGGCGTGAGCCTTGTTCATAAATCCTTTAGGGGTATAGGCATAAAGAATGGTGGTGATTTCAGGAATTTCGGGAATATCGGACTGACGATAAAAATATGACTTCTTCGGATCTAGACCGCTTGCCAAATAAATGCAGGCAATTTCCTTGAGCTTTTCGGCTAACACTTCAGGGTTCTTTTCGGCATTGATGGCATGATAATCGGCAATAAACATATAGTGCTTTCCGCCTTTTTCCAATGTCTCTTTTCCGAGCTTAACGGCTGGTTTTATGGCTCCGAGATAATTGCCCAAATGCGGTGTTCCGGTTGGTTTAACACCGGTTAGAATGGTCTTTCCTTCAAACATGACTTATATTCCTTAAATAAACAATAAACGTTTCCGCCAATATAAGACAAGGCCGAATAAAAATCAACACGAATATATTTTGTATAAGAAATAATAATTTTCTGTTGTTTTTATTTTCAAAACAGATATGATTTAAGGCGTTAGAGAGTAATTTTTTTTATTTTTGAAATTTAGGACAGAAAAATGTTTGATATAAAATACATAATGGAAAATCCAGCCGAGATTAAGGAAGGACTTGCCAAAAAAGGATACACGCAACAAGATATAGATATAGACGCCTTAATAGCATTGTATAAAGATATAGCCAAGTTAAAAACCTCCTCCCAAGCCCTGTCCGAAGAAAAAAATAAACTCAGTAATTCAATCAAATCAGCAAGCGCGGAAGAACGCCCGAATATTATCGCCAAGAGTAAATCGATAGGTGAAAAATTAAAAGTAGAACTTGAAAAACTGGATGCCGAACAAAAGAAATATGACGAAATTATGTGGCGCATGCCCAATATGCCGAGTGCAGATTGCCCCGTTGGTCCGGATGAAAGCGGCAATAAGGTTATACGCAAGGTTGGTGAAATTCCGCACTTTAACTTTAAGCCGAGAGACCATGTTGAATTAATGGAAATCAACGATTGGTCGGAATTAGAGCGGATAACAAAGGTTTCTGGCTCGCGTACCTATGCCATAAAGAATGATTTAGCGCAGTTGGAATTAGCCCTGCACATGATGGTTTTGGATAAATTGCGTGCGCATGGTTTTACGGTGATAACCGTTCCGGCATTATCGAAAGAAAAACCGCTGTATGGGCAGGGATATTTGCCTTTTTCGCGGGATGAAATTTATTATATGCCTGCAGACGATATATACCTATCGGGTACGGCGGAGCTTATCTTGAACTCTCTGCGCGCCGATGAAATCATTCCCGAAAACGAGCTTCCGATACTTTATGCCGGATTCTCGCCGTGTTTCAGACGAGAAGCGGGAGCCGCGGGCAAAGATACGAGAGGATTGGTTCGTGTCCACCAGTTTATGAAAACCGAACAGTTTGTCATCTGCAAAAATGATATAAGAGAGAGCGAGAAGTGGCATCAAACATTGCTAAAAATTTCGGAAGAAGTTTTGCAGGACTTGGAATTGCCGTATCAGGTCTTAGATATTTGTACCGGAGACATGGGTGCGCCGAAATACCGTCAGTATGACCTAGAGGCATGGGTTCCGTCGCAAAATTGCTATCGGGAAACGCATTCATGCTCAAATATCACGGAGTGGCAAGCTCGCCGTACGAATTTGCGTTATCGCGATAATGCCGACGGCAAGGTGAAGTTTGTTCATACCTTAAACAACACCGGCATAGCCACGCCGCGCGCATTGGTACCGTTTATAGAGTGCCACCAAAACGAAGACGGCAGTGTAAATATCCCAAGTAAGTTGCGCCCCTATCTGGGAGGCAAAACCAAGATTGGCAAAAATGTAAAATAATGGAGTATCCGTTCATGAAAAGCACAATTTCCGCTATTGTTGACGTAATGAAAAATATAGAAATTTTTTATTCTCAGACAATTCCGCAAAAAGGCCGCACGAAAAGGGAAGAGAGCAATGCCGCCCGCTGTCTGAAATTGTGCTTTTTGTGTTTTATGATACATCCGTATTTGCATGGCAAGTTCAACCTGCCCAAGATGCTAAAATTAGCATTGCTGGGCTCATGGTTGGCACCGGAAACATTTTTTGACTATAATGTGGTTAAAGGAATGCAGCAAAAAGACATGGGAACGCTGCTTTCAAAATTGGAGATATACAAACTCCCTTCGGCAGTCGCCCCGAATGTAGATGAACTCTTAACCGAGGCCTTATCGCAAAAAAGTAATATCAGCAAGCTTGTAAGAGCATTAGCGCATTGGCAAACGCGATATAGTGAAATAATGTCGCCGACATTCAAAAAGTCCAAGGCAAGTGATGGATTATTAAATGAGGTTTTATTAGAAAAAATCAAAGAACCGATAATCCACGAAATTTATGCTTCGCTGTTGGGAATAGTAACGCCGCAGCAGCAAGAAGTGTCTCCGATAACGGAAAATCTGCTTGAATTTTTGCAAGTAGTCGAAAAATTGTGCAAGGTAGAGCGAGATAATCTGAAATCAAGCGGAGGCAAAGAAACGGATGATTTGCATATCATAAAAGTTTTGTATTGGGCACTGTTTTTAACACCGTTGTGTCAGCACACAATGGATGAAAATGCATTGTACCGAATTATTTTGGCTCATGATATAGTAGAGGCGAGAACGGGAGATATTCCGTTATCGGTGCAATATAACAATGCGGCGATGAAGTTAGAAAAGATTCAACGGGAGCAGGAGGCGATACGCTATATCCGAGCAACCACGCCAGCTCCGTTTAACAACGAAGTGTATAATGCATTTGATGCATATGAAAATAAGGAGAGTAGGGAAGCAGAGTTTGCTTGGGCACTGGATAAATTAGATGCCAATTGGCAAGCGAATTTATATAACGGCGGCGATGTCCGTTATTGGGGAGAATACGAAAACGGGGCGATATACTACCATTTGGCAATAACCCCGAAATCACAAATAGAACAATTGGAAGAACCGATAATAAGCGAACTGGAGAATTACATTATAAGCCTGTCGCAGGATAACATCCGCAAATGTGAAATCAAAGTGAGTTAGAAAAAAACAAAGGCCTTGATATTGACTCAAGACCTTCGGTTTTAATAGAGTTTCAACCGCATCATATTTTATCATAACACTATAAGCAGTTACTTTTCCAAAACGCTGACAATTTCTTCGGTAACTTTTTTGGCATCGCCGTAAAGCATAAAAGTGTTATCGGCAAAAAACAAAGGGTTTTCCACGCCGGAATAGCCACTGTTGAGCGAACGTTTGACAAAGAACACGGTTTTTGCTTTTTCAACGTCAAGAACCGGCATACCATAGATAGGGGAGTCCGGAGCTGTTTTAGCCAAAGGGTTGGTTACATCGTTTGCGCCGATAACATAGGCAACGTCGGCGGTGGCAAACTCACGGTTAATTGCCTCGAGTTCAAACACATCTTCATAAGGGACATTAGCTTCGGCAAGAAGAACATTCATATGCCCCGGCATACGCCCCGCCACCGGATGAATAGCATACATAACTTTGACCCCATATTTTTTGTGCAAATCATCGCCCATGGTTTTCAAAATATGCTGAGCTTGAGCCGCCGCCATCCCATACCCCGGAACAATAATGACTTTATTTGCATTTTCCATTGCAAAAGCAGCGTCTTCGGGACTTCCGACTTTAGCAACTTTAGCATCATCTTGATAGGAAGCGGCCGCAGTATGTCTGCCCCCGAAACCACCAAGCATAACCGAGGATAGAGAGCGGTTCATGGCTTTAACCATAATATAGGAGAGAATAGCACCGCTGGCACCGACAATAGCCCCGACAATAATCAAAAGAACATTGTTGAGGGAAAAACCGATAGCCACGCCGGCCCAACCGGAATAAGCATTAAGGATAGAGATAACCACGGGCATATCAGCCCCGCCGATAGGCAAAACAATCAAAATTCCCAAAACAAGACACAGACCGGCAAGGGCATAAAAGCCGACAATATCGCCGCTGATAACAAAATAAGCACAAACCCCGAGGGAACACAGAGCCAAAATAAGGTTTAAAAATTGCTGTCCGACAAAAACAATAGCTTTAGCCTTAATGAGTCCATGGAGTTTAGCAAAAGCAATCATTGAGCCGGAAAAAGCCACGGCTCCGATAATAAGTCCGAGCGTATTTTCAATTCGCATATCGGAACCGGAGAGTATCTCCGCTAGGGAGATAAACACGGCGGACAAACCGCCCATTCCGTTAAAAGCGGCAATCATCTGCGGGAGAGAAGTCATTTTGACCTTAAGAGCGAAATAGGTACCGATTCCCCCGCCGAGCAAAATAGCAATAATAACCCAGACATATTCGGCAACGGAAGGGGAAGCGATGGTAGCGGCAATAGCGAGTACCATGCCGACTAAGCCCAAAACATTTCCCTTTCGAGCGGTTTCGGGGCTGGCCAATCCGCGAATGGAAAGGATAAACAAAACACAAGAGAGCAAATAGCAAAAACTTAACATAGAAGCGGACATTATTTCTTCTCCTTAAGGGCAGGGGTTGAAGCTTTCTTTTTCTTGAACATGAGGAGCATACGTTGCGTAACGGCAAACCCTCCGAAAATGTTGATAGAAGCAAGAACAACGGCCGCCAAACCCAAGATTTTAACCTCATTCATATCATCAATTCCGGCGGTTATTAAAGCCCCGACAATAACCACGCCCGAGATAGCGTTAGAAACACTCATCAACGGGGAGTGCAAAGCGGGAGTAACGCCCCACACAACAAAATAGCCGACAAAACAAGCCAAAACCAAAATTGTCATAAGCATCCAAAAATCAATCATCTTAACACTCCGTGTTCAACGATACAAATAGCATTACAAATTTCATCATCCGTTTTAGGAACAAAAGCAAGAGAGTCTTTGTCCCAAAAAGCCGCGACCAAATTAAAAAGATTGCGTGCAAAGAGCTCGGAGGCTGTTTGCGCCACATCATTAACGGCATGAGAGTAGCCGATAACTTTCACCCCGTGAATATAAGAGATTTCTCCGTCTTTAACCCCTTCGACGTTTCCGCCGTTAGCAGAAGCAAGGTCAACGACCACGGCACCGTCCGGCATATTTTTAAGCATTTCACGCGTAATTAAAATCGGTGCTTTTTTCCCTGGGATAAGGGCGGTTGTAATGGCGATGTCGGTTTGGGAAAGTTGTTGCGTAACGAGTTCTTTTTGCCGTTGCTGATACTCTTGGGAAGCTTCTTTGGCATAGCCTCCGGCGGATTCGAGGTTTTCTTTCATATCAACCGCCAAAAACTTAGCCCCGAGCGATTCGACCTGTTCTTTGGCCGCCGCGCGCACATCGGAAGCAAACACTTGCGCTCCGAGCCTTTTGGCAGTTGCAATGGCCTGCAAACCGGCCACGCCCGCCCCCAACACCAAAACCTTTGCCGGAGAAATTGTCCCCGCAGCGGTAATCATGAACGGCACGGCGCGCCGGAGTTGATAAACACCTTCGATAACGGCTCGATATCCGGCCAAATTGCTCTGAGAGGATAACACATCCATACTCTGCGCGCGAGAGATTCTCGGGATTAAATCCATAGCCAAACAGGTCAAATCTTTCTGCGCCAAATACGCGAGAGATTCTTTATTCTGAAGAGTATTAAAGTGAGCAATGATGATAGCTCCTTTTTTAATGAGCTCAAGTTCTTCGTTAAGAGGAGCATTAACTTTTAAGACTAAATCGGCATTTTCGTAAACATCGCGAGGATTAACACAAATTTTTGCACCGGCATTGGCAAACGCCGCATCATCAAAACCGGAAAGCCCCCCCGCCATGGATTCGACATAAACCTCCGCGCCGAGAGCCTTAAGTTTTCTGACGGTTTCGGGCGTAGCCGCCACTCTTTTTTCATCTTTAGTTATTTCTTTAGGAATAGAAATAATCATTGTTAACCTCTTAAATTTCTTTGACTCTTTGAACTAACATAAATAATATAATAACGAAAAAAATAAAAAAACGGATATTTCAAAAAATGCTGCAGTTGTTCATAACCTTTTTCAAAATCGGACTGTTTACGTTTGGCGGTGGCTATGCAATGCTGCCGTTATTGCAAGATGAAGTAGTGCGCAGACATCATTGGGCCTCAGAAGAAGAACTATTGGATTATTACGCGGTTGGGCAAAGCACCCCTGGGATAATTTCTGTTAATGTTGCGACTTTTATTGGCTATAAGTTGTATGGTGTATTGGGCGCGTGTCTTGCAACATTGGCGATTATATTGCCGTCATTTATCATAATTAGTACGATTGCGGCGATTCTCGATGTTTATATGCAAAACCCGTACTTAAATCATGCCTTTGCAGGGATAAGGATTGTCGTCGTCGCCTTGATTGCCGCCACGGTGTGGGATTTGTGGCAAAAGAGCGTGAATTGCAAATTGGGATATGTTATTTTTGCATTATCATTCGTGTCGGTGCTGTTTTTGAATGTATCGGCGGTGATTGTGGTAGTATCGGCCGGTTTACTTGGATTCGCCAAGTATAAGATAAGTGGATTAAACAAGAAAGGGGGCAAATAATGCTGTACCTAACCTTGTTTTTTGAGTTTTTCAAAATCGGCCTATTTGCGATTGGCGGCGGACTGGTAACGGTTCCGTTTTTGTTTGATTTAACTGAGCATTATAGCTGGTTCACGGCCTCGGAATTGGCGGATATGATAGCTGTTTCGGAGTCCACCCCTGGCCCCTTGGGTGTGAATATGGCAACTTTTGCGGGATTTAAGGCGGCAGGAGTGAGCGGGGCAGCGGTTTCGACTTTGGGTTTGGTATTGCCCTCGGTTATAATTATAGTCATCATCGCGCGCTTACTGACGCGCTTTAAGGATAATCCGATAGTTCATAGCGTTTTGTCAGGCATCCGTCCGGCCGTAATCGCCTTAATCTGTATGGCCGGCTGGGAAATTGTTAAAATTTCCATGCAAAGCTGGGTGGATGGGGTGATATTTGTTGTGTTTTTTGCCGCGTTTCATAAGTTCAAAAAAAGCCCGATTCTCTATATTGTTTTGGGTGCGGTTGTTGGTATAATTTTGAAACTGTAATAAAAAAGGGGGACAAGATGAAAAAGATTTACGTTATTGTATCAGCGGTTTTGGTTGTTGTGATAGCATTAAGCTTTTTGCTCTTAAGAGAGTCCAAATACGGCTGGTGGAAAAATCCTAACCCGCAGGAAGGCAACATTTTTTCGGGCGACATCATTGTAACCAAAATCAAAAATAAAGAGGGCGCGCAAAATCCTTATTTGCTGATAGTTTATGATAAGGAAAATCACGCATTGTCCTGCACGCCGGAAGAAGATGAGGACACATACACCTGCCTGCCGTTTTTGAAAAGCCCGAATGAAATGGACAAACACAGCACCTACCAAGATATATCGGTACAAACTTTTATGACGCCGTATCATGTAACGATTAAAGCCAAAAATTATGTGATATATAATGTCTTGAATATAGAGATGAGCGAGGTGTCGGCAGATTGTGAAAAAATGGGGGATAAAGGCTGTAACTTAATCAAACTCCCACCCTACAACCGCTGGGGCTTCTAGTCAGGAAACCAACACAAAAAAGCCTCCGAGAGGGAGCTTTTGCACAAAAGAAAAAGAGAGAGTTTACTGAGCATATTGCCGGAAGACTTCCAAGGCCAGCGGGCAATCAGTTCTTTGTAAAAGGGCTTGGCGGAGAGCAGAATTTTGAAAAATTTCTTTGATAGTGTCTAGGCTGATAAGAAAATCCAAATATCCGACCAACTCGTCATCGTTAAGCAAGGAAAATGTTTGAACAAGTATGTTATCATCAAAGGTTATGGATGTACGCAGCTTATTTACAAACATTTTTCTGACATTAGTGGAAGATTCTAACAGAAAAATCCGTACGATATTGCTATCAAACGAGCCGACAGACAGATAGAATATAAAAAATTCCGGATAATTGCGTGCCAACCAAACGACTTTTTCTTCATCACGACATAAAGAATTAACTACTTCAGATAAAACAGAATCATAACGATGAGCCAAAACTTTATGGAAAATCTGAACCACAGAGGAATAATCTTTATTCTTATTAAAATTTCTGAGGTAATAACCATATAGTTCAGTCAGAGAATAATGGTTGTGTAATTCCCGTTCGGCTTCGAGAGAAAGATCTGAAAAATCGGAAATGTCTAAATGTTGCTGAAATAAAAAAACATAGGTTTTCAACGAAAAATTAGGAACTTTCTTGCTTAACAAAGAGGACTTGAACAATTCCAAAATCCATCCCTTTTCGTTCTTGGAATGTTTGGGGTACTCATCCACCAAATAATCGGCGACACTTGACGGCAAATGAACACCAAATAGCCGTTGACGAAATTCAGAATTAGAAAAGAAATGCTTTTTGACAGCAATTTCTAAAAGCTCCGAGAAATGCTTGTTATTAACATCTGTATTATAGTCCGAAATACCGAGCTCGTATTGGAAAAGAGCATCACAAGGATATTGTTCAGCAAAGAGCTGAACCAGCTGAGGACTAATTTTGCATGAACTATTTGCAAACAATACTATAAACAGAGAGCGCAAACCTTGTTTTTCTTTATCGGATTTAGCATTGGCAAAAGCCTCAACTAAAGCAAGCTGCACATCTTCAGGAAACGAGTTATTTTTTGCAAAAGTCGCAAGTTGTTCCATTCTCTTTTTTCCAACTGTCTTTTAAAATAATCATTCATAAACAAAAAAATTATGGGGTTAAACAATAATAAAATAAACAAGAAAAGAATATAATATTTGTGTAATTTTGTCAAGAATAATATGTCCAACCCAACAAAAAAAGCCTCCCGCAAGGGAGGCTGTAAAGCAAATTGTATAAGCTAAGACTAGATGTCCAATGCCTTACGATAGGTTTCAAGCAAAATTTCTTGCTCGTCGCGGTCAGCGGCATTCATCTTGCGCAGTTTCAAGACCGCGCGCATAATTTTAACATCAAAACCGGCAGATTTTGCCTCGGCAAAAATATCGCGAATATCCGACGCAATCGCGGCTTTTTCTTCTTCGAGATGTTCGATTCTCTCAATCAAAGATGCCAGTCTAGTGCTGTCAATTCCCCCAACTTCACTCATAATAAAGCTCCTTAAAAAAAATAAGTTAACATTGCCATAGACTGTAACAAAAAGAGAATTAATTTACAAGCAATAAATTTACGCACAGCCCCAAAAAAATGTAATACATTGTTAAAGAATATTTGGTAAGAATAATGCAGAAAATAAAAAAGGGAGGAACAATATGCCCATAAAAACCAAGACGAATATATTAGCAACTCTAGGCCCGTCATCAGCCTCCAAAGAGGTGATAGAAAAGTTGATAGACGCGGGCGCGGATGCGTTTCGCTTTAACTTCAGCCATGGCACGCATGATGAACATAAGGAGAGATACAACATTGTGCGCAAGCTTGCTAAGGAGAAAGGCCGCCACATAACGCTGATAGCCGATATGCAAGGCCCCAAGCTAAGAGTAGGCGAGTTCAAAGAAGACAAGGTAATGTTGATAGAGGGGCAAAAATTTTTACTCGATATGGATAAAGAATTGGGAGATGTCAAGCGTGTAACTTTGCCGCATCCCGAAATTTTTCAAGCAGTCAAGACCGGCGACCATTTGCTCTTAAACGACGGCAACATAAGATTGCTGGTTGAAAAACATGATAAAACACATATCTGGACCAAGGTTGAAGTCGGAGGGGCTTTATCGAGTCATAAGGGCGTAAATCTCCCCAATATTACTTTGCCGATTTCAGCAATCACAGCAAAAGATAAAAAAGACATAGATTTTGCACTAAAGCTTGGTTTTGATTGGATTTCATTGTCATTCATCCAAAAGGCGGACGATGTCCGTGAGGCAAGAAGCATAATCGGCGATAAGGCTTTGATTATCTCTAAGCTTGAAAAACCGAGTGCCATAGCCGAGTTAGATGAAATAGTCAAGTTATCGGACGGAATAATGGTTGCGAGAGGCGACTTAGGGGTAGAATGCCCGATTCAACAAGTACCGGTATTGCAAAAAAGAATAGTTTCTTGTTGCCGCAAATACGCGCGTCCGGTAATAATAGCCACTCAAATGTTAGAGTCGATGATTAGCAATCCGACCCCGACGCGAGCGGAGGCTTCAGACGTTGCCACGGCAGTCTATGACGGAGCAGATACAGTGATGTTGTCAGCCGAGAGTGCGGCAGGACGTTATCCGGTAGAGGCCGTTCAAATGATGAATAATATTATCACGGAAGTAGAGGCCGACCCTCTTTTTTACAAACTGATGGATGGTGCGCGCCAGGAGCATCATTGTTGCGAGGGCGAATCAGATTCGATAACCTTTGCGGCAAGTGAAATATCTTCGGTACTAAAAAATGTTTCGGCCATCGTAACATTTTCTTCATCGGGCTTAACGACATTTTTAACCTCAAGGGAGCGTCCGCGTCTGCCGATATTAGCGATAACGCCGGAAGAAAAAATTGCCTGTCGCTTAGGTTTGGCTTGGGGCGTTGACAGCTTTGTGAATAAAAAGATATTCGCCAGCTTTGACAAGTTTGAAGAAGAGGCTGTCAAATTAGCGGTAAAGAGTGGCTACGCCAAATCAGGGGAACATATAATTATTACGGCAGGTTTCCCGTTGGGCAAAAAGGGTCGAACGAATATGCTGCACACGGTTTATATTCCGTAAGTGTCAGCAGATATGAAAAAAAAGGCATCTTGGGAGAGATGCCTTTTTATATGGGAGATAAAAAACCAAAATAAAATATCTGTCAGAGTACAAATATGAAAACAAACACTCAAAAAAGCCTACTTAAAGACAGTAGGCTCAAATCAACATAACAAAAGGTATCTTTAACAATTAACCTTGACGAGCTTTCATCTTAGGGTTCTTTTTGTTAATGATATAAACGCGACCTTTACGACGAACAACTTTGCAGTCTTTATCGCGCACTTTTTTAGATTTCAAAGAACTGTAAATTTTCATTGTTATAATTCCTTCACAAATATTTGCCTGCACCATAAGTTAATTTGCATAATTTGTCAACTATAATTTTCAAAAAAGATTAAAAAAACTTGCGCTTAAGGGCGAAACAAGTATAATCAAGAAGCTTAAGTGGAGAAAAACATGCAAAAAAAGCTATTGTTTAGTCTGATTATGGGAATCTGTGCAAGCAGAGTCTCCGCCCAAGATGTGAGTTATATAGACGAGATACGAGCTTTAGGTTCGGTAGCGGGGCAAGGGCTTGCGTGCAATGCATCAAAATATGATACATTTGAGTGGTTGGCGCGAGCGATTTTAATATCAAAAGCCCCGAATGATTCGATGCAGGCACAAGCAATGTATGCTTATAATGAAGAAAAAGCCAATGCCTACATGTCAAAACAGATGGATGGGATGTTTGATTGTGCGGAGATTAATCGTCGATTTAATGCACAGCAAATATTTCAGGCAGTTTTGTACGCCGACGGCACAATAAAAATGCCCGATGGAACGATTATCAAGCCAAGACAAGCCTATGACGCAAGCGTGATTTATAAAAAGGACGGCGACAAGCAGCGCCGACAAGCCAAAAAAATTTATGATAAAGGAAGTGAAGTTGAAGTAGGTGAGGTGAAGATAAAAGCTGAGGGCAACGCAGAGGTTCAAACCGTAACCCCGCCGAAAAAAGTTTCCGTAAGTTTGCCTTCGGGTTCGCAAAGTGTTTCCGGTACAAGGAGTGTAGAGCCTTCTCCCTCGGTTGAGGAGCATCCGGCCTCTAAAAGCACGGTTGTTAAAAATGATACAATCGGTCATATCAAATCCAAATGGTAATGGAATACCGATATAAGGATTTCCTTGTAATAACGGAAAAAGATTGCAAGTTGAGAAATAATCATTATACTTCAACACAGTTTGAATAAAAAAGAATAAGGAGCAAAATACATGGCTGCATATCAATATGTTTTTGTCATGCAAAATTTAACCAAAGTTTTTCCAAACGGCAAAGAGTTGTTCAAGGGCATAACCTTGTCGTTTCTCCCTGGGGCAAAGATTGGCGTTTTGGGTGTAAACGGTGCCGGTAAATCAACATTGCTAAAAATAATGGCCGGTGTTGATAAGGACTTCAACGGCGAGGCTTGGGCGGCAGAAGGCGTCAAGGTCGGATACTTGGAGCAAGAGCCACAGTTAGACCCCAATAAAAATGTCATGGAAAACATCATGGACGGTCTTGGTGAAACCAGAGACTTGCTGAAGAGATATGAAGAAGTTTCGATGAAGTTCGCCGAAGAGATGACAGACGATGAAATGAACGCTTTGATAGAAGAGCAGGCCGCCTTGCAGGAAAAAATCGACGCTTGCGACGGCTGGGACTTGGAGCGCACGATTGAAATCGCGATGGACGCTTTGCGTTGCCCGCCCTCAGATGCGGATGTAACTAAACTCTCCGGTGGTGAAAAACGCCGTGTTGCTTTGTGCCGCTTGCTGTTGCAAAAACCCGATATGTTGCTTTTAGATGAACCGACCAACCACTTGGACGCGGAATCTGTTGCTTGGCTTGAAAAACATTTGCAAGACTATAAAGGTACGGTGGTTATGGTTACCCACGACCGCTATTTCTTGGATAATGTAACCGGCTGGATATTAGAGATTGACCGCGGACAAGGTATTCCGTATGAAGGCAATTACAGCTCTTGGCTGGAGCAAAAGGAAAAACGCTTAGCTCAAGAGGCTAAGGAGGAGAGTGCGAGACAACGCACATTGGCCAACGAGCTGGAATGGATTCGCAAAAATCCGAAAGCGCGTCAGGCAAAGTCTAAGGCGAGAATCAATGCTTATGATGAGTTGCTGTCTCAAGCTACAAAAGAAAAAATCACGCAGGCGCATATCAATATCCCGATGACCGAGCGTCTGGGCGATTTGGTGATTGAGGCCAAGAACATTTCCAAAGGCTTTGGCGATAGATTGCTGATAGATAATTTGTCCTTTAAGATTCCTAAGGGCGCGATTGTCGGTATCATCGGGCCGAACGGCGCGGGCAAAACCACCTTGTTTAAGATGATAACCGGACAAGAAAAGCCCGATTCGGGAGAGTTGAGACTAGGCGATACGGTAGATCTGGGCTATGTTGACCAAAGCCGCGATGAGCTGGACGCCGACAAAACGGTGTGGGAAGAAATTTCTGACGGACTGGATATCATTCAACTTGGCAAAAAAGAAATGCCCTCGCGCGCTTACGTCGGCCAGTTCAATTTCAAAGGGGCAGACCAACAAAAGAAAGTCGGGCAGTTATCGGGCGGTGAGCGCAATCGTGTCCACTTGGCCAAAATGCTGCGCAAAGGGGCGAATGTAATTTTGCTGGATGAGCCGACCAATGACTTGGATGTAGATACTTTGCGTTCTTTGGAAGAAGGCATTATGGCATACCCTGGGTGCGTATTGGTAACCTCGCACGACCGCTGGTTTCTGGATAGATTGGCAACGCATATTATAGCGTATGAGGGGGATTCTCAGGTTGTATGGTTTGAGGGCAACTTTGAAGAATATGAAAAAGACAAGAAGCGCCGTTTGGGTGAAGACGCTTGCAACCCGCACGCGATTCGCTACAAACCCTTGCATCGTTAAACGTCCTTTTATGAACTAAAACCTCCAAGCCCGCTCTTAAAAGAGCGGGCTTGAAGTTATATTTAAGATTAAAAAGTAATCATTTTAGGCATTCTAAATTGACTTAAATATTGCTCCACTCCAACTTCATCACCATCATATCTAAAGATTCTAGTACTACTCTTAGAACAAGACCGATATACTGTAAGAGAACCTGATATATGCATCTTTCCGTCATTTCCTTCATAAATGTTTGGAACACTCCATGAGTCATGATATTCAACGTTAAAAATTGAATTAATATGGTTAGGATTAACAATATTGAAGAGTCTACAAATCATTTCCCCTGCCTTATCGGTTTCAACTATACCACCTTTTAGATAATCCACAGTCATGCTTTCACTCTCTTGGAGAGACATAGCTTTGCATTTTCCGTTTTCCTTTTCATAAACGAAATATCCTCCAACCGGAGTTATTAATAAAAAACTATAGCAATTTGAACCATTGTAAAGGTCCCCCACCTGACATCCACTGCAGGCTTGGCTATACCCGCCAGTTCCTGACCCAGAGCCAGTCCCTGAACCGGAACCCGAGTTATTCTCCAATTTAGTAATTCTATTTTTGATATTAGTAATTTCATTTTTAATATTTTTAATTTCGGTTGTATTATTCGGTCCAGTGCAGTTCCAAGCATTGCCGAACGGGCATTTCGTTCCACCGGTGCAAGATGAACTCGAGGTATATCCCAAAGATGAACAGGTCGGGGTTTGAATACAGGCCGCATCAGCCACACCGCTCAACAAACCACTCACCACCAAAGCCGAACTCATTAATAAAATCTTTCTCATAACACATCTCCTTGATAATAATTTCAGATTATTGTTCAAAAGCGCAATAGTCGCACCAGTCGGTGCAACCAGACTTACAGCCGGTTACAACATATAAATTCGAGCATTCTTCAAACGTGCAGACCGAACACGGCGGACATTCGCTCTCCGTGCCGAGGTTTGGGCATTTTTTGCAATCCGAACACAGGGTTGTATTGCCGCTTTGACAAGCGGTTGCGCCATCCGCACAGCCCATGTCGCCGCAATCCAAATATCCCGAACAGTCTTTCTCTTTGATTTTGTATTTTTCCTTGATTTTCAATCCGCCTTCGTCGCATTCTACACATGGTTCGCCGTCCGCTTCATAACCATCGGGAATAGAACCCAATGTGTACTTGTATTCCGCCGGACACGTCGGCGTACAACAGTCTTTGTATAACCCATTGCCGCAGACCGTACCGACACCTTTTAACGGTGCTTCACAAGTTACGTAATTACTCGGGCAGTCCAGAATACATTCGGCAAAATAGGTATTATTCAGAGGACAATATTTATTAGGCTTATAACCGCTCGGACATGAGGTTTTGGTAAAACCCATTTCAATACAACTGTTATCACCGCCACCTCCCCCTGGGGGAATAACTTCCGGCGTGCCGCCTTCCAAATCCGTGCCGACAAAGTCCGCCCCGCCGCAGTCTTCGGTATCCAAAATCCAACAAACCTGCGCAACCTTGATTTCTTGTCTCTCCCTAAAACTCTCGGGAGACAAATGTCGAGCTATGAGGTGTGAAGTATGCGATGTGTGTAATTTAGCATAGCTCGGAACGGGAGGTGCTTTTAGATTAAAATTAATTGATGCCTGAACTTGATTATCCAAACAAGCCAAGCTTAATGCTGTAGCACACAGCAAAAGGCAACCCTTTTTCATCATAATACACCTCGTAAAAAGTTCTAATTACATTTGTCTCCACGACTCGTATTATACCACAAGAAAAAAATCCTTTCAATAGAAATTTTCGAGGTTTTCCGCGGGTTTGGGCAAAGTATTTTGCAAAAAAAAAGTTTTCCATATGTGAAGTTTATAAATTTTACTTGAGAAATAACTTCGCATCTTTTATGATGACAACGGAGTTTAGAATATGGAACCATTGGATATTTCAAAATTAAAATATGTGCTTTTTGATTGGGATAATACATTAGCCGAAAGTCGTCCTGCATTGGTCGCGGCAGTTAATAAAGTTTTGGCGGCTTATAACTTGCCTGATTGGGAAATATCTAAAGAAAAAAGAGATTGCAACCTATCTTTTAAGGATAATTTTGCCAATGTTTTTGGAAAGCAAAATGCGGAAGCCGCCTATGAACAATATCGAGAAATATATAAAGAACTTGTGCCGACGCGAATAGCATCATTTCCCTACGCGCAAAAGGTGCTTGATTTTTTCGCCGCCCACAATGTCCGAATGATGATAGTAACCAACAAGGAACGTTGTTTGATAGAATATGAACTTCCGCTTTTATATGATAAAAATTTGTTTTGCAACATCGTTTGCGGGCACGAGGCTAAAGCCGACAAGCCTCATAAAGAGCACGCACTTTATGCTTTAAAAGATTATATTTCGGAGAAAGAAATCTCCCCGCAAAATGTCTGGGTGATAGGAGATAGTCCGCAAGATAGCTTAATGGCAGAAAGAATAAACGCCTTGCCGATTCGCATTAATCAGTCAATATGGGGAGATGAAAGCGATAATTCAAATAAAATGATACATTTTTCGGGCTTTCAAAAATTATATGAAACGCTCATCAGCGGGAAGGAATAAGCAAAATGTCGATATCCAATCAAGCCAATTATTCCAAAATAATAAAATATGGGATGTTAGGGATATTTTTGTTATTTGTTCTGGTTTTAAATTACAAAAGTTTTGTCAGACATATTGCCTCAAACTCGCAAAGTATTAATAATTATGAAATACCGGAAGAATATGTAGAGCGGACAAGACCCTCGGTAGTTGCAGGATTATTTTATCCGACTTCAGCCAAAGAAGCCCAAATTCGTTATGAACGCTTTATCGGTAAACGCAAAGGAAGTGAAGATTTTGAGCATCGCCCCGAGCTTTTTGTTATCCCGCATGCCGGCTATCAGTATTCGGCAGCAGTAGCGACGGAGGCATTCCAAACGCTTGCACCTTATGCAAAAGACATAAAGAATGTTATTTTTGTCGCGCCTGCACATAACCAAATTTTCCCCGGAGCCGGTATCTTAAAACGTGATAATTTAGCCGGCACACCGATTAATCAAGAGGTAGCCGCCTCCTTAAGTGAAGCCAAATCTTTTCGCTATTATTCAAAAGCCTTTGTCGGAGAAACGGTAATTTTGGAGCAGTTGTCATATTTGCAAAAAGCCTTGCCGCAGTTTAACATTATCCCTGTTTTGTACAGCCAAATAACGGCGGAAGACTTAGCCCAAGCACTCATTCCATACACCAAAAGAAATGATACGGTTGTGATAATTTCAGCAGATTTGGCTAATTATTATACCGGCACGCAAAATCCGTTATCCGAAAGCGAAGATGAGCATTTAGATTGTGGCAAAAGAGGGATAGAGGCGGCCTTAAAAATAGCCCAATCCCTAAATCTAACCCCAAAAACCATAGATTTGGTAAATGCCGAACAGGAGATGAAACAGTTTGAAAAATACTCGGCTTATGAACTGGACTTTGGCACAGTGGATAAAACAAGCTCGCCGAGCATAGAAAAAGAGCAAAAATCACTTCAGGATTTTGCTTCGGTGCACGGTAAATACTTGATGCAAATAGCCGAACGGACTTTAACGGAGTTTTTAGAAAGCAATCACCAATACAAACCTTCGCGAAAAAATTATAATAATGTTTTGTTTAACCGCGGGGCAACATATGTTCTTTTGTTTCAAGATAAAGAACTCATAGCCCAAAACGGACATGTTCTGCCTTCTCAGGGTGTATCTTTGGATGTTGCTGAAAATACCTATAATGCAGCCAAAACGATTTTAGATAAAAACCTCAATTCTGAAGATTTAAAAATCACAATTCTGTTGATTACGGACATAGAGCGAATTAAATATAAAGACGAGCAAGACCTGTTAAATAAGTTAGATGAAAACCAAGACGGCGTAATTCTGCGTTCAGGGAACAGACAGGCAATATTTTTGCCGCAACAATGGAAAAACTATGAAAGCAAACAAGCCTTTTTAAATGATTTGAAGTTCAAAGCAGGCTTAAATCCGAGCTATTGGTCAAATCAAATCAATATTTATAAATTTTACACCGTGGAGATAGAAGAAGATGCAAATTAACGGATACGAAATAGCGATAAGTGAAAACAAATTAGATGAAATCATAACTGAACAGACGCTGCCGATAGAATTAATCGGCAAAGATTTTGCGGGCTATCAAAATTTAGCGGAAGGGGATAAGAAAGCCTTGCAGTATTTGGTAAATGCCGGAAAGATAATGACGGATGTAGCCCAAGAACAAGATCACCACATGAATCGTATTATGAGGAGAGAACTGGAAAAAGCCGCTCCGAACAGCACGCATGCGGCCAAAGCACTTAAGCTGTTTCAAATGATGAGCGGCGTAGAGGGCTTGAATGGCATAGATTCTAAGCCGATAGAGATATTTGAAGGGATTCATGGTTTTGCAGGGCGCAATTTTTATCCGCACGATATGAGCGTTGAAGAATTTCACCGGATAATTGAACAAATGCTAAATGAAGGCAAAGATTCAGAGGTCAAAAAGATTTTAAGCGCAAGAACGATGGTCAGGCGGAATGGAAATGAATTAAAAGCGATTGACTATACCGAATATTTTTCAAAAGAGTTTTCCGAAATAGCAAATTTGTTGGAGCTTGCCGCCCATTACACAACCGACGAATTGTTTAAAGAATATTTAGGCTGGCAGGCACAGGCTCTTTTGCAAAATAATGAAGATATGGATATGCTTGCCGACAAACATTGGGCGCAAATGCAAAATACACCGCTTGAATTTACAATAAGCCGTGAAAATTATGATGATGAAATGAGTGGCACGATTTGCGAGAACGCCAAACTATCGGCAATGCTTTCCGCGCGGGGTATAGAAATTGTCGCAAAAGATATGCTTGGGATACGAGTAGGAATAGTCAATCCGGAAGGAACCAAGCTTTTGCTGAAATTTAAAGACCATATGAAAACCTTAGCCGCTTTAATGCCTTATAGTGAACGCTATGCCCAAAATGTAGCACAAGGCGGCGAGCTCAAGCAAACGATGGTAGATGTTGATTTGACCGCATTATGTGGGGATTATGCGCAATGCCGCGGAGCAATTACAACGGCGCAAAATTTGCCCAATAATGATAAATTATCAATTAAAACTGGCGGAGGAAGACGCAATGTTTATCACCGTCAAGTCCGCATGAGCGGTGATAAAATCCGTCAGAAAAAGCTCTTAGATGCATTGGTTCAAAAAGACTTTCATCAGTATTTCAATGAAGAAGCGGAGCATATATTTGTAATAGGGCATGAAAACGGCCATTCTCTCGGCCCCGACAGCAGTTATCAAAATGCCTTAGGTTTGTACAAACACACGATAGAAGAAAATAAAGCCGATGTTGTCTCCATAACATTTATGCCGGAATATGTAAAGGCAGGTATAATAAATGAAACCACGCTAAAAGAGGTTTATACCACATGGATAGTAAGGCTGTTGTTAAAATCCAAACCCCAGCCCAGCCAACCACACCGCTTAGGCGATTTAATTCATTTCAACTTTTTGTTGGAACACGGAGCAATAGCATTTGACGGCAACGGCAAATTAAGCATAAATTTCGCCAAACTGCCGGAAGTAATGCACAAAATTTTGGAAGAGACGATAGCCGTCCAATTGTCCAAATCACCGGAAGAAGCCAAAAAATTTATAGATAAATATTCAAACTGGTCGGATATACATGAACACATAGCCAAAGTACAGCAAGAATTAGGAATAAAATGCTACAAGGATATCCGTATGCATTTTTAATGAGAACCTGTTAATTGATAATATTTTGCTTGCAAAAGCCAAATATAGGACTACAAATAAAATATATAAAAGAGGAAAAAATGTTAAAGAAACTGATAGCGGGAGAATTGTCTTTAGCAGACACGTTTTGGAAGTTTGGTGTTATGGGCATGTGTGTATGCTTATTCATCATACGTTTCATTAGCGGCATATTGGCAGGCAAGCTCCATGGTGTGAGTATCTTCACCTATTTTAGTAAATATTTTAGTTTTTTTAATATGAATACAAGTATTGTGTTATTAAGTTTTATCTATCTGATTTGTTTAGCTGCTTTTGTCTGGTACAGTATGGTTCTGTTGCTGGGAATTTGGAGGAGTTCATCCAAATATGACAAAAGCATATGGTTGCGCCACATCACCAGAGTAGTAACCGTGGTTTTATTGTTTATGTGTTACCAAATTGTATTTTAGGACAAAGCCATGAAAAAAATATTAGTTGTACTTTATCTATTAATGCTTTCCGGCTGTTTTACGGCAGGAAATTTTTCAGCCAAAAGAGAATATATGCATAACGTAGGCTCAGCGGATGAGAGTATTTGTGAGGAAAAACCCGAGCGCTGCATAGAGGGAATACCTTGGTAGAAAGAACATATAAAAAAGAAGCACCCGTTTTACTGATCTATCCCCCGAAAGTTGGACAGATCATGTAAAACGGGTGCTTTTTTGAAATTACTTATATAAATCAGGCAATAACTTATCTTTTTTGGGTTTAGCCTTCTTTTTTTTGCATAGGTTTTCAAAGAGAACAACAAATTCTTGACTATTCCAATCTTGATGATTTTTTGCATAAAGCGAGGCATTCAACTTTTGCAAACTTTCTTTGAATTTGTCGTTTTCAACGGCCTGAGCCAAGTCTTTAAGAGTTGAGATATTAAAATCGGGATAGTTGTCTTTTCCCCATTCTATTAAGCAATCACGCAAAGACTTTAAGTCGTTTTTTTGCGCGGCCGAGATAACAGCCTTATTAAAGTTTTTGATTTGTTTTTCTGTAGTTTCAAAACTTTTTTTGCTACGCACAAACATGATAACGAGAAAAGTTAAAACAATACCGGCACCAAATGCCGCAAAAATCATCCAAATCGAAAATTCTGATGTAGTTTCGGTTTGAGGTATGGCATTATCAGAGGGAGTAATTGTCGGGGCAGAAGGAGTGATTTCATCAGAAACACCTGAATTATCAAAATTGTTTTGAGCCGCCGCCTCAGAAATGTTGGGATTATTTTCCACCACAATATTAAGCTTGGGCAATTTGGCCTCTTCCGTTTTTTGTGTTTTGGTGTTAAACCATTTAACCGATATTTCCGGCACTTCGACACGGCCGGAGACACTGGGAATATAAACGTTGGAAATCATACGATAAGCAACGATTTTTCCGTTTTCGACCTTCATTTCATTAATCGGCTTTTCGGGATATTGTTGTAAGCCGGCGTTTTCATCAAACCGAATATTGGGGAGCTGATTATCAATAACCCCGACGGCACGAATATAAATATTGCGTGTAACCGCCTCGCCAACTCTGAATTTAGGCGGATTAGGCTTCCATTCCGAATAAAGTTCCAAACTTTCGGCCGGTACCCACCATGCTGTATCATAGTTTTGAGGAATAGGCTTAATATCGATTTTTTGCGGCTTGGTCATTAAAGTAACATTTTGTCTGGAAGAAAAAATATCACCCCAACTCGGGTCGAGCTGAGAAAGATTAATCTGTCCGAACCCATCGGCAAAAAAGGCATTAAAAGGGTCTTTGTTTTTGGTTAAGTAATAACCTTCAACGGCAATTTCGGGCAAATCCAAAACGCCGCTTTTCTGAGGGAAAAGAGCCAATTTAATTTTAACCACGCGAACACTGTGTCCGTCAATGACTTGAGACTCAAATTTCGGTTCGCCGAGAGAGCGAATAACCCAGTTATTTTCGTCATTAACCATCGGAACAATTCTCTCAACGCGGAGACCTCCGGTATCAAAAACCTTAATCGTCATGTTAACTTCTTGTTGAACATAAGGAGAGAGGTTGTCGATTTCGGCTTCCACGGCATAGCGGTGAGAATTTTCTTGGAGGTTATGTTCGGAGTGTTTCATATTTTCGGGACTTGCTTCCAAGACCTTAATATCAACGGCATTACTTTTCATGTTTCCGAGTTTAAGGGCAGGAATAACAAGATTACCGGTTTTTTTAGGCATAAGCTGTGCGACCCACTCGCGTTTTTGCGAAATTTGCCCGTTAATATTGGAATGTTGGTACGCGCTGGACACGCCGAAAATATTAAAATTTTCATCTAAGGGGGCAAAATCTGGTTGCAAATTGGTTTGCGGCCCGTCATAAGTTAGCGTCAAATTCAAGGTCTCTCCTTGAATAACGGTATCTCTCGAAACCTTAGCCGAGAGGGAAGCCGCATCAGCCAAAGAAGAAATGATACATGTTAAAAACATGACAAGAACAAAAATTTTTTTCATCCTAATCTCCATATCTGTTTTTCATATATTCTTTATAGATAAAAGCTCTGAGTAAACCGCCGCTGTCTTCGGGAATTTCGCGGTATTGTTGTTCGCGCGCCTGCGCCTGCTCATCGGATTTTTCTTTGTTTCCTTGTTGATTTTGAGGCATGCCGCCGGATGGCTCATCTTGATTTTGGGGACGCTCCTGCGCACTTTGTTGCTCTTGATTGGGATTACCTTGTTGCTCCCCCTCCGGATTATTTTGCCCGTCTTGATTATCGGCATCGCTGTTTTGTGGTTGAGGTTGATTTTCTTGATTCCCTTGATTTTGTTCTGCGTTGTTTTCACCATTATCGGCTTGCGGCGAAGATTGTTCTTTGTCTTGGTTTTGACTGCCGTTTTGAGATTGCTGTCCTTGTTGATTATCTTGGTTATTCTGCTTGTTATTATTGTTGTTGTTTTGGTTTTGTTGTTGCTGTTCTTTTTGTTTTTTGAGATAATCTAGGTTAAATTGAGCATCTTCATGATGAGGTTCTTTTGCCAAAACTTCCTCATATTTTTTAATAGCTTCATCGATTTTGCCGGATTTTGCCAAAGCATTTCCTTGGTTATAAACGGATTCGACATCGTTTGATTTCAAAAATTCCTGCAACGCCCCTTGATAATTTCCTGATTTGTAGAGACTGGAGCCTTTCCAATCTGAGCGTTCGAATTTCTGAGCGGCAGAGGCGTAATCTTGTGCATTAAAAGCCTGCATACCTTCTTGGTTATTGTTCAAGAAAAAGCCGGCTTGCGCTTGAGATGAAAAAGATAATAGCAAAACAAGCGCAAGCAACCCTTTTCGGAAAAAATATAAACACGCCAAAAGAGGAATAATAAGGAGATAGTATCCGTAATCCAGCCACACAAAACGATTGTTGTCAGTTTCCTCAAGTTTAGCATCTTGCTGTTCGACCATCTTAACAAAAGACTGAATGTCTCTATCGCCGGCCACAAGAGGCCAATAGCGTCCGCCGCCTGCTTTTGCAACATCTTCAAGCGAGGCATCGCTGCCTTTACGAATAGCAAGAACGGAAACCAAATACCCGTCGGCAAAGGCTTTACGAGCAGCTTGTATGGCATCATTTTTATTGCCGCCGACATTTCCTGACAGAATCAAAATATTTCCTTGAGAAAAATCAGCGTTTTTGAGTTTAAGACGGGCATAATCAATGGCGCGGTCAAGCCTGTTTCCGTTAACGGGCATAATGGAACGGTTAATTTCCGGAAGCAAATTAGCCATCAGGTTCGCATCATCGGAAATCGGCGTAATCATGAAAGGCTCAGCGGTATAGACAATCAAGCCGCTTTGCTCGTTTTTAAGCATTTGGGATAAATCTTTAATTTTAAACTTAGCCCGAGCCAAACGGTTTGGCGAAACATCGGTTTTGTTCATATCGGTTGATAAGTCAAGCAAAACCACAACCGGATTAATCGGGGACAAGGAAGGAATTTGCATTTTGTTCCAACAAGGCCCCGCCAGCGCAAAGACCCCGCCGACAAATCCGAACAGAGCTAAAAAAGAAACAAATTTACGTTGTTTTGAACTACCTTTTAAGAGAAGAAATTTAAGTAAATTTTTATCAATGGTGCGTGCCCAAGAAGACATGGTCTGGTTTGGCAGACAGAGCTTCCGCCAAAACAGAAACGGCAAAACGAGTAAGATGAGCCACCACGGCCGAAGGAAATGAAAATTTTCAAAAAATTCAAGCATTTATTTATCCCTCCGCACATAAAAGACAAGCATTCCCGCCAGCAAAAGAGCCAACGCCAGCGGCACGTAAAAACGCTCTTTGACATCACGCACAAATTGATCCTCATTTTCATTAGCCTCAAGCTTGTCAATTTCATCATAAATTTTTTGTAACCCTTGAGTGTCTTTTGCTCTGAAATAAGTACCTTGAGTTTCTTTGGCAATTTCGTTTAGGCTTTTTTCATCAAGTCCGCTGGGCAGAGCAATTTTGAAACCAAACAAAGAGTTAACATAGCTGCTTTCGGAGCCGACGCCGATGGTATAAATTTTAACCCCTTCCTCTTTGGCGAGCTTAATAGCTTGCGGCAGGGTTAAAGCACCGGAATTATTTTCACCGTCCGTTAAAAGGATAATGACCTTTTTGTCTTTATTTTCACTTTGTCGGAGAGATTTAAGGGATAAGCCGATAGCATCACCGATAGAAGTAGAGTTTCCGGCCATACCGGCATCGGTTTGTCGCAAAATATCCATAACCGAACTTTTATCATAAGTAATCGGAGCCTGAACATAAGCGCGTGAGCCGAAAAGAACGAGCCCGATTCTGTCATCGACGCGTTTTTTAATAAATTCCTCGGCCGTGCGTTTAACCGCGGTTAAGCGCGTAACGCGCCGTTGGTTAATGGCAAAGTCATTTTCCATCATGGAGTTGGAAATATCGACCACCAAGAGAATATCACGGCTCATGCCGGGGAGACGGATAGGTTCGCCGACCCATTGCGGACGCGCAAGAGCCGCCACGAGCAAAGCCCAAATAAGATAGAGCCAGCTTAAGCGAAAAGACCAATGATGAATAGTATCGGAAGCGCGCCGCCCGCCTCCTGATTTAAGGCTGATTTGTTCAATATCACGCAAAAACGGGATACGCAAAGCATCACCGTGGAGACCGCCGGCCGCAGGCAAAACGAAACGAAACACCAAGGGGAGTATTAACAACCAAAACATTTCTGGATTCGCAAAATGGTTCATAGATTTTCTCCAATCCATTCGATGCAAAATTTTCTGAGTTCGGCCACATCTTGCGCATTGAATTTATTGCTTTTAGACGAGATATAGGGCGCATCGCCAAGCAAAACAGCCGCTTTCGGAGAAAGTTTTTTCTTTGAGTGGTCATTCAAAAACTTAATCCAAGCATCACCGAACAAAGCCGCCGCTTCGTGGTATTTCAAAACACAGATTCGCCGCAAAATAAGAGACATCTGAGCCGCAGCCTCAATATCGTTTTGAGGAAATTGGTTAAGCAAATTGAGGGCATAACGCTTTTTGCTTTTAAGACGCAAGTATTGAAAGAGCTTAAATAAAAGTATAAAGGCGGCAAAGGAGGCCAAAATCACATACCAGCCATAAGCGGGCGGAAACATCGACACGCCTTCCGTAGGTAAATGAATATCTCTGAGTTCGGGCAAATTATCGGGCATAACATTCCTCAAAAAAACTTTTATCAAATTTAAATGTAAGATTGACAAGTTAAAATATCAATAAGGATAGCAAATTTATAAAATAAAAAAGAATGAAAATAAACTATTGACAAAATCAACAAAAAATGTTAATGCGCACGCGCTTAAATACATTTATGTCAAACTAAATTATTTTTTTTATTATGAAGAATATTAATATGAAACACTGGGTTTTGCGCCAGTTGGACGAAAAATTGTTTTATCCGTTGTATGACTATTGCCGCCACGAAAGAGTTACGGCAGAGGAACAAGATGCAATAATTGAGTGGTTAAGAGAAAAAATGGCCGCAAATTCGGGCGAAAATTTCACAGGGGCAAAGTCTTGTATTTCAGCCTTGGAATTAAACCCGAACATCGAGTTGACGGAGGGAGTATACCTGTATTTGGCAGAATATGCTCCACAAGAAATTTTCTGTGTGGATACAAAACACTCACCGGAAGTTGAGGCAAAAGCATTCCAATCGATGTTGTTCATGAAGGAGGCTCGAGATTATCTGCTGAGCTATGCCGGAAATTACGGTCTGTCTAAAGGAACCGAAAGCCATCTGCTGTCCGAATATGCCAAAATAGAAAAATCTGATGAAAAAGATGAAAAACTACGTTTGGTATATATCATAAGCATATTGCAGATTGCAGCGGAAAGGCCGCATACATCGGAACGGCAGCTTGGCAAAGAAAGTCTCAAACTTCTTTTAACCGGACCGATTAAAATAAAACCGTTAAACCTGTATGTATGGGATAAAGATGCTATTCCATGGCTTTTGGCACGATACACGCCGGAAGAAATGGCGGAATATCTGCGAAGAAGTCTAAACAATTTTGATTTGGAAAAAATTAACATTATGCAGTTAGTCGAGTTGTTCAAAACATATACAGAGCTTCCGGCAACAGAAAATTGCAGTGCAATGCTGGCTTATTTGTTAATATATCTGTCTCATACAAGAAAGAATACCATGGCTTTAATAGACAAGTATCCGCAGTTGTATGTGCATATGTTAAAACTGCCGCAAATTGAAGTAACGTCTTCCGACACAGTCAAATATTTTGTTGAAACGGCAGGTCGTAAAAATTCTAAGTTGAAAGAAGAGTTGCTCCAAACAATAGCTGAGCGTCCGTATGCCTTTAGTGAAGATGTCTTTGAATACATATTCAAAGTCTATTCTCAGGATGAGATAATCAATTTGTTAAACCAATGCGAAAAAGATGGTCATAAGTTGCGTTTTTCCAAGGAACTGAAACGGCAGTATCCATATATCAAGAAGTATGTGGATTAAATAAGCACTATCCGGTATTTCAAACAAAACACCTGAGTTTAAGGCTCAGGTGTTTTTTTATAACAGATTATTCGATTCGAAAGCAAAAGCTATGCGACTCTAATAAGGCCGTGTTTCTTTTTGCCTTGAGAGAGCTTAACTTGCCCATTAAAAACATCGGCAGAAGACAGCTTGTAGTTTTCATCGGTAATAACTTTGTCATTGAGTTTGAGACCGGCTTGCTTGATGAGACGGCGCGCTTCGCCTTTGCTTGCGACAAAGCCGATTTCAACAAAAGCATCAAGAATGCTGACCCCATCAACCGAGGCCATATTGACACTGGGCAAATTTTCGCCCGACACACCTTGCTCAAAAGTCTGTACGGCAGTTTGCTGAGCGGCTTTTGCTTCTTCTTCGCCACGGCAGATTTTAGTTGCTTCAAAGGCAAGAATCTTCTTAGCCTCGTTAATCTCTTTGTCTTGGAGAGCCTCAAGCCGACGCACTTCATCCATCGGCAAATCGGTGAATATACGCAGGCATTTGCCCACCTCGGCATCGCCGATATTGCGAAAATATTGATAATAGTCGTAAGAGGAGAGCTTTTCCTCATTAATCCAAACGGCATTTCCTTCGGACTTGCCCATTTTTTTGCCGTTGGAGTCGGTAATAATCGGACTGGTAAAGCCAAAGAGCTCGACATCATATTTTCGGCGTCCGAGTTCCGTTCCGGAGGTAATATTGCCCCATTGGTCGGAACCGGCGATTTGCGCCCGACAGCCATAAGTTTTGTAGAGTTGGCAAAAATCATACCCTTGGAGCAGCATATAGTTAAATTCCAAAAAACTCATCGGCTGCTCACGGTCCAAACGTGTTTTGACGCTATCCATGGTCAGCATTTTATTCACGGAATAAAAAGTCCCGACATCACGTAAAAAGCTGAGATAGTTAATATCTTTGAACCAGTCCCAGTTATCAACCATAACGGCATCGGTAGCACCATTGCCGAATTTTAAGAATTTAGAGAAAGACTTTTTAAGTCCCTTGATATTTTCGGCCAAAGTTTCTTCACTCAAAAACGGGCGGAGTTTGTCCTTGCCTGACGGGTCGCCGATTCGAGCGGTAGCACCGCCGACAAGAGTAAGGGGTTTATGTCCGCATTTTTGGAACCAACGCATCATCATCAAAGGAACGATATGTCCCACATGCAAACTATCACCGGTCGGATCAGAGCCCAAATATCCCACGGCGGGTTTTCCCTCTTTTTCGCATTGGTAGAGAAAGTCATCAAAGCCGGATTCGTTCGTGCATTGATTATAAAAACCGCGTTCAACCATAATGTTGATAAATTGGGATTTAAATGTGCTCATTTTTCCTTTCCTTTGATTGAATATTTAAATAAGTCTTAAGGATATTATCATATAAATAAAATAGTGCAACAAGAGAGGTAACTTTTT
This sequence comes from uncultured Alphaproteobacteria bacterium, assembly GCA_944390355.1. Lineage (GTDB taxonomy): Bacteria > Pseudomonadota > Alphaproteobacteria > RF32 > CAG-239 > HGM16780. The sequence continues at coordinate 167,038 of CALXPT010000001.1, read as the reverse complement.
TTTACAATGAACAACATCAATCGACTGAGAACCCTAGGGCTGATGAGCGGCACATCGTTAGACGGGGTTGATATAGCCTTAATAGAGACGGATGGGGTAGATATATTTGACTATGGCCGAGCCTATACGGTACCATACGAAGAAGAGCTCAGTGAGCAAATACGCTCAATTTTGGGTCTAAAGCCGGATACGGAAGAAAATGCACTGAAAATCAGTCTGATAGAAAACAAGCTGACAAGTTTTCATGCCGAAGTTGTAAAAGAATTTATTTCAAGCGAAGAAGAGCCGGTAGACTTGATAGGTTTTCACGGCCATACGATTTTTCATGAACCCGAAAATCACTATACGCACCAGATAGGAGACGGCCAGTTGTTGGCAGATTTAACCCAAATAAGGGTCGTGAATCGTTTTCGCAATGCAGATGTGGTGGCCGGCGGGCAGGGAGCGCCGTTAGTTCCGATATTTCATGCCGCACTGTGCGCTAAAATGGAAAAACCGGTCGCGGTGTTAAATATCGGCGGTGTCTCTAATATCACATGGATAGGAGCCAATGGCGAGATGATGGCTTTTGACACCGGCCCCGGAAATGCACCGGTAAATGATTGGGTTAGAAAACACGCCGGATTGCATATGGATTATAACGGAAAGCTGGCGATTTCTGGAAAAATCAATGAACCGATTTTAGCCAACTTGATGAAACACAAATATTTTGCCAAATACCCGCCCAAATCAATAGATAGAAATATCTTCAATGAAAAACTGGAACATTTGGAGGGACTTTCATTGGAAGACGGTGCAGCCACGGCCACGGCATTTACGGCAGAAGCGGTGGCGTATTCAATGAGTTTTTTCTTGCCGATAGAACCCAAAAGGCTGATAGTCTGCGGTGGCGGAGCCAATAACCCGACCATGGTACGTTTTATCCGTCAGCGTTTGCCGAAGAATATAGAAGTTTTAACGGCGCGGGAGGTAGATTGGAATTCGGATGCGATAGAGGCACAGGCCTTTGCCTATTTGGCGGCAAGACGTTTGGTAAATCTGCCGATAACCTTTCCCTCGACGACGGGAGCGCCGATTCCTTTAGCCGGAGGCGTAATTCACGAGCCGTCCGCTTTGCAACCGGAACGAGTAAAATCAAAAAAATAAACAATAGGCAACAAAAATACTTGACAAAATTCCAAAAATATAGATAATGCAAATCGAAATAACATTATTGTAGAACCTAAAAAATTATTTTTTATGAAAAGAATTATTTTTTGCCTCATCATGGGGCTTGCGCTGTTTTTCTGCGCGGGAGTGAATGCACAAAGTTCTTATATTGGTAAGAACCAAAAGATTGCATTGAAACATGTTTCCAAATGTCCGGAAACGACCTATTTCTTTAAGTCGGCGGAAAATGTAAAGTTTGCCGGCAAGGTCTATTTCTACGCTGATGAGCAAAACGCCAACATTCACCACCTGATTGTTGAGGCCAGAAACGGTGAATTTTTTGAACTCACGCGCAACCTGACCAATGAGACGGTAACCGCCTCTTGCCACAAGGTCAAACCGAACCGCAAACCCTTCATTATGAAAGGCTATCGGGATGTTATCTACGTAAAAAAACGTAGACGGGTAGAAATCTGTTGGCCGGTAAAGAGTGGGCAAGAAGTATGGCATTGCATCTCGTTGGTAAAAGACCAAGCTGAGATGAATAAAGAAAAAACGCAGAGCTTTTACTAAAGCCAAAATGCGTATGGGATACAAAAAGCTTGCACCGATAGGTGTAAGCTTTTTTTTGTTGGTAGAGGACGTTAATTAATGTTTGACTCCAAAAGATTCGTGTATTAAACTCAAGCGCGAATTAAATATTTTGAAAGAGAAAAATATGTGCAATTTCATTCAAAACATTAACATAATTATTATCCCCTAGGGGGATGAATTTTTTGTATGCACATATTTTAATTAAAACCGCTAAAATTTTTTCACCAATATAAAATATAAGATTAAGGTGTTTGTAAATGACAAAACATTATGCTGATGTAAAGGCAAAGCCTGACTTTGTGGAAGTCGAAAAAAATATTCTGAAATTCTGGGAAGAAGATAAAACTTTTGAAAAATCGGTTCACAACCGCGACGGTGCGGCCGAATTTGTGTTTTATGACGGCCCTCCGTTTGCCAACGGCACGCCGCACTATGGGCATATTATGGTGTCTTATGTAAAGGACGTTGTCGCCCGTTTCCAAACGATGAACGGCAAAAAGGTTGAACGCCGTCTTGGGTGGGACTGCCACGGTTTGCCGGCGGAAATGTCAGCGGAAAAACAATTGGGCGTTTCGGGAAGAAAACAAATTGAAGAATACGGCGTTGAAAAGTTTAATGACTTTTGCCGTTCCGATGTTTTGAAATATTCGGGAATATGGGTTGATATGTTCAAGCGTATCGGCCGCTGGGTTGATTTTAACCATGATTATAAAACCATGGACTTGGCGTTTATGGAAAGCGTCATTCATAATTTTAAGGAGCTTTATGACAAGGGCTTGGTTTATGAAGATTATCGCGTGCTGCCATATTCTTGGGCGGCCGAAACGCCGTTGTCTAACTTTGAGGTCAACCAAGGCTATCAAGACAAGACAGACAACGCCATAACCGTTATGTTCAAACTCGAAAATGGGATGAACATCTTGGTTTGGACAACCACCCCGTGGACTTTACCGTCAAACTTAATGTTAGCCGTCGGCAAAGATATTGACTATGTCGTTATGGAAGAAAACGGTGAGAAATACATTTTGGCAGAAGCAAGATTGGGTGCCTATAAAAAGCAGTTAGAACACGCCCAAAAAGTCGGCTCAATGAAAGGGAGCGAGCTTTTGGGCTTGAGCTATGAGCCGATGTTCCCGTATTTTAAGGACTTAAAAGCCAAAGGCGCGTTTAAGGTTTTGAGCGGCGAGTTTGTTTCAACCGAAGACGGAACGGGTATTGTGCATATCGCCCCAGGGTTTGGTCAAGACGACTTTGATGCCTGCCGCGCTTATGACAAGGACTTTCCGGTTGTATGCCCTGTGGATGAGGCCGGCAAGTTCACCTCCGAAGTTCCGGATTATGAAGGCAAACAGGTTTTTGAAACCAATGAACCGATAATGCAGCTGTTAAAAGAAAAAGGTATCTTGGTCAAAAAAGAACAATACACGCACACATACCCCTTCTGCTGGAGAACGGATACACCGTTGATTTATAAGGCAATGTCAAGCTGGTTTGTTAAGGTGACGGATTTCCGTGATGAAATGGTTAAGAACAATCAGCAAATCAACTGGGTGCCGGAGCATATTAAGGACGGCCGCTTTGGCAAATGGCTTGAGGGCGCGAGGGATTGGTCAATTTCGCGCAATCGTTTCTGGGGAACGCCGATTCCCGTTTGGAAATCTGATAATCCGAAATTCCCGAGAATAGATGTTTTCGGCTCGATTGCCGAGATTAAGGAAAAGACCGGATTCGATGTAAAGAACTTGCATAAGCCTTATATTGATGAGGTTATTTATCCCAATCCGGATGACCCGTCGGGACAAACGATGATGCGCCGTGTGGGAGATGTTTTTGACTGCTGGTTTGAATCCGGCTCAATGCCCTATGCGCAAATTCACTACCCGTTTGAAAATAAAGAATGGTTTGAAAAACATTTTCCGGCGGACTTTATTGTTGAGGCCATGGATCAAACCCGCGGCTGGTTTTATACCTTAACGGTTTTGGCCACGGCATTGCACAATCGCCCTGCGTTTAAGAATTGTATCTGCACGGGGCTATTGATGGCCGAAGGTGGACAAAAGCTTTCCAAACGCTTGAAGAACTATCCTGACCCTAACGAGATTTTGGAAAGTATCGGCTCGGATGCTTTGCGTTGGTTTTTGGTGTCATCCCCTGTTTTGAAAGGCGGCAATTTGGCGGTGGATAAAGAGGGCAAAGAAATAGCCAAAGCCTCAAGGGTGGCGCAAATCCCGTTGTGGAATGCTTTTTACTTCTTCACGTTGTACGCCAATGCCGAAGAATATCAAGCCAAAGAAATTTCACATTCTTCGGAGGCGATAGACAATTACATCTTGTCAAAACTTAAACATTTAAGAAATGTTGTTAAAACAGGGATTGAGAGCTATGATGTTGCTCAAGCCACGAATGAAACGGCAAGTTTCATGGAAGTTTTGAACAACTGGTACATCCGCCGCACGAGAGATCGCTTCTGGGAGGGGGATAAGCAGGCCTTTGATACATTGTATACGGTTTTGGTCAACTTAAGCAAGATAATCGCGCCCCTAATGCCGTTTGTGAGCGAATATGTTTATAAAACGCTGACGGGAGAAGAGTCCGTTCACTTGGCGGACTATCCGTCTTTGGCGGAAATCGAAGAAGACGCCGATTTGGTTGAGAAGATGGACTTTGTCCAAGATTTGTGCTCAACCGCCAAGTTCATCAGAGAAGAAAAGAACTTGCGCAACCGCCTGCCGTTAAGGAACTTAACGGTTATTGGCAAAGAGTTGACACCGGCATATCAGGATATTGTCAAAGATGAGCTGAATGTCAAGGAAGTCAAGTTTGACAACAACCTTGAAAATTATGCCTCTAAAAAGGTTTATCTCTACACCCCGTTACTGGGCAAAGCTTTGGGTAAAGCAATGGGCGGTGTCATGGCAGCTTACAAGCAGGGACAATGGAGCTTGAACGAGGACGGTACTTTGTCGATTGGCGGAGAGAACTTGTCTAAAGACTTGTTTGAGGTTCGTCTTGAGATGAAAGAAGGCGTCGCCGGCAAGGCTTTTGCCGATAACAAAGCGGTTGTAACCTTAGATACGGTGGTAACGGATGAGCTCAAACGTGAGGGCATGGCCAGAGACTTTGTCCGTTTGGTTCAAACCTTGAGAAAAGACAAAGACTTCAACATTTCCGACCGTATCGAGTTAAGTTACGAAACCGCAGACGCAGAGTTGGCCTTGGCCTTGCGTGAAAATGAGGGCTATATCGCCGAGCAGGTTTTGGCCGTTAAGGTAAACAACACTTGCACCGGCGGAACGGAAGCTGATATTGCGGGTGTTAAGCTCAAGTTTGACGCCAAGGTCGCGAATGTAAAAGTGGCATAAGTAATAGTCAAAAGCAAAGGGAGAGGGGAAGCCCTCTCTTTTTTGTATAAAAAATTAACCTAAAATTATGAAAGATATGTTACACTTGCAAAATATATTAGACAAAATACAAAAAAGATGGTATATTACGAATAATAAACATCAAATAAAATCTGTTTGGGAGCACAAAGATGGTAGAACCGAAAGAAAATGATACACTAGGATTTGAAGAACGCTTGCAAAAATTGGCAGACAAAGGTCATTGGAGCAAAGAAGAGACCCGCAAACAAATGAATATGCTAAAATTGCTGAGCAATGATTCGGAAAGAGAAAAATTTGTGTCCTATTTAGAAAAAGAAGAACAACAAAGGGAACAAGAGAATAAAAAGCAAGAGCAAGAAAGCCAAGCCGCACAACAAAAGCAAGAGAAACAAGAACAGCAACAAGCCGCAGAAAATTCAAAACCCAAAGAAAAAACGCCCGAAGAACGAGCCGAGCAAAGAGAAAATAGAGTTCCGACCGATGAGTTCAAAGATTTTATGGAAACCAAACACGGCGAAGGAGCGTTTGAAAACAAATACCTAAACGGTTCGGAAGAAGAAAAAAATATCTTTGAGACACAGTATGAAACCTTGACCGGCAAAGATTCGATGAGAGATGCCAAAAAGCTGAACATAGAAGAAGAAACCAAAGAAGCCCCGAAGACCAATCAAGAACAACAAACCGATGAAAATTTGGTTGTAAATGAAGAAAAAACAGACCAAAATCAAGCCACCCAAGAACAAGAGGCAGAATGGAAAACAAAACGCTTAGAGGCTTGGAAAGAATATGCCGAGGAGCATAAACAAGAGTTTAAAGTAACTTCGGAAGCAAAATCAGAAGACTTAGGGTTGCAGGTTGGAGATACCTCCATACATTACAAAAACGAAAGTAATGTAGCCATGTCAAATGCCGAATACGAAAAATTTGTAAAATTAGTAGAGATAGAACAAGAAAACCAAACCGATATCATAAATTTCGGCAAAATAAAATCCGAAGACTATAAATCAAAGTTGGCGGCCGCTTGCCTAGAAAAGGGGATGATGTTCAGAAACGGCCCCGACCACATAGACTTAAGTCTGGATTGTTTCAAAAACATAGCACCGGAAGTTAAAGCCAAAATAGAAAAATATAACGAGGCAAAAGCCAAGCAAAAAGAAAAACAACAAGAAAATCAGCAGGAACAAACGGAGCAGAAAACAGACGCACCCAAAGAGACCACCGAAGAAAACACGACAAAGCCCGCACCGGAGGAAGAAAATAAAAATTCGCAAAAGACAGAAGACGAAAATCAGGATTCGCCCAAGCGGGATAAAGAGTTTTATAAAAAACTCTATGAAGAAAAATTAGCCGAGTTTCAAAGAGACAAGCCGGAAAAAGTAGATGTAAGAAACATCGAAGATGCCGCGGAAAAAGCAGTTATTTATGCCGCCGCGCAGGATAGGAGCGTAAAAGCCAAAGTTCTGGACGGGCGCAAAAAATTTGAAGCACCGGAAGAATTGTTAGTAGACTTGCCGGAGTTTGTGCAAAAGAAAATAAAATATCATGATGAAAACATAGATAAAAATGCCAAACGCCGCCAAAATCAAAATACCACGGGAGAAAAACAAAACGCCTCTCAGGAGCAAACCCAATCCCCTCGAAATGATTATGCCCAAAAACAAAACTCTTGGCAGCAACAAGAAATGTTGAAAAGAAAACAAACAACAAGATAAAGGTTTAATTAAGATATTAGCAGTACGCTGTAAACTAAGATAAAGAGCAAAGGAGCAGAAGATGTCAGACAAAAAAGAATATACTTATGAAGAAGCACTGGCGGCCATACAAAACAATAATCAAACACCGTTGGATATACAAGATGTTTCAAAAATTCTTCCGATGTTTGAGGAAAATAAGAATGCGAGCGAATACAATCAGTTGCAAGACATAGCCAAAAAATTGCTCCAAAGTTTTAAGACGGAAGATATCGCAAAATTAAATCTTGAAGAAGCAAAATCGATTGCAGCGGTGGCTCAAAACATAACATCGGCAGAAGATAAAGAAAAGCCGGAATATAAAGAGCTGGTAGAAAATATAGAAAAAAGGATATATGAGCTTGAAACCGGCAATGCCGCCGCTTTGGCCGTAAATGAAGGAGAAACAAAAGTTGATAATGTAAACACGCCGGAACAGCAGCCTGAGAACACGGCAGAGCCGAGCCCCGAGCCGAAAATTAAAGAAGACGAACAAATAGCAGAGGCCGCACCCTCATACGGCAAACCGATGAGTTTGGCGGAAGCCGTAGAGAAAGCAAACGGCAATTTAGAAGAATTATCATTTGAAGAAATAGCCCAAATGCACGAGGCTTTTGCCAATGCGGGAACGGCACTGGGAACCAAGGAGCAAGAAGCCTTAAACAAACTTGAAACCTTTGCCCGAAGTGTCGTCGAAGGAGCCGCCGGAGAAAATGCGAACATAGACATGAGAAATGCGCCGGAGCTCAGTTCATGGCTGCTTTTTGATAAAGAAAAAGATTCCCCGTCAAACAAGGGATTGAAAAAAAAACTGAATGCATTTTATCAGCAATATGACAAAGACCATAAGTTAGAAGAAGTATCGCCTCTGTCATCGTCCGCCATGTCATCAAACTATGATGCGCTGGAAAATATACAGGGCAGTTTTGATCCGTTTAAAGAAGAAGAGTTAAACAAGGTAAGCGATTTTTACGATACGCTGAAAATCACCAATTTGCCGGAAGGCGACCAGATAGATAATGAGAGCTTCAAAGCAGAAATGTTGGATTTGGCGGCGCGTCAGGCTCAAACGGAATTGATGCAGAACAAAAATTTTGCCAATATGTCGCCGGAAGAAAAAACAAAAGCCTACAAAGAGAGCTTAAAACGGCACTTAGAGCAGGGCATCTGCCACTTGGTTTCATCAAACATGGGCGCAAAGTTCCAAGCCGAGAATGCGGATTTAATTAACAAAATACAAGACCCGAACACACCGGAAGCCGAGCGTCAAAAATTAGCGGAAGAATACAAACAAAAATCACAGGCTTTAGAAAAAGCGACGGAAGATGAAATCAATAAATATAGTTCGTATTTTGCCGGAGATAAAAATGCCCAAAAACCGGAGGTTCCAGAAATAACAAACTGCATGGCTTTGGGCGTTTTGTATGAAGGCAGCCAAAATTGCGCGATGGAAAACAAGCGCATAGCGCAAAAATCCGGCTTTATGAAAATGTGGGATAAGGTTAAAAAGGTAGACCATGCGTTAACCGAAAAGCATCCCAAGACATGGACGATAGCAAAAAATTTAGCCACGAGTGCGGCAATAAGTGTTACATTAGGGCCGGTTGGCATGGGGCTGTGGTCTGCTTATAAGACATACAAAACCATACAAGAAGCCGGACAAAAAGCCGAAGAAGCGCAACAAGGATTTTTTGATTATCTGAAAACCCACAAGGTAGAGGCCGCCAAAATAGCAATAGCTTTGGGCGGAAGCGTACTAACGATGGGATTAGCCGGAGCCGATGTTTTAACCCACGGAATAGGATCAGCGGGAGGAATGGTCGGACAAATAGCCGAGCATAGTGCCCGTAACGGCGGTGATGTATTAGCCGGAGTAAGTGAATGGGCATCAAACCTGCATGCAAACACTACCTCGGCGAGCGGAGCATTGTCAAAAGTCTATGAAGGCGGCATGAGTGGTCTTTGGGACGGGATTAAGCATAATCTGGCCAGCCCGAAAACATTTTTAAGAACGGGCTTGTCATTAGCCTCAGCGGGAGTTGCTTATGCGGCCAACTTATCGAAGGGTCGCAAAGAAGCCAAAAAAGCGGCATTAGGCGTCTTAGCCGGTACGGGAATAGGCTTAATAGTCGGGGGCGCGGTTTCCGAAATGAGCGAACATGGCGTGCCGGAGGACAATAAGCCGGTTGTTCCGTCGACGGTAGAATATGAACCGACAGAGGCGCAGGTACCGGAAACACAAACGCCGGAGCAAACACAAGCCCCAGAGCATCATGATCAAAATCAAACACCGAGCAAAGGAGGCACGCCAAAAGAAGAAATCATACCAAAAGTAGTGAAGGAAGAACATGTACCGCCGACAGAAGTTCCGAATGAAAACATTTTGAATGTTAATGACCCGCAAGTCGTAGCAGCAGATAAAGTAGTATACGAAGAGTTGTTAAAACGCAATGCCTATATTGTGAGAAATGACTTGGGAATAGAGGATAAAGAAACGTTTTTGAAGGAACTGAAGATACAAACCAACAAAGATATGGAATATTATCAGCAACTGGTAAATCATGGCAAAATCGAAGATGCGGAACAGTTTATGAAAGGGATACACGACCGAGCGGAAAGATATGAGGGTCAAGAAGGGCGAGTGGTAGACGAGGATGACAGCCGCAGCCTTCGCCGAGCCAAAATCAAGGCGCAAGAGAGCTATAACGAATATATAGCAAGACGCAAGATATTGGCAATGTTAGACAAGGATAATCCCAATTACGCCAATGCACAGGCGGAGCTTGACCAAGCGCGCATGGAATACGCCAAAAACATGGTAAAAGTAGCGGATAAAGAATGTCGTGATTTGTTAAAAGACCTCAAAAAAGACCCGTCTCAGCAGGAATTATATGAGCAAACCAAAGCGGCGCGTTATATCTTAAAACACGGAGATAAGGTGGATGAAGCATTGTTGGATGAAGCCGTAGACAAATTAGTCCCTGGAATGAGTATATACAATAAGAGTGATTTAAACGAAGCCGTCATGAAGAGCATAGCCGCCCGCAACGGCCTAACGGTTGACGGCACGCAAAATAATGTTGTAACGCAAGGAGTTCCGAATGGTAGCAAATTAGTTTCGGCAGAAAATTTAGAAAAAACACCCAATGGCTCAACGCATTCCGGTCCGCCTAAAAATGCAAAAGAGATTTCGGCAGAAGCATTAGCCAGAGCCTCAGCCCAATTAAAACAAAGAGGTGAAAGCAGATAACAAGAAGAGTCTAAGTCAAAAGTTTGATTTAGACTCTTTTCAATAAAATTTCAAAAATTTTTCAAAAATAGCCAAAAATAGCTTGCATTTAAATTAATAATGTGTTATATTCCTTAAAGTTAAACAAATTAAGGAGTGATTTAATCATGAAACCAATAGAAGCAATCCATTTGGTTCGCACCGATGAAGAGCTGAGTTTCTCGCAAATCAGAGATATAAACGAGGCCTTCAAAGGCGAAGAATTTAAAGGATCCATGGAAAAAGTTTATCTGCGTGAGCAAGTTGAAAAAAGCATGCGCCATATTGCAGAAAAAATAGACTCTATGGATTTAAACGAAGCCAAAGCCGCCGCTTATGTTTTAAGAGAATTCAGCACGGCGGAAGAGCGTCAAAGCCCAAAATATGTCAAACTGTTTGATAAGGTTGAAGACCGTATATATGATTTACAACAAAAATCAAATACGGCAATCCCCAATCAAGAGCAATATGAGCAGCAGCCAAAAGTTGATGCGACCAGCGGAGCAGAAATCATCAACCGCAATTATACGGATATGAAAAGATATGCCGCCAATGAAAACCCGTTGGATGAGAACAACGAGTTTTATAAAAGCACGCGCGATGGGTTAGATATGCTCGATGTCCGCGATGAAAACAATCAAGGAGTAGATGTTAAAGAAGACATTATTGAAGTGTCAAAACTTCAAGCAATGACAGATTTTCTGACATCAAAAGAAAAAGTAACGCAAGAGAGTTTCCGCAAAAAATTAAAAGACAAGATAGACTTTAATATATTTGCAATTTTGAATACCGACCGTGCGATAGAGTTGGCACAAAGAGGAGACACCAAAAATATCCGTAAAGAATATGAAGATATGGTCTCCAAATTTGTAAACGGCGGCAAGAACAATAAAACCAAGGTCAAATCAACATCATTCTTGTCGGTAATAACGGACGCATCGCACCAAATAGATAAATTTACAAACAAAATAAAAGACAAGTTTGGTGAAATTCCGGCCGTAAGCGGCATAAAAACGCGTTTGAAGAATTTGGATGCTCGTTTAACTTCAAAGTTCGGTAAAAAATATACGGTAACCAAAGAGGTTGTAAAAGGTATCAGCGGCTTGGCCACGGATTTAGGTTTGGTAACCCTGGCGGGTGCAGCCGGACCGGTTGGTTTGGGTATATATGCGGTTTATACATTCAAAAAGAATGTTGCACCATTTTTAGACAAGGTCGAAAAAAGCGGCATGGGTATAAAAGAATATTCAAAACAACATAAAAAAGAAGCCGCATTAGCCGGATTATTCACGGCCTCCACCGTTTTGACCGGAGTAATAGGAGCAGCAATAGCTGCGCACAATACCGCAACCCACGCCGGAGCAAATGTAGCCGATTCATTGACTCGTTACGCAAGTCAAGGCAAAATTTTAGCCGGTGCAGGAGCAGTTTTGGTCAAACAAGGAGCCGATGTCAAACAAGCTGTTGATTCAGGCAAAGGTGTCGGCAAAGCCGTTGGCAAAATGGCCTTGTCTATGTTGCTGTTTGGCGTAGCGGCAGAGGCCAGAGAATATTTTGGTTCAGATGTGAATGGAGCAGGCCATGGCAACGACACGCCGGATGTCATCAACAACATCACCAATAACAACACAACCAATGTTTATATAGACAATTGTTGCGAACCGGTAGTTTATCCGAATGATGAAGTTGTTAACCCGACACCGGTAACACCGGAACCGACACCGGTTGTAGAAAAACCGCTTCCGCCGGTCGAACGTCCCGTTTCTCACTTGCCTATTCCTGAAATAGACAAGGGAAAAGCCCCACACTTAGATGTTAAATCTCCGTTCGATTTTAAGAAAGATTTGCCTATTCCTGAAATAGACATGGGTAAAGCTCCGCACATTAATGTAGAACCACCAGAAGAAATAAAAGAAGTTTTGGCTAATGGTGTTAATAAATATGACAATGTTTTGGAGAATATGGGGCAGCATGCCAAAGATGGTACCGTTTTGAGAGATGGTAAATTCTGGGATCAACAGGCATCAACCAGTTCTGATTTGGATGCAAGAGCTGAACAATTAAAACAGGATGTTTATGACACATACAATTGTGATGAAAAGCCGAATCTTCCTAAAGACGGAGTAAGAAAGTTTAATAGCGTGGCAGAACAAAAAGCGGCTGATTTGGCTTTGCAAAATGCCCAAAAGGGCGGTAGAAACTCTTAAACTCGAAAAATCACTCCGAGTTTAACCAAGAGAGGGTGCTTGAAAAAGCACTCTCTTTTTTTGATAAGCAAAAGAGATAAGATAAAACACTTGCCAACGGTGGCGATTCGGTGCAATATTAAAGATTATAATAAATTGATAGAGAAAAATTATGAGCTTAAAATATGAGATTATAAAAACGGTTGGCAAAAGCCGTAGAGGAAAATTATACACCAAGCACGGTGTCATAAATACGCCGGCATTTATGCCGGTAGGCACTTGCGCCACGGTCAAGGCAATGATGCCGGAATCAGTCGCCGCCACGGGTGCGGAAATTTTGCTCGGCAACACTTATCACTTAATGTTGCGCCCGGGGGCAGATTTGGTCGAAAAAATGGGCGGTTTGCATAAGTTTATGCATTGGGATAAGCCGATATTAACCGATTCCGGCGGCTTTCAGGTCATGAGCCTAACCGGATTAAGAAAACTGACGGAAGACGGCGTAACTTTCAGCTCCCACGTGGATGGCAAAAAGTTTTTCTTATCACCGGAAGAGTCAATTAAAATACAGCATAAGCTCGATTCGAACATCACCATGTGTATGGATGAGTGCATCAAATTGCCCGCACCGTATGAAAAAGTCAAAAAGTCGGTGGAAATGTCCATGCGTTGGGCAAAGAGGAGTAAGGACGCGTTTGTTGACAGAGACGGCTACGGCATTTTTGGTATCCAGCAAGGAGGAGATTATGAGGACTTGCGAGCTTATTCAGCAGAAAAGTTAAAAGAGATAGGCTTTGACGGTTATGCAATCGGCGGTTTGGCTGTTGGCGAGGGGCAAGAAACCATGTTCAAGGTCTTGGATTACGCGCCGCAAATGCTGCCCGAGGACAAGCCCCGATATTTAATGGGCGTCGGCCGTCCGGATGATATCGTGGGGGCGGTTTTAAGAGGGGTTGATATGTTTGATTGCGTTATGCCGACCCGCTCCGGCCGCACGGCGCAGGCCTTTACACGTTTTGGAACCGTTAATATTAGGAACGCCCGCCACCGTGAAGATCCGCGGCCTTTGGAAGCGGGCTGCGATTGCCCCTTGTGCCGCAACTTTAGCCGCGCCTATATTCATCACTTGCAAAAATGTAACGAGATATTAGGAGTTATGCTGTTAACATGGCACAACATCAGATATTATCAACGCTTGATGCAAGGGTTGAGAACCGCGATTGAAACGGACACATTGCAAGAATTTGCCGCCGAGTTTTACAAAGACCAAGCCCAAGGCGATATAGAGGAGCTGTAAGAGATATGAGTGATACCCGGTTTGAAAAAGAAGATGTAGAATCCTTTGTCGCCCAAAACACCGAGGAAGGCATGCGCGTGTTTGTCGCCGGCGGACACCGAGGCGGCAACGACCCGTTGTACATAGCAGAGGCCTATAACTTGGGGCGCGAGATAATTAATATGGATTTCAAGCTGGACTTTGGCTTGTCCAATTCCGGCATAATGGGCGCGGTAGCAAGAGGCGTAATGGATGGCTGGAGCAAAAAGCAGCGGTCGTTGAAAGGCTTACCGATACAAGCGATAACCACACCGGAATATTATAGTTTATATTCGCAAGACGATGTTATGGTCAAACAAATTGAGAATGTGATTTTGGCCAAGACATTGGAGGAAAGAAAACAAAAATTGCTTAATGCGGATTTTGTGGTGTTTGCGCCAGGGGGCGTCGGTACGTTGGATGAATTGGCGTATGATTGCGTCGCCATGCAAGATGGATTGCTGCCGATAAAACCGTTTATTTTTTATAATGTGAATGGATTCTTCCACCATTTGTTAGAGTTTTTGAAAGAGATAGCGGCCAAAGGCTTTGCCGAACCCGTTCCGTTTATCGTGGTTGATAACAGCAATGATTTGAGCGTGGTTTTTAGGCTTTTGAAATTAAGATACAACAAAAACCGCAGCACGTCGGAGGCTTATGCCAACGCGCGCCAAGCGGCTTATGAGTTGCCTTATTTTATCAAACGTCTGGAAACAGAAAAAGGCTTAACGGTTGAGGGTATCATAGCGGAAATGAAAGAAATAAGCACATCGGGAACATCCAATGACCGTAAAAATCTAACTGAAGAGATAGACCAAGCTTATCTGGAAAAAGAAATAGAGCGTATGTATGACCGTCTGGCCAAAACCGGCAAGGACACTTCAATTGTGAGCGATAAATTATCCATGCTGAAAAAACGCCGCCAAAGCAGGATATAGAAAGAAAACAACAAAAAACTCTTGAAAAAATTCAAGAGTTTTTTCATGGGCAATATTTTTTTAATAAGGAGCGTAAGGGTCGTTGTAATCTTCAAAAAAGGTAGAAACTTCACTCATCATAACTTCTTGAAAGCGATAGGGGGTAAAGTCATCCATATCGTAAGGAATTTTGAGATAGTTGGTGAAACGCCCGTTTTCGTTCACATCTTGTAAAACCATAACCAGAGGTGCATAGAGGTTATAAGCCGCGGCATAATTATCATCGCCCTGAGCTTCTTCTTCGTCATAATTAATCATTTCGAGGTTGTAGACGCCTTGCCAGTTGTTGGCAAAAGCCTGCTCGACATAATACATGGCTTCGGCACAACTATCACAAGGCTCATTGTTGTAAAACAAAAATACAATCGGCTTTCCGTTTGGACTATAATTCTGATTATAAACGCCGTTATCGCCGTAATATCCGTTAAAAGAAGACGCATATTGCGCATAAGCAACACCGGCAAACAAAACCGAACAAGACACAAGAGCTAAAGTAAATTTCCGCCACATAAAGAACCTCCGAAAAAAATTTTTTTCAGAAGAAGAGATATGCGCAAAATCAAAAATATCAACCCTTGTTTTCAACTAAAATCTTGCGTGGATTTTTGCCAAGGCGGGATAAAATTTCATAACTGATAGTCCCTGCGTCGCGCCCCATATCATCAAGGGTGTAAAAATCATTGAGAAGAAAAGCATATTCGCCGAACTCAACATCGGGAATATCGGTAATATCACAAATAATATTGTCCATGGAGATACGCCCGATAATGCGTGCCTCAAACAGCTTGTCGCCGCGCGGGAAAAAGAGCTTTCCGACATTAGAGAGCGCGCGTGGCACGCCGTCGCCATACCCGATGGAAACAATAGCGATTTTGCGCTCAGATGCGGCGCGATAAGTTGCGGAATAGCCGACAAAGTCGCCTTTGGGAAGGTCGGCGATTTGCAACACGGGAGCTTTGAGAGTAACCACAGGGAGCATCTGATTTTCGCGGTAAGGGGCGGTGTTGATACCATAGAGAGCCGCGCCTAAGCGAACGATATCAAACTGAAATTTAGCCCCCAAAAAAGTTCCGTCCGAGGCGGAGAGGGAGGCTCTAAGGTTAGGAAAAAACTTCTCTTTCAGCCGTTTAAAGTTGCTGAGCTGGTGCTCGTTCATAAAATGGTCTTTTTCGTCCCCACAGGCCAAATGCGACATGACGCAGCCAAACAAATCTTTGTCTTCGGGAGAGAGGGCTTCAAGTTCTTTTTCTCTAAAGCCCAAGCGATTGAGACCTGTTTCAATATTAATCATGACCTTGGTATCAAAAAAGCGGTTTTTCTTCCAAAATTCGAGCATCTGCGGCGAGCTGATAACAGGGATAAGATGAGCATTTTTGAAAGATTCCAAAGAGTCTTCGCCGATTCCCTGTAAAACATAAATTTGCGCCTCGGGAGCGGCTTTGCGAACAATTTCGCCCTCAATGCCATGCGCCACAAAAAAGCACCGACATCCGGCCTTTTCATAAAGATATTGTGCCACACGTTCAGCCCCAAGCCCGTAAGCATCGTCTTTAACCACGGCGGCGGCAATGGCGTGCGAGGCGATTTTTTGCAAAGTCTGATAGTTTTTAAGCAAATTTTTCAGGTTTATTTCAAAGATAGGTCTTGTCAAAATACTCATAACTGCATACACTCATCAACAGGTTAGAAGGAAAAATAATAATGAAGTTTATCGACACGCACATTCATTTGCAAGACTTCAATGCAAATTATACGCCGCAGCTTATAAAAAAGAGCATTGATGCGGGCATTGAGGGTTTTATCTGCGTTTCGACATCAGAAAAAGATTGGTCAAGGGTTGCCAAGTTGTCGGAAGAATATGAGGGGATAACGGCGGCGTTTGGGATACATCCTTGGTATGTTGATAAAGCGGCAGAAGACGCGATTCTAAAGTTGGAAACTTATCTGCGGCAATATCCAAGGAGCATGGTGGGCGAGTGCGGCCTAGACGGGTTGAAACCCGAAAGAGAAAAGCAGGAAAAACTTTTTGCCGCGCAGATAGAATTGGCGCAAAATTATAAAAGGGCAATATTGATACATTCGGTCAAAAGCGGCGGTATGCTGGAAAAATTTTGGCCGGAGCTGAAAAAGAGCGTGTATGTAATCCATTCGTTTAGCGGGAGCTTGGAGCAGGCACGGCAGATTTTGCAAAACGGGGGCTATATCTCATTTTCGCTGTCAATATTGAGGAACAAGGAACGTGCAGAGATTCTAAAACAAACACCAAAAGAAAAAATTTTGTTAGAGACGGACAGTCCCTATCAAGGCTTGATAAAAGGGGAGCAAAACACGCCGCTGAACTTGCCGTATTTACTGCAAGAGATTGCGAAAATGCGCCAAGAAGACGCGGAGGAATTGGCGCAAACCATATACCAAAATTCACAAGGAATAATCAATGGCACATATTGAAGACAAACGCTTTTGCCGCACACGGGCATTTTTAGGAGATGAGGCGTTGAGCCGCCTTCAAGATTCCACGGTGATGATAATCGGGCTGGGAGCGGTCGGAGGCTATGCGTTGGAAGGAATAGCGCGCGCGGGAGTAGAAAACTTAATTTTGGTAGATTTTGATAGAGTGGAAGAAACGAACATCAACCGCCAGATATTAGCATTAGATTCCACGATAGGAGAATTAAAAACCACAGTAGCATCAAGGCGGGCGGCCGACATAAATCCGCATGCCAACATCAAGGTAAAAAAACTGTATGTTGATGAGAGCAATATTGAAGAATTGCTGGAAGAAAGGGTTGATTTTGTGATAGATGCCATAGATTCTCTACCCTCAAAATGTGCGTTGATAAAGGCTTTGATGGCAAAGAACATTCCGTTTATATCATCCATGGGAGCAGCCTTAAAGCAAGATAGTGCAAAAATAAAGGTCTGCACGCTAAATCAAACCCAAGGCGATTCATTGGCCAGAGAGCTGCGCCGCCGTTTGAAGACAGAGGGGGTAGATTTAACCAAAATCACCTGCGTTTCTTCAATCGAAACGCCGCAAAAGAGTTTATCAGCAGAGCGAAAAGAAGAAAGAGGGCATTTTCGCCCGATTTTAGGGTCTCTGCCGACAATCACGGCAATTTTTGGACTAACAATAGCCAACGAGGCAATATCACGCCTGTGCGGCCAAAAACAGGGATAAATACACAATGGAAAAAACGCAAAAAGCATTAAGATTGCACATAGCATTACTAGGCAGGGTTAATTCGGGAAAGTCCAGCTTTTTGAATTTGGTAGCGGGACAAGATATATCCATCACATCCGAGATTGCCGGCACGACCACCGATGTTGTTGAAAAAACACAAGAGTTGATACCCTTAGGTCCGGTTGTTTGGTTGGATACGGCAGGCTTTGGCGATGAAACCAAGCTTGGGCGGGAGCGTATGGCAAGGAGTTTAAAGAGCCTTGATAAAGCCGATGTTGCGGTCTTGGTCTGTGAAGGAGGTGAAATAGGCGATGTTGAACGCCAAATCATCCAAGAGGTTGAAAAAAGAGCTTTGCCGCTGATAAAGGTTTATAATAAAGCAGATAAGTTTGATATAACTCAAACCGACGGTATTGTGGTCAATTCGACCGACAAGTCATCAAGAGATAAAGTTTTGAATATGTTTAAGGCGGAGCTAATCAAAAAAGCACCGGAAGAAACATTTGCCGCCCCGAGCATAATCGGCGATTTGGTTAAAGAGCACAGCAACGTCGTGCTGGTAATCCCTTTGGATGACCAAGCCCCGAAAGGCAGACTTTTGCCCTTGCAGGTTCATGTAATAAGAGATTGTCTGGACAAGGGGTGTACGGTAACGTCAGTCAAAGAGAGTGAATACGCCGAGGCTTTGAGCCGGTTTAAGAACAAGCCCGATTTAGTCATAACCGATTCGAGTGTGGTTGATATGGTTAATAGACTGACACCTTTGGATGTTCCGCTCACCACATTTTCGATTTTGTTTGCGCGATTGAAAGGAGATTTATTTAAGTTGGTGGAGGGCGTAAAGGTGGTTCGCAAGCTCCAAGACGGGGATAAGGTTTTGGTTGCGGAATCTTGCACGCACCATGCGGATAAAAATGACATCGGCCGTGTTAAAATCCCCAATCTTATACGTAAAATAACCGGCAAAAATCCGGAGTTTGTTCATATAGCGGGGTGCGATTTCCCCGATAATTTGGAAGAATATAAACTGGTGATACATTGCGGGGGCTGTATGTCGCCGAGACGTTTAATTTTGAGCCGCATCAACCGTTGCGAACAAGCAGGCGTCCCGATAACCAATTACGGCGTCTGCATCTCGGAATTAACACACGCTTTGCCTCGAGTGATAGAGGTTTTCAAAGGCGTGTCTGAAACCTACAAAAATCTGTAAGATAAAGAAACAAAAAAAGAAGGAGATCCTCCCCAATCTCCTTCTTTTTTAACTATTTTACAGAGCCTACTAGAACAACTGTAAGACGGACTGAGCGGCTTGAGAAGCCAAAGACAAAGAGTTAATACCGAGTTGCTGTCTGGTTTGCAGAGCAAGCATGTTGGCAGACTCTTCGTTCATATCGGCCAATGTCAAGTCATCAGCACCTTCCTCTAAGACGTTAATCAGATTTTCGGTAAAGTCTTGACGGGTCTGCACGATAGAATAGTTGTTACCGAACTCAGAAGCAACATCACGCAAACGCGTAACGGCAGCCTCAATGGCAGAAATCGTATCATCAACACCTTGGTTAGTTCCCCAATCAGCATTGGTGATTTCTTTCAGACCCAAACCGGCGGCAGTCAAATCAGTACCCTTAACTTCAATATAAGAAGAACGGTCTTCGTTGAAAATAACCTTTAAATCATCACCTTTCAACAAGTTAACGCCCTTATAAGAAGAGTCGTTAGCCAACTGGTTGATTTGGTCAACAATCTGGTTAAACTGATCAACGGAAGTAGCGCGCGAGTCGGTATCAATCGTCGCACTAAAGCTCAAGTCATTAGCCTTAATGGAAATAGAAACCTTATCCTTCCCATCTGTACCGACAACTTTTAAGCCCTCGCCATTATCACCTGATAAAGTTAATCCAGCATCAGATAATGCTTGCTTAACCTTAGTATCATTAGCGATTTTATTAGCGAGCGTTTCAATATCTGTTTCGTCGCCTGAAGCAACGGTAACAGTATAAGTTTCATTGCCGATATTAACACTGACATCACCATCAAATGCTGTAAAAGTAGTTCCGCTTACAGCCTCGGCCACACCGGAAGTATCACGAGCGGTGTTGGCAACAGCCTTAGCCTGTTGGACGAAAGAAGTAATAGCCTCAATACCCTCGTTCGCGGCCTTAATGGTCTGAATACCTTGTCCCATACTATCAAGCAAAGAATCCAAGTCGCTTGCGCGGTTGCTTAAGCTTTGAGCCGTGTAGTAAGAAGACGGGTTATCAATAGCTGAGTTAACTTTTTTACCGGTAGACAATCTCTCTTGAGTTTGATCCATCAAAGACTGAGTGTTCTGCAAAGAGAGCAAGTTCGTACGCATACTAGCGGTTAAAGAAATATCTGACATGGTTTTTCTCCCAAAATTCTTGTGGTTAATAAATATGTCATTTTTCTAATGACATTTTTCATTATAGCATAATTTTTGCACGTCTGCAACAATTATGAATAATCAATCGTAACGTCCAAATTATTAACAAATGGTTAATATTAAGAAAATCTCTTATATTAAAACAAAAAAAGAAGGAGATCCTCCCCAATCTCCTTCTTTTTTAACTATTTTACAGAGCCTACTAGAACAACTGTAAGACGGACTGAGCGGCTTGAGAAGCCAAAGACAAAGAGTTAATACCGAGTTGCTGTCTGGTTTGCAGAGCAAGCATGTTGGCAGACTCTTCGTTCATATCGGCCAATGTCAAGTCATCAGCACCTTCCTCTAAGACGTTAATCAGATTTTCGGTAAAGTCTTGACGGGTTTGCACGATAGAGTAGTTGTTACCGAACTCAGAAGCAACATCACGCAAACGCGTAACGGCAGCCTCAATGGCGGTAATTGTGTCATCAACACCTTGGTTAGTTCCCCAAGCTGCTTTGTCGATTTCTTTCAATCCCAAACCGGCGGCAGTCAAATCAGTACCCTTAACTTCAATATAAGAAGAACGGTCTTCGTTGAAAATAACCTTCAAATCATCGCCTTTCAGCAAGTTAACGCCCTTATAAGAGGCATCATTAGCCAACTGGTTAATTTGGTCGATAATTTCATTATATTGCTTAATTGAAGTTTTACGAGCATCAGGATTAATTGTACCGGACAAAGAAACACCTTTAATGGTACTTGAAACACTAACCTCAACTTTTTCAGTAGGTTTAGCAGGCGATGCAACCTCAGACAAAATCAATTTTTTACCATCAGCCGATTTTGTAAAGGTCAAATTAGCATCTGACAAAGCTTGTTTCAACGTTAAACCGGTATTTCCAACGGCAGTAACGCTGGCAGACGTATCGTTAAGAGTACCAATAGCTGCATCTATAGCACTGGAAGCACCAATGTTAACATTAAATTCATTTTTACCGATTTTAACAGTAACATCCCCACCGGTATTAGCATATTCTTCACTAGCTTCAATTCTGACTGCACCGGAAGTATCACGAGCGGTATTCGCAACAGCCTTAGCCTGTTGGACGAAAGCCGTAATAGACTCGATACCCTCGTTCGCGGCCTTAATAGTCTGAATGCCTTGTCCCATACTATCAAGCAAAGAATCCAAGTCGCTTGCGCGGTTGCTTAAGCTTTGAGCCGTGTAGTAAGAAGACGGGTTATCAATAGCTGAGTTAACTTTTTTACCGGTAGACAATCTCTCTTGAGTTTGATCCATCAAAGACTGAGTGTTCTGCAAAGAGAGCAAGTTCGTACGCATACTAGCGGTTAAAGAAATATCTGACATGGTTTTTCTCCCAAAATTCTTGTGGTTAATAAATATGTCATTTTTCTAATGACATTTTTCATTATAGCATAATTTTTGCACGTCTGCAACAATTATGAATAATCAATCGTAACGTCCAAATTATTAACAAATGGTTAATATTAAGAATTGGAACAAAAAAAGAAGGAGATCCTCCCCAATCTCCTTCCTTTTTAACTTGCTTACAGCGCCTACTAGAACAACTGCAAGACAGACTGAGCGGCTTGAGAAGCCAAAGACAAAGAGTTAATACCGAGTTGCTGTCTGGTTTGCAGAGCAAGCATATTAGCAGACTCTTCGTTCATATCGGCCAATGTCAAGTCATCAGCACCTTCTTCTAAGACGTTAATCAGATTTTCAGTAAAATCTTGACGGGTCTGCACGATAGAATAGTTGTTACCGAACTCAGAAGCAACATCACGCAAACGTGTAACGGCAGCCTCAATGGCGGTAATTGTGTCATCAACACCTTGGTTAGTTCCCCAATCAGCATTGGTGATTTCTTTCAGACCCAAACCGGCGGCAGTCAAATCAGTACCCTTAACTTCAATATAAGAAGAACGGTCTTCGTTGAAAATAACCTTTAAATCATCACCTTTCAACAAGTTAACGCCCTTATAAGAAGAGTCGTTAGCCAACTGGTTGATTTGGTCAACAATCTGGTTAAACTGATCAACGGAAGTAGCGCGCGAGTCGGTATCAATCGTCGCACTAAAGCTCAAGTCGTTAGCCTTAATGGAAATAGAAACTTTATCCTTGCCATCTGTACCGGTAACTTTCATGACACCACCATCATAGTTCAGCGTTAATCCTGTAGCAGTTAAAGCAGCAGAAACCTTAGTATCGCCTTTAATCTTCTCTGTCAATTTCTGCATATCTGACTGATCTGTAGAATTAACTGCAACAGTATAAGTTTCATTGCCGATAGTAACACTGACATCACCATCAAATTTAGTAAAAGTAGTTCCACTTTTAGCCTCGGCCACACCGGAAGTATCACGAGCGGTATTCGCAACAGCCTTAGCCTGTTGGACGAAAGAAGTAATAGCCTCGATACCTTCGTTAGCAGCTTTAATGGTCTGAATACCTTGTCCCATACTATCAAGCAAAGAATCCAAGTCGCTTGCGCGGTTGCTCAAACTTTGAGCCGTGTAGTAAGAAGACGGGTTATCAATAGCTGAGTTAACTTTTTTACCGGTAGACAATCTCTCTTGAGTTTGATCCATCAAAGACTGAGTGTTCTGCAAAGAGAGCAAGTTCGTACGCATACTAGCGGTTAAAGAAATATCTGACATGGTTTTTCTCCCAAAATTCTTGTGGTTAATAAATATGTCATTTTTCTAATGACATTTTTCATTATAGCATAATTTTTGCACGTCTGCAACAATTATGAATAATCAATCGTAACGTCCAAATTATTAACAAATGGTTAATATTAAGAAAATCTCTTATATTAAAACAAAAAAAAGAAGACTCTTTCGAGTCTTCCAAAATATTTGTCATTATTACTAAAGTCTAGAACAACTGCAAGACGGACTGCGCGGCTTGAGAAGCCAAAGACAAAGAGTTAATACCGAGTTGCTGTCTGGTTTGCAGAGCAAGCATATTGGCAGACTCTTCGTTCATGTCAGCCAAGATAAGGTTATCGGACCCTTCTTCTAAGACGTTAATCAAATTTTCGGTAAAGTCTTGACGGGTTTGCACGATAGAGTAGTTGTTTCCGAACTCAGTAGCCATATCACGCAATGTATTTATAGCTTCTTCAATAGCGGTAATTGTATCGTCAACCCCACCATTTGTAGACCAATCAGCTTTATCAACGGCGGTTAATCCCAAACCTGCAGAAGAAGCATCAGTACCCTGCACATCAATGTAAGACGAACGATCTTCATTAAAAATAACTCTTAAATCATCTTTTCTTAACAAATTAACACCTTTATAAGAAGAGTCATTAGCCAATTGATTAATTTGCTCCAAAATCTCGTTATATTGAGACAAAGAACTGTCACGAGCATCAGGGTTAAAAGTTCCGGAAATATTCAAGCCGACAATATCACTACTAACATTCACGGTAACCTTAGCTGTTTTAATATCAGAATCAGCCAAACCAAGCACCACTTTATCCCCGTCATGAGTAAAGGCTAAATTAGCATCTTTTAAAGCTTGCTGCAAAGTTGTACCGTTTTGTGCTGTTGTATCACCATTCAATTTTGTAGCGGCGTTTTCGGCATCAGCAGGAGCAGCAGTAGTAAAAGCAACGATAAACACCTGATCCCCGATTTTCACTTTAACATCCCCGTCAGCAGCAACAAAATCATTACTGGCGGTTACGGTTGAAAGATTCGGTGTGTCGCGAGCTGTATTGGCGACAGCTTTGGCCTGTTGTACGAAAGCCGTAATAGATTCGATACCCTCATTAGCAGCCTTAATGGTCTGAATACCTTGTCCCATACTATCGAGCAAAGCATCCAAATCGCTTGCGCGGTTAGTCAACCCCTGTGCGGTATAATAAGACGAAGGATTGTCAATAGCCGAATTAACCTTTTTGCCGGTAGATAATCTTTCTTGAGTCCGATCCATTAAACTCTGAGTGTTTTGCAAGGAGAGCAAATTTGTGCGCATACTTGCAGTTAAAGAAATATCTGACATACTAAACTCCTTAAAAAATAATGACAACGTCATGTTAACGCTTTGTTAACAAATAACAAGAGATTTTAGATGGGTGTGGATAATATTCAAAATTACAACTTATTTTTTTCTTACAAACAAAAAACTCCGCATAAAGCGGAGCTAATCAAAGGAAGCAAAAATTTATTTTGCGTGAAGTGTTTCGCCAAAAACTTCATCTTCTTTTTTGACTAAGACACTTGCCGCTTTAATGGCACTATAATAATCGCCTTTAAGAATGTTATCGGTAACGGAAGCTGTATAAGGAATAAGGCTGGGTGCAGCTTTTTGCAAATCTCTGACAAATTCAATATACATTTTTTGCAACTCGGAAACATCTTTGGAAAGATACATTTGTTGAACGATAAAATAGACGCGCTTGCTCGGTGTGTCGGCATCTTTTTCGCGTAAAATAAACTTCTCACGCAGAATAGGAACATTCCCGTCAATATAAAAACGAGTCCTCTCATTATCATTTGTAATTAAAGCTTCACCGATAATAATGCTTTCATGAGGTTTAAGTTCAATTTTCAAGGGCATAATAAAATCCTTCATAAAAAATATACACAAACTAAAACGCATTATAATAAAATTTATTTGTTTTGCAATTCATAATTTTATAATATAAAAAAAAGAATAAAATAAATTTTGGAAGGAAAATTCATCGTGCCGATATCAATGGAAGAATTGACCGCGGAAGAAAAAGCAATTTTTGTAACAAGCCTTTTGTATGTCATGGACTTGAGTAAAAATCAACGGATGGAGTATTTAACCAGCCGCCTAAAAGAGTTGGGTATTAGTAAAGAAGCCTTAAAGAAAATAAAACATGCCAAAAGCCCGAGTGAAGTCTGTAGTCTGATAAAACAAATTCACGACATAAAAATGCGCCGTTATATTTTGCGTGAAATGATTTTGGTGGCAATCTCCAATCATGAGTTGTCGGATGATGAAATCGCAACTCTATACGCAATCGGTACCAACATCGGCATAAAAGAAGAGAAGGTAGGAGATTTTTTCATCTGGGCAGCCAAAGGGCTTGAGTGGGAAATTGAGGGTCTGCAGTTGATTGAAGGCGATTTATAATCCATGGCCGAGGCACCGATTCTCACACTATCCGGCGTCAAATTAAGTTTTGGTACGCACGAACTTTTCACAGATGTTGAGTTATATGTTAACCGCGGAGATAAAATCGCATTGGTCGGCCGCAACGGTTCGGGCAAATCAACGTTGCTAAAAGTCATAGCCGGAATTCAGGACGCAGATTCGGGAGAAATATTTCTCCACCCTGGGGTTAAAGTCGCCTATATGCCGCAGACGCCGGATTTTGCAGGTTACAAAACATTGCGAGAGGTCGTATTGTCCGGCCTTCCGGAAAAAGAACGCAATCAAGAATATCGCGCGGACATGATTATCAGCCAAATGGGCATACGCGCCGAACAACATCCCGATGAATCTTCGGGAGGAGAACGACGCAAAGCGATTTTGGCCAAAACCTTGATTGGAGAGCCCGACATTTTGCTCTTAGACGAACCGACCAATCATTTGGATATGCCGACAATAGAAAACTTGGAAGAGACGATTAAAAATTTTGCCGGAGCCGTGATAGTTATAAGCCACGACCGCATGTTTTTAAATAACATATCCAAAACCACGTTTTGGTTAGACAGGGGCATCCTGCACCGCAACAACAAAGGGTTTAAGTATTTTGAGGAGTGGCAGGAACAGCTCATAGAACAAGAAATCATAGCCCAAAAGCACTTAAACAAAAAAATCGAGGCAGAGACGGAATGGTTGCACAAAGGCGTAACCGCACGTCGCAAACGCAATATGGGACGCCTGCGCCGCTTGCAGCAATTACGCGAAGAACGCCGCAACCAAATCAAACGAGCCGGCACAATCAAGCTTGAAGTTGAAGAGAGTGAGGGGCGTTCTAAGCTGGTTATTGAGGCTAAAAATATCAATAAGAGTTATGGAAACCGACAGATTATAAAAGATTTTTCAATAAAAATCATGCGCGGCAACAAAATCGGCATCGTAGGCCCCAACGGTGCCGGAAAAACCACGTTAATCAAACTATTGACCAAACGCCTTGCGCCCGATTCGGGTTTTGTGCGTATCGGCAAAAATCTGGAAGAAGCCTATTTTGACCAAAATTTATCGGATTTAGATAATAAGAAAACACTCTGGAAAACTTTGTGTAATGAAGGCGACCATGTATATGTGCGCGGGCAATATCGCCATGTTGTGGCATATTTGAAAGATTTTTTATTCAAACCCGAGCAGGCGCAAACACCGGTCGGAGCCCTTTCCGGCGGAGAAAGAAACCGCTTGATGCTGGCACTTGAGCTTTCCAAGCCATCCAATCTTTTGGTATTAGATGAACCGACCAATGATTTGGATATGGATACGATAGATTTGTTGCAAGAAGTTTTGGATGAATATCAGGGAACGGCATTAATCGTAAGCCATGACCGAGATTTTTTGGATAGAGTGGCAACGTCGGTGATTTATATGAGCGGCGACGGCACGGCATTTGAATATGCAGGGAGTTGTAGTGAACTCCAACAAAAACTCAAAGAAGACAGGTTGCGGAAATCACCGGATTCTTCCAAAACCTCCAAAGTCAAACAACCTTTGCCGGCAGCAAAAGCTCCGCAAGCTAAAAAACAAGCAAAACTGAGCTACAAACAACAACGTGCCTTAGACGTTCTCCCTCAAGAAATCGAGGCTTTGGAACAGCAGATTTCGGCAATAGAAAAAGAACTTTCCGATTCGTCATTATACGGCAAAAATCCGGAGCGTTTTGATGAACTGACTCAAATGCTGGCACAGAGCCAAAACCTTAAAGCGAATAAGGAAAACGAATGGCTTGAAGTAGAACTTCTCAAAGATGAACTTGAGAACCGATAGGCTCGATTCTACCAACGAAGATTCGAAATAACACAATCGGGATACGCATCCAAACTGATAGCCAAATCACGAGTCTTGGCAACATCCGAGATATAACCTTCACCTAAATAATTAATGTGAACGCCCTTTGAAATCAACACACTGGCCGCGCCGATAAGATTCGCCGCTTTAATGTCGGTCGCAGCATTATCCCCGATAAACAAAATCTTTTCTTTGGCAATATCTTGGGGCAACGCCTCCAAGCAATAGGCAGATACAATCGGTTCGGGTTTTCCGACGGTTAAAATCTTTCCGCCTAAGACGGCATATTGTTCGGCTACGGCACCTGTCCCCAAACAAATTTTTTCATTCATGAAAGAAGAAGTGTCATTTCCGGCCGTAACAAACGGAAGTCCCAAAGCAACCGCGTGCTGCAAAATCGGAATGTATTTTTCAATCGTGTCATCAAGGCTTTCGACATTTCCCATAAAAACAAAAGACGCCTCATCCAAAGAATGAACACGGTTGTAATCAAGATTGTCAAAAATACCGTAGTGCTGATTATCGCCAATCTGAAAATAATTATTTCCGAGATTAGCAAAAGCCCCTTGCTTGACTTTGAGTTCATAATGTAAAATTTCACCAGCCGTAATAATGGCTTCAAAGAGCTTAAGCGGCACTTTATAGCTGATAAAAAAGTCGGCAAGCTCGGATGAACGCAATGGGCTGTTAGAGCAAAGAACAATTTTTTTTCCGGCTTTTCTCGCATTAATTAAAGCATTAACGGCATCTTGACGAATGCTGTCTCCTTCGCTGATAACGCCGCGAAACCCCACAACCACAGCCTCAAAATTATCAATAATTTTGCCGACATTAACAATAGGCTTAATCATTTTCATCACAAACAAACCCGTTTCATCAAAAACATAACCTAAGCAAAATATAGCATTTATATCTTAAAATTTGTTAAATATGGTGGGTTAAAATAATATCACTTGTCAATATCAAATAAAAGGATATGATTAAAGAAAAAAGGAGAGGTATCATAAATGAACAAGGGGTTAATTGCCGCATTGCTGAGCGGAATGTTTTTTTGTGAAACGGCATTGGCGCAAGTTGTCGATTTAGGGATTCCTTTGGAAGACAACAAAGCAGAGACAACAGAAAAAAGACAAGAGGAAAAAAGCAAAGAACTTCCCACGGTAGATGATTTGCCGGAGATTAAAGATTTAAGAGCAACCCCACCGGATGAGGAACAAACCGCACAATCTCAAGGAACATCAAACGAAGAAGCCGCGGCAAACGATAAAAATGCCCAAACAACGGAACCTCCCGCAAGTGAAAGCGACAATCAAGAAAAAGAAAGCGGTCTTTTTTCGTTTTTCAATATGTCGTTTTTCGGAAAAAATGATGACATAGCCAAAGAAGCGGCTCAAAATAAAGAAACCTATACGGAGGCACTGATAAGGAAAGCAAACGAAGGAAGCGTCGAAGCGCAATTATCGTTGGGTTATATGTATTTGTACGGCAGTAAAGAAAATAACATCAAACAAGATTATCAAAAATCGTTTGAATATTATAATATGGCGGCACAGCAGGGTAATGATGTCGCGATTAACAACTTGGGGAGCCTGTTGTATAGCGGTATCGGCACCAAGCGCAATCCTTATAAGGCAGCAAAACTTTTTGAAAAAGCGGCAGAGTTGGGCAATATAGAAGCCGCGCTGAATCTGGCTTTTTTATACATTAGCGGGAGCGGAGTGGCACAAAACAATTCACTGGCGATTAAGTATTTCACGCAAGCGGCCGCCGGAGGTAACGTAACGGCAAAATTCATGCTGGGTTATGCCTATTATCGAGGCTTTATAGTGCCGCAAGACTTTAAGCAGGCGGCCGCCAATATTCGGGCGGCGGCGGATGCCGGCCTCGATGAAGCGCAGTTCTTTCTGGGGTTGATGTATTTAAACGGGGAAGGAATTACGCAAAACTACGGCAATGCGGTAAACTATTTCAACAAAGCACTTTATCAGGGCAATATCAATGCGGCACTGAGACTGGCAGATATTTATGAAAAGGGCGTTGTCTATACTCAAAGTATCATTCAAGCCCACGTTCTGTATAACATCGCCTCGGTGAATGGCTATGCCGAAGCCGCCGGAAAACGAGATGAACTTGCTAAAAAGATGAAAATTGAAGACATCTTGAAAGCACAAGCGACAGCAGAGGGATTTAAGCCCGCACCGACGGAATATACGAGCTATGTTCGTAAAACTTTCGGAGAAAATATCTTTGGCTACATAGCAGAGCAAATGCCGGAACAGTTGATTGAAAATAAGGCCTCAAAAGACGAGGAACAAAAAAAGAAAAACGAGAGCGGCAACAAACCGTTGCTGTAAGGAACGGACATTTTGTAATGGACTCTAAATTTTTAGTTGCGCGATATGCGTAGCCTTTCCGTTAGTATCGTCAATGTCGACAATAATACCGAAAACGGTGCCGTTTTCCCTGCAGGGGACAAGACGTCCGCCGGTGTAACGACGCGCCAAGCGATTAATCGGTTCATCAATCTCAAATCCTAGGACAGAGTCATAATCACCGCACATTCCGACGTCGGTAATATAAGCAGTACCTTTTCTGAGCAATCTAAAATCCGAGGTAGGAACATGAGTATGTGTACCGGCCACAACGGAAACACGCCCGTCTAAATAATATCCGAAAGCAAGTTTTTCGGCAGTTGCCTCAGCGTGGATATCAACCAAAATGGCATCAACATTTCCGCCTAAAGTATAATTTTTAAGGAGTTTGTCAATTGCTTGGACAGGGCAGTCAACAGCTTCCATGAACAATCGCCCCAATACCTGAACGAGCAAAATTTTTTTCCCGTTCGGCAAAACAAATTCACGATACCCTTTGCCGGCAAGATTTTCGGGATAATTAAGCGGGCGAACAATCTGTTTAGATTCATCTAAAAAGCTGATAAGCTCTCTTTGTTGCCAAACATGATTTCCGGTAGTAAGACCGGTAACGCCTTTTTCCAAAAAATCGCGGCAAATTCCGGGGGTAACCCCAAACCCGTGAGCGGCATTTTCAACATTAACAAACACGGCATCGGGTTTATAAGTTTTCAGAATAAAAGCCAAATTATTGAGCACAGCCTCTCTACCGGCGCGTCCGACAACATCTCCGCAGTAAATGATACGCAAAATAAATTCCCATCCAAAGTAAGTTATAACAAAAAAGTGAAAACCCGACGATAAGGATTTCCACCGAAATTAGAAACAAGTGAGAGGGTCCGTCACAGCCGTATATGTGTATTCAACACGAACCGCTGTCATAAAAGTGGGCACCATATAAACAAACCAAGATTTGTTCAGCGACAGTTCCCTAAAAAATTGTGTTGGCTCGGAAGACTTACGGAAACTACGCACCGGACAGCGCCCTCTCTATGGAAGATATATTATAATGATTCGATTTGAAATGCAACAGATTTTATTTGTTTTCCGATATCAGACAAACGAGCCGCGAGAGCCTCATCGGCCTTAACAAGTTCGTCATGGGTTATGGCGTCCGGATTCGCGACCACAACAGGAGCACCTTTTTTCAGTTCGCTGATTTCATCGGCCAATAACAACCCGACCATGGCAAGCAGCATATTTTCATTAACCTGTTGCCCGCCGCTGAGCATTCTGGCCTTTTCATCAAGGATTCGCGCCAACTGCAAAATACGGCCTTCTTGCCCGTCTTCACAAGCCACGGCATATTCGCGCGCATTAATTGTTATTGTTACCTGAGCCATCTTTTTCCAATACACGATTAAGTTTAGAAATTATTTTTTCCATAGAAGCCAAAGCTTGGTTAGAAGATTTTTTAAGAGCCTCAATCTCTTGATTTTTGTGAAGTAAAACATCTTTTTGAGCTGCATTACGTTCAGAAATTTCTTTTTTCTTAAGGTTAATCGTATTTTCCAAATCCAAAAGAAGATTGCTGATTTCCGCACAGACCTCAAGCGACTTAACAAGATTTACTTTTTTTTCTTCGATCACAGTTTTTTACTTTCTTTTCAAAGAATTTTAGCCTATATTGAGAACAATGAAACTATAATATATGCCTTAAAACAAAATGCAAGAGAGAGCGCAAAGATATGCCAAAGATTATTTTATATGTTGATGAAGAAGAATTTCAAGAGGCGGAAAACCAAGAGATAGGCTGCTATATATTGAATACGCAATTATCAAGAGAATTTGTGCAAAACTTTTCCTCACGCGCATGGCGGCAGTCAAAATTGATTTTGGCATACGGAGAAAATGCATTGAGTATTTGTAATCAATATAAGCTGGATGGAGTGGTCATCGATTTAAGCCAATTGTCTCACGCCGGAAAAGAGGCCAAAGCATTGAGGCAGCAGACAAATAATAAGATATTGGGCATAATAAGTAGTTCCACCCGCCATGATGCGATGCTGATAAGCGAGGCAGAGCCGGATTTTGTAATCTTTAGTTTTTTAGAGGAGGCAGAACACCCCTCCAAAGAACTGGTGAACTGGTATAACGAGCTGTTTCTCATCCAATCTGCCGTCTGGGTAAAGGATGAAAAAACTAATTTAGAAGGAATAAAAACGGACAATATAATAATTCCGGCCTCACAAAAACAAAAATTTAGCCAATTTTTTTGCGAAAAGTAGTTGCGAAAATAAAAAGATTAGATTACATTCACAAAAAAATAATCAAATTTAACATTGTAAATATGGAGAAAAAGAATGAAACAATTAGCAGGAGCCATCAGAATTGGTTGGGTAATTGAATATAAAGGCAAACCATGGACCGTAACCAAAGCCATGCACATCAAACCCGGTAAGGGCGGAGCGTTTATGCAGGTGGAGATGAAATCAGTTGAAGAAGGTACTAAAACCAACGAACGTTTCAGAACCGAAGATACGATTGAAAAATTAATGGTCGAGGAAAAAGATTGCCAATTTTTGTTTGAAGACGGAACGGGATTGACCTTTATGGATTCGGAAACATTTGACCAGTTCACCTTGCCTTCAGATGTATTAGGCGATTCTCGTCCGTTTATGACCGACGGCATGGAAGTGATAATAAGTTTTATAGACGGCAAACCGATTTCGGTAGAATTGCCGTTGCAGGTTATTTGCACCGTAACCGAGACCGAACCTGTTGTCAAAGGACAAACTGCCGCCTCCTCATATAAGCCGGCAATTTTAGATAACGGTGTTCGCGTTATGGTTCCTCCATTTATCGGTACGGGCGACAAAATCGTTGTCGGAACAGCAGAAGCCAACTATGTTGAGAGAGCTAAATAATGTCATATCTTTCCCCGAATTTAACCAATATGATAGCCGCGGTCAAGAAAGCAGCCACGTCTTTATCGCGAGATTTTACGGAAATAGAAAATCTGCAATCCTCGGTTAAGGACTATCGCAGTTTTGTAATAAACGGCTATAACAAAGCCGAACGTGTTTTGAAAACAGAATTATCTAAAATGCGTCCGAACTTTGCGTTTGCGGAAGATAACAAACCGCGTCCGCAAGGAGGCTATTTTGTAATATCAACAATAAGTTCGATGATTAATTTTATCCACGCCGTTCCGTATTTTTCTGTATCGGTAGCCATGTGTGAAAATAATACGATTCTTGCATCGGTGATATATAATCCGGTCAGTGATGAATTGTTTTTCGCCGAAAAAGGCATGGGAGCCTATAAAGAAGGATTTCGCTCCCATGAAAGGTTAAGGGTCTCAGCGCGTAAAGAACTATCGGATTCGCTGATATTAACAACACCGAGTTTTCATGGTGAAGATTTTGCCTCATTTGCCGAATTGTCGCATAAACTTTTTAAGTCGAGCAATGTACGCATACAAGGCGATTCGAATATGGATATGGCCTATGTAGCGGCCGGAAAAGCGGATGCCTATATAAGCTATGCACAAGCCCCTTCCGACATAACGGCAGGTATATTGTTGGTTAAAGAAGCGGGAGGCTATATATTTGATATAAATCAAAAAGATATCCGCTCCGAAGATATTCCCTCAGTCATATCATCAGGAAACATTATAGCTGTTAATGGTAATTTAAACAACAAGCTGTACGATTTGCTGAGTAAGTAATTATAAAGCAAAAGGAAAAAGAGATGCGGTTAAAACACCTGACAATAAGTGCATTGTCTTTAAGCATATTCTTTTCTGCCAATGTATATGGCGGGGAAGATGTCATAGTGGATTTGTCGGTATTAAATAGTTTGCAGCCAAGCACAGCACCGATGCCGAGTTATGGAAAGTCGGAGAAACCGCAGCCTCTTTTTCCGATAATAAAAAAAGAAACCGCCAAAACAAAAAAAGCGGAGCAAGCATCACCGTCGCAATCTAAAACGAAAAAAACGATAGCAAAAAAAGTGCAACAGCAACCATCCATTGTTAAAAGCAAGGACAAAGCGTTGGCTTCCGATTCTCCGAAAAAGGAAACTCTAAAGATTATCGAGACAGCAAAAACGGAAAATTCAGAAATCAAGCCTCAAAAGCAAGAGCAAATAAAGGTAGAAACACAAGTAAACGTTTCTCAAGATCAAATTCCTGTTGAGAATGAAAAAATAACGGCAGTTCAACAGGCAGAAGCTAAGAGACAACAAGCAGCTTCTGCAGCATCATCCCATACTGTATTGAAGAAAGAGGAAAATAAGGTAGTTGCAGAAAAAGTAACCGAGAGTAATTCTCTATTAAGCCCACAGCCTCGGCCAAAAAATACGGATTTGTTAATTTCGTCCGTACCCGCGGCAGATGGAATCAAACAACATTCTGAAGCGGATATATCAAACGGCAAGGCGGAGTTAAGTACAAAAGTAGAAGAAAAAACGGTGTTATCGCAAAATCAAGCTGTTTTACCACAGCAAGATAATTCGGTAATAGTTTTTGCCGAAGGGGAAGATGTTTTGACACCCGAACAGCAAAACCAAATTACATCATTGATTTCAACGTTTAAGGACGCCGACAAGAATAAAATATCAATAATAGCCTATAACTTAGATGATGGCGAAAATGTTTTTCAGCGGAAACGTACCAGCTTAAATCGCGCCGTTAACATTCGTAGTCATTTATTGTCAATGGGATACAAAAATTACAGTATAAAAGTAATTAATGTAAATTCCGGAGATGAGAGAATTAATACGGTAAAAATCACGGAATTGCAAAAATAATGAAAAAAAAACAAAAAAATATGAAATAATGCTTGCGTTATTAAAGACTCTAATGTATAAAGGCAACAAATTCATATTTTAGAATAAAAAATTTTTGGAGAAAAGTAATGAAACAAGGTATTCATCCTGATTATCATGAAATTACTTATGTAATGACAGACGGATCAGAATATAAAACAAAAAGCACATGGGGCAAAGCCGGCGATAAAATGACGCTTGAAATCGACCCGAAATCACATCCTGCATGGACGGGTGTTCATCGTATGGTTGATACTGGTGGTCAAGTTTCTAAATTTAACAGTAAGTTTGCTGCATTTGGTATTAAGACAGATACCTCAGTTAGTGGTGCAAAATAATTCGTAGACTTTTTTTAAGTTTTTTTAACCTGAGACTATTATATTAGACTCAGGTTTTTTTATATACGGAATAAAACAATGGTAGATATAACGCACTATGAAGTTTATGCCGACCGAGGCACGGGCTGGAAGCTGGAAGAACGTTTTGCGGAAGAACAACACGATCAGGCAATTAAGTATGCTCACGAATTGGAATATGAAAATATAGCCGTAAAACTCATTCGTGAAAAATTTAATGTATTGGATAATGTCTATCAAGAAACGATTGAATTTGTAAATTTGCCCAATAAAGGAGGTCAGACCAAAGAAAAGAGTTCGAATTTTTTTGAGATACCGCAGCAAGAGCAACCAAAAATAAATACGATATATGAGGCAGAAGAAGAAATAAGTAATTCACCTAAAAGCATGGCAATTGCAATAGTAAAATTATTGGTAATTGTTATATTCAGTTTGATATTTGCAAATATAGTAGTTATGCTAAGTGTGCCGATTTTAGATGATTTTATTCCGGAAGAATCAATAAGAACTTTATTATTTTTGTTTTTCTTTTGTTTGTTTTTAGTCGTAGCAGTTCCGCTAATTATAAAAAAAGTTCCTTTGCAGGCATTTGGAGTTCATCGGCTAAAACCAAAAACTAAGGTAATATCGGAAAAGAAATTTATAAACAAAGCAGACGCAATTTTTCAAATATACAACATTAATGCGGATGTTGATCCTGATATTGCTCCAACATTGCCGGAAGCCGATTTACATGAAAAAAAATATATAATAGAATTTTTAGGTGATATAATAGCAAGGTTAGACAACACGATTTCAATAACAGATGACTTCAATCGTCTGGGACTAAGATTTTTGATTTACGGGGGCTGTATGGAATTAGGACGAGTCCACAAACTAAACATAGCCGAAGCAAATTCATTGCTATATGAGGCATTTGAAATAATAGATGGTAAAGAAGCAGATATATCAAAATTTTATGCAGCGAAGAATACCTATCAAGATATTAAGATAGCCGTTTTTTTGACTGGAGTTGGAGCATATTTGATGTCGCAGCTGTTGCACCATGAAACATTAGATAGCAATATATTACGTTTGACATTTAACAAATGGTCGAATATGAACAATATAGTGTATCAAACTCAAGAAAAAGAAAAGGAAAATCAAAAAACACAGAAAAAAGAAGCCCCTCAACTACCTAAAAAAGATAAATTTTTTGTAAATGTATTGTTAAACGTTTTTCTGCGGATTTTATACAATGGGAGCAAGAAAGATCCAAAAAAATATACAGAAGAATTATATGATTCCGTAAGAAATATAATATCTGGATTAGCCGGAAAATATAATGGACAGCTGATAAATACCCAGTCAAATATAATAAGCGTGCAATTTTCTTCAATAAATCAAGCTGGCCGTTGTTCGGAAGAAATAGTAAGAGATATAAATAGCTTTGTAGAGGCAATAGCCGATGAAAACCTAATCATAGCCGAACGGGTAAATTTAATAGAAGGCAAAGAAACAGATTTGTCGGAAAAGGAAACCTACATAGATGATTTATTTATGCAAACCTATGACGGAGAGGTTTTGTTTGATGACGAAATTTATAAAGGAATAGATAAAAAAGCCTTTGAGATTGAAGAATTGGGAAATAAGAAGCTGGAGAAAACCGAGCAAAGCGTAAATCTGTATAAACTCAAATTTGAATAAGTACAAAATATGTTGCGTTAAAAGCTATTTTATGCTAAAATAAC
This sequence comes from uncultured Alphaproteobacteria bacterium, assembly GCA_944390355.1. Lineage (GTDB taxonomy): Bacteria > Pseudomonadota > Alphaproteobacteria > RF32 > CAG-239 > HGM16780. The sequence goes on along the minus strand of CALXPT010000001.1, from coordinate 130,614 downwards.
AATTGAGTTTTAGGGAGATAGGAAGATGGTAAATTCAATTCCGAGAGCATCAAATGTGGATGATAACGGTATCGGTCGCTGGGAAAAGTCGGTAACCGATGTTAATGATATTGATGAAAAGTTTGCCAATGCGCGAGATTTAGGATATATGCGCTTAAACTATGCGCGAGTGAGTACGGTCGGCCAATTAGCCGAATACGATACGGTTGATTATTACAAGATACAGGTACAGTCGAACGGAAAGTTAAGCATTAGCCTGCGAAGCGGAGCTGAAGATGAAAATTCATCGGTATTGGATTTATCAAGCTATCAAAGCAAATTAGATGAGCTGAAAAAACAACTTGATCCGGAAGGCTACGCCAAAGAACAGGAAGAAAAGGAGAAAGAAGCAGCTAAATATGGCCTGTTGGGAGAGAACGGCGAGGGTCTGCAAATACAGGTTTATATGATTAAAAACGGTAAAGAAGTTTTGGTTGGCGATTCGACGGCGGAAGAAGGCTCAGACGAATACAATAACATGGAGCAAATCTTAAACGGGGAGTACCGAGCGAAGAAAGGCGATTATTATATAAAAATCAGCCGTTCGGAAGATTATTCGACAAGAGAGAGCGTTCCGTATGTGATGCAAATAAAACAGGGTGATAACTATAAGCACGACTATGTAACAACAGAAAGTGTTTCAAGTGATACAAAGAACAAAACGACCTCCAAAGTACCGTCCACAACAAGCTCGAGCGGAACCTTGTCATCGGTAAATGCTTTGGAGATACAAGCCACAAAATATCAGGCCACGGCGCAGATGTTGGAAATAGGCTACCAGTCAATAGCCAATCTATATAACAAAAATAGTATATTTTAAGACCAAAACTAAAAAAATAACTTGTATAATCTTTAAACATTCTCTATTCTCTAAACAAATAGGGAATGTTTTTTTATATAGAAAATAAAAAAGAAAGGAATAAAAAATGACAGCACCTTTAATGCCCAAAGGAACGGCAGTATGGCTTGTTGACAATACAATGTTGAGTTTCAAACAAATAGCCGAATATTGTGAATTGCATGAGTTGGAAATACAGGCCATAGCAGACGGAGATGTGGCCTACAACATTATGGGTATCAGCCCGATAGACACCAATCAGTTGACGTGGGAAGAGATACACCGCTGTGAACAAGATCCGGAGGCCAAGCTAATTCCCAATAAAATGGAATTAGACGTGAGGATTAGCAATGCCAAAGCCAAAAAAGTATTGTCGCCGTCGCAAAGGAGCGATAAACCGAATGCAATAGCATGGATATTAAAAAATTGTCCGGAAATAACGGATACCCAAATATGCAAGCTGATAGGAACGACCAAAAAGACGATTGATGCAATAAAAGACGGCAGCCATAAAGACTCCGCCATAATCAGAGCCAAGAATCCTGTAGCTATCGGTTTATGTACGGAAAAAGACTTGGAGACAGCATTAAATGCCGGCAAGGCCAAAGTAGACGCGCAGGTACAAAAAGCCAAGAAAGCTGAGGAAAAAGCCGCCGCAAAAGCAGCCAAGATAGAAGCACAAAAAGCCAAGAAGGCCGAGGCAAAAGCTAAGGCAAAAGAAAAGGCCAAAGCTAAAAAAGAGGCGGCAAAGGCCAAAGAAAAAGCCAAGAAGGAAGCCATCAAAGCCAAAGAAAAAGCCCAAAAGGCAAAGAAAGCCCAAAAGGCAAAAAAAACGACTTCCAAAAAGCAAAAATAAAATAATCAAAATAAAAAACTAAAAAAGTGGCCTTTGTTTGACCACTTTTTTAGTTTTTTTTTATAAAACAATAGCAAAGAAAACTAACATAAATTATTCAACCACAAAAGTTTCATCGGAATTCATTTGGCTCAAATCTTTTTCAAGCTGGGCATTTTTAGGTGCTTTTCCGGTTTTTGCAATAACTTTCAAATCATCAAGGTAGTCATCATATTTTTCTTTATAATCAGGTTTTTCATGAGCTTCGAGAGCTTGAGAGGCGTTGGATTGAGGCGCATTTACAGAGGCGTCCGTTTGCTGAGGAGAATTTGGGGCGGAAGCCGTTTGGGCAGAAGGCAAACGATAAGTATTATTTTGCGGGCTGGGTTTAGATGCTTTTTTGACAGTGCCGTTTTTTTCATAATTTCCGGCTTGAATGGGCGGAAGCTTAATGTTGTTTTTAAACGCCCCGTCCGGAATAAAAATATCTTCTTGATTTTGAGCAAAACAAGGAAGAGTATCAAGAAAAAAAACTCCTCCCAGCAAGCAAAACAAGATAAATTTGTCAGACACCTTCATGGCTGTAACTCAAAATTAACAAATAATCATGTAGGATAGGCTACATGAAAAAGATTGTTTTTATATTAACATTATTGTTGTGGGCGCAAAATAGTTTTGCCGAAGGAGAATGTGCGGCCTATCGAACCATGCCGGCCTTAAAGTTTAGCACCTCATACGGCAAATTAACCTATGACAAAAGCAAAGATTATGACGAGTTAACAGAAGTCGGCAAAAAATACGGAATAGTCGAGCAAGGTTTATTCGCCTCGGGTTTAGCGTTGGTAGATGTAGCCTATAAAGTAACGGTAGATGCGTATCGCCAGCGAGTAAAACGAGGAGTATATTGCGTAATACCGGCACAGGTTAATGTTTTCATCGGTTACCAAAATCCGGTAATTTTAATAGCGAAAGATATGGATGAAAACAGTTGCGAATATAATGTTGTACTGCGCCACGAACAAACGCACCAGCAAATAAATGTCGCAACGTTGCGCTATTTTTTGCCCAAATTAAAAGAGGCCGTTACAACGATATTAAAGAACACCCCGCCGGTTGAAATCAGCACAACTTCAAAAACCGAAGAGGCCACACAGGAATTAACCGATAACTATATTAAGCAAATCACCCCGTTGATAGATTTTTTGAAAAAAGAAGTCCTAAAAGAACAAAGCAAACTTGATAATCATACCAACTATCAATTGGAAGGAGATTTATGCCGTTATTATAATAGCCATCACTAGAAGGCAAAACAAGACTATAAGACGAGATGCTTAAGGCGGCACATTTCAAGTTGTTTGGGAAAATCATCCAAAAAGGCATTCAACCCCTTATAGGCGGCATCAATATAACTTTTGTCTTTTGCAGAGTTGGAGTTGTAATAAATTCTGACAGTAGTCATACCGATTTCTTTTGCAAATTCAAGATTAGAATAGCTGTCATCAACAAAGATACAGTCATTTGGGCGAATACCGAGTTTTTCACAAAGTTTTTTATACACATCGGAGTTCTCGTTTTTCTTGTAACACTCAAAATCTTCGACCGAAAAAAATCTCCCTTTAAAAAAGTCGTAAAGCCCGATGTGATGTAAAATTTTTTCACAAACCTCATGGGTAGAAGTTGAAAATATGTATTGATTTAGCGGAATATTTGAAAGCTTTTCCAAAACTCCCTCGTAAGGAACAATCGGCTCAATCGGTTTGCGTTTATGATAAGCAAAGAACATATCTTTGGGAGAAATACCATACTCTCTGACAAAAATTTCCCCGCCGTCTCTGTAAGTAGCATAAGACTCTTTGACCTTAGCTTTTGCTTCGTCAAAACTCAACGGAACGCCCAAATCCTCAATTGCAGCAACGGCAGTTGCTTCATCAAGCATATCGGCAAACTCAGGTGTAATCCGATAAAGAGTATTATCCAAATCCCAAATAAGATTATTTCTGCAAAAGTCAGCCACGTTTCACTCCTAAAAAAATAGCCGGTAAAATTTTGTCATTTTAACTCACGAAGTATAGAATAATCTCAAAAATGCGCCGCGTCAATAACCTTTATGAGAAAGAGTCAACAAAAACATTGACGAATATTTAAAAACTTTCGCGCGCATAAACATCTTTGACTATCCAAAAGTCATGAACTCTCTGAAGAACGAAGATAATATTTCCCTGACAGAGTCCAAACCAATTTCCGTCGCATACACTTTGAGTATAGACCTCAATCTGATTATCCGCAAGAGGTTTCATTTTAACAATTTCATATGTCTGAGAAGTCGGCCGTTTCAAACTTTCATCTTTCATGAATACAAAAGCGGGCAGTTCTTTTTTGTTTTGCCGGCAATAAGCACGTTCGGGATTAATGGAGCAGAGAATATAATTATTAATGGCGCAAACCAACTCGCTGTTAAATTTGCAAGCATCATCAGTTTCAGAAACATTGATTTGCACACCGCTAAAATCGCTGTGAACAAATTCATTTTCACTCTGCTTGCTATTATCTTCGGAACAAGAAATGAGTGCCAAAACACCGATTAGGCAAAAGAATTTACGCATAACCACCTCAAACAAAAGCCTTAAAAAGTATACCGAATACCGGCACTATATTCAACCATGTGGTCAATATCTCTAATTTGGTCGAGTTTAATGTATCTGGCCACGGCGCGGAGGGCGACATCTTCGTTAATTGAATAAAAGATACCTGCACCGGCACGATAACCGTATCCTTGGTCATGGCCGCTTTTTATAAAAGGATTGGAATAACTTTTTTTGAAATCATAAATGCCGACGCCGGCTGTTCCGAGCAAAGCGAGGTCTCTGCCGCAAAGGAGCGGAAGGTAACCATACATATCCAACCCGCCGGCTTGAAAAGATGTCTGAACCGAACTGCCGTTTGAATAATTTTTGCCGTCTTTATCGGAATATTGATAAAAGACTTCGGTGCTGAAAAATCGGTTATAATCGCTGCCGATAACAAAGGATGCGGAGCTTAAATTCGGGCGCAAATATTTCAAATTTGCGGTAGAGTAATTATAGTCGATTCCCAAATACGGCACATAAACATTTTTTGCTTGCACGGAAGACGAAAAAGCACAGAGCAAACCACAAGCGGCAAAAGAGGCAAATAAATATCTTTTCATAAGCAAATTCCATATAAAATAAAACAAAACAAAAGATAATATAAACGGAATTAAATAAAATTAAAGTAAAATTAAAATAATTTGAATAAAATTAATTGAGAAACACGGATTTTGTGATATAAATCGTAATAAAATGAAAGAATAGCAATATAAAGAGCAATAAAATAGAAGATTAATAAAGAAAACAAACCAGAGGATAAGTATAAATGTATAAAGAGAACAATAAAGGCTATACAATGACCGAAGTTATCAGCGTTTTGGCAATAATCGGAATGCTGATGTCGAGTATGGCAATGCTGATATCCTCATTATTTGATAAATACAAGAAGAATCAGGTGCAAGACCAGTTATTGACAATAGAAAAGCGAATTAACCAACGATATGTGGCAGATAAAAATTATACAGGGATAGATGTGGCCGAATTAATAGAAGAGCAGGTTTTTCCGAAAGACGTTGTAAATGGCGATAAGGTCGTTAACGTATATGGCGATGTTGAAATAGTTGGTTATGAAACCACATATACCATTCAGTTCACGGGAATTCCGTTGACAGCCTGCGTCGCGTTGGGGGTAATGGGCTGGGTCAATACGGATAGCACGGATTTGGTTTCGCTGACCATAAATGGCACAAAATACACTTGGCCGTATAAAGGAAAGCAAACGGATGATACGTCCTTGCCGCTGGATGCCGGCCGTCTTGCGCAAAAATGTACAAGGTTAAATAATACAATGATGTGGGAATTTCAGTAAAAATGCAAGTAAACGAAATAAATAAGAATCAGGGGCTAAATAAAACAAGTAAAACGACCAAATCAAGCCCCACGACAGGAACAAGTTTTTCGGCCTACTTGGAAGAGAGCATGAAAACCCAAACAACGCCGCTTGAAGCGAGTGGCAATATTGCCGCAACGGATGCACTGCTGGCTGCTCAAATGGTTGAAGGTGATGAGAAAAAAGAACAAAAGAAAAAACAACTGGAACGAGGAGAAGGGCTGTTATCTCGTTTGGAAGAAATTCGCGATGCATTGCTGCAAGGAACAATATCAAAAGAGCGTTTGGCAGAAATCGCCCGTTTTGTGAGAGAACGTCAAATCAAGGGAGAAGATGAACGGTTAAATGAAGTTTTGGCAGAAATAGAACTTCGAGTTGAAGTTGAACTGGCAAAATTAACCAAATAGGCAGCTAAATGCGAATATGTATGTGATAAACGCAATTTTTTTGCTTGCAGAAAGAAAACATAATGCTAACCTAACAAAAATAAACAAGATAAATTAATAAGGAGTAATAAAAAATGGATGGCTCAGTAATTCTTCCTCCTGACTATAAACCAAGCGAAAATGAAGAGTACATGAACGAATATCAGTTGGAATATTTTCGTCAGAAATTGATAAGATGGAAAAAAGAGCTTATAGAACAATCTAAAGATACATTGGAAGACTTGCGTCAGGGCGGATTAAACCAGCCGGACGATATAGACAGAGCATCGCTGGAAACAGATAAAGCCTTGGATTTAAGAACCAAAGACCGCATCCGCAAATTAATCGGCAAAATAGATGAGGCCTTGCAGCGTATTGAAGATAAAGAATATGGATATTGCGAAGAGACCGGAGAGCCGATAGGTTTGGCGCGTCTTGAAGCCCGCCCGATAGCAACCTATTCGGTTGAGGCTCAGGAACGCCACGAGCGTATGGAAAAAACATACGATGATGAAGCTGTACAGTAAACAGTAGAAAAAAATATGGTAAAAGACTTTATTTTGGCCTCCTCATCACCGCAAAGGCGAATGCTTTTAGCGCAAATAGGCTACGAACCGAAAGCAATATGTCCGGCAGATATAGATGAAAAGGAAAAATTCTGCGAAAGGCCGTCGGCTTATGTAAAACGCATAGCAAAAGCCAAAGCGCAAAAGGTAGCAGAAACAAATAAGGGTGAAAATATTTTATCATGCGATACGATAGTGGTTATCGGGCGCAGATTATTGCATAAAGCAACCACCGATGAAGAACAATATCAGGTTATGAAATTGTTGTCAGGAAAAGCGCATAAGGTTTTGAGTGCGGTTTGCGTGATTTCCAAAGAAGGAAAGATAGCCGAAAGATTAGTTTCAACCCGCATATTAATGAAAAGACTTTCGGAAGAAGAAATTAAAGCCTATGTAGCCAGTCATGAGTGGCAGGGCTGCAGCGGCTATAAAATCGAAGGATGCATGGAAGGTTATGTCCGGCGTATTATTGGCTCATACAGCGGAATCGTCGGTTTGCCGTTATATGAAACAAAAAATCTTTTGAATGGGATAGGTGTAAAATGACAGTAGATACAATCGTTTATGAAAAAGGAACAGAATTCACATCAATAGCATTAATGAATAGCGGACGTTTGGAAGAAATAGATATTATAGATAATTCCAAAGCTGCGGAAGGAAATATCTATCTGGGAAAAATCACGCATAAATTAGATTTGGCCAACGGCCGCAAAGGATATCTGGTTGACATAAAAGATGAAAAAGATGCGTTTTTTAATGCCGATGAATATGGAATGGGCGATGTAGAATACACCGAAGGACAAAGTATTGTTGCACAAGTTGTCCAAGAACGTCGAGCCGAAAAAGGTGCAAAAATCGTGCGTTCATTGCAGTTTGTCGGAACTTACTTGGTTTATTGCCCGTTCCGAATGAATATAGATGCATCATCACGCATTGGTTCATTTGAGAGAATTAAAGAACTCAAAGCACTAGTGCAGGACAATGTTGTCGGACAAGAAGGTTGGATAATCCGTACAGCAGCATCCGAAGCGTTGCCGGAAGAAATTTGTGAAGAAATGGTTGAGCTCCGCAAAGCCTATGACATCGTTCGCGCCAAGGCTCGCTCAGAAACCGCCCCTTGCTTGCTTTATGCCAAGAGCAGCCCGCTTTTTGAGTATATGACCAACAATGCAATGAGCTTAAACAAAGTGGTGGTAAACACGCGTAATATGGAAGAAGAAATCAAAAACGAATTTGATGGCGATTTTGAAATTGAAGTATGCGCAGAGCCGATAAAAGCATATGGAATAGATGAAGCGATTGTCGATGCCCTGCAAAAGGAAGTTCACTTAAAATCAGGCGGAAGAATATATATAGAAGAGACCAAAGCTTTTGTAGCCATAGATGTTGATACCGGAGACGATAAAGGAGCCGGCTCAATATCACATGTTAACGAAGAGGCCGCAGTAGAGATAGCCCACCAGATTCGTTTACGCAATTTGTCCGGAAAAATCATCATAGACTTTGCCGGTTCTTCGGAATATCGTTATATGAAACCGGTTTTGGAAGTTCTCGAAAGAGAGTTGATTAAAGATACAAGCCGCGCCCATGTAATTGGTTTGAGCCGCGGCGGCAATGTTGAAGTAGTACGCGTACGTCGCCGTCCGTCATTATCCGATATCATGAGTGTAGAATGTCCGACTTGTCATGGTAGCGGCCGCGTGGAAAAATAATGTCAGAAGTTATTAAAACATATCGTTGCCCAATCTGCCAAAAACTTGTCAGTCAAGATAATAAGTACAAACCTTTTTGTTCTAAAAGATGTGCGGATATAGACTTAGGCAATTGGTTTAACGAGGCTTATAAAGTTCCGGTAGTTGATTTGGATGAACAAGAACTGGAAGAACTTGAAAAATCATTGGACGAGCAGTTGGATAAGGAATAAAAATATAAAAAATAAAAAAAATCGGTTTCAAAAAGGAGACCGTTTTTTTTTTAGAAATCAACGCTCATAGGACGCTTCAATGATTCGATTGCGGCGCAACTCATCCAAATCATAATTTGCTTTGACGTTGAGTTGGGGCGCAATGGTGGCAATAATTTTCCCTGCAGTCGGCACGGTATTCCACCCCGAAGTTGTAAACCACCATGTTTCTTTGGAGCCTTTGGGTTCATCCATCATAAGCATGAGAGCATATTTTGGATTAGATGCCGGAAATGTTCCGACAAAAGAAGTCATAACTTTTTTCTGAACATATTTTCCGTTGACTAATTTGTTAGCCGTGCCGGTTTTTCCGGCCACTTCATAGCCGAGAACGTTAGCTCTCTTGCCGGACCCTTCGACAACGACGCCTCTGAGGAGCTTGCGCATTTTTTGAGAAGTAGAAAGTTTCATGACACGTTTTTCGGTGCGATTTTTATCATTGGCAATAACCGTCGGTTCGCGGAAAATACCGCCGTTAACAACGGCACAGAAAGCAGATATAATATGCAAAGGCGTAACGGAAATTCCATAACCGTAAGCAACGGTAGCGGTCGTTTCTTCCCCCCAACGGCTGGGCAACATGGGTTTGGCTTTTTCAGCCACCTCAAAATGAGAAATTTCATCAAAAAGCCCGAGATTTTTCAAAAATTCTTTTTGCTTTTCCTTTCCGATTTTAAGGGCAATTTGCGCCGAACCGATATTGGATGAATAAATCAAAATTTCTTGGAGCGTGAGCCACCTGTTTTCACCGCGATAATCTTTAATGGTATTGTATTTGAGCTTTAAGGGCTTTGTGGCATCAAACCGGTCGGTTAAACGAATATTCCCCTTATCCAGACCGAAAGCGGCATTAAAAACCTTCAAGACCGACCCCGGTTCATAAACACCTTTCGTGGCAAAATTAAACATGGCGCGTTCAGAAACTTTGTTAATATTATTAGGGTCATAATCAGGAAGAGACACCATGGCAATAACCTCAGCGGTATTAACATCCATAAGGATAGCCACACCGCCCAAAGCATCAAACTTTTTGATACCCTCGGCCAACCCTTGGCGGATAGTATCTTGAATACCGGCATCAATTGTCAATTTGAGTGGGATATCGGATTCTCTTAAACGTTCATCAAGAGCTTTTTCCATACCCGAGACACCGAGATTATCAATATTGGTAGAACCGATAAGATGAGCGAACAAGTTTTTGTGCGGATAGATTCTTTTTTCACTGTCCTCAAATTCCAACCCCGGAATACCGAGATAATTTATCTGATATTGTTGAGAGGGAGACAGATTGCGTTTAATATAAACAAAAGAGCCTTTTTTTGTAAGTTTTTTCAAAATATCTTCATAACGAATATCCGGCAACACGGCAGCCAACTTTTGAGCAGCCTTCTGGGGGTTGATGATTTTACTTGGATTCGCATACAAATGCACGGTCGGAAGAGAGGTGGCGATAATCGCCCCGTTTCGATCGACGATATCGGCGCGTTTAATCGGATTCTCTGGCAAGGCATAAAAATGTTCATCATCATCTTGAGCGGTCTGCACATGAGGAGTCTGGCTTAAAATACAAACATCAAACAATCGAACGGCAATGGCTCCGAACACAAATAAGAACGCAAACATGGCAAAAGCCAAACGGTTTTTGCACATGGATAAAGGGTCTTTTTCGTAAGTCCCGCCAAACAAAGAAAAACTTTTATCAATTTTAATTTCTTCGCCTGGACGATAAAAATCGTTATTTTTTCTGGAAAACAAATTTCCGAACATAATTACGCTACTGCTCCGCCTTAACGCTGAGCTCTGGCCAATACTTTCAACCGATTCTGCTCAGCTTGTTTTGAAATATTTCTTTGGGCAATCATTCTTCTCTGATTACCATCACTCTCATAATCAAATGGTAGCGCAGAATAGTTAATAATTTGTTCAGCTTGAACGGGATTTAAAGAAATATGCTTAGAAGCAAGCTGACGGAGCCTTGAAGGATTGTTCAAATGACTCCATTCAGCGTTTAAGACATGAATGGTTTTAACATCATCTTGAATATTACGGTTAATCTGAGCCAGCTCTTTTTCAAGGGTTTGGACTTTATTTTTCATAACAAACATACCAAAGCCGACCAAGCAGGTCAGAGTAACCCATAAAGTCAAAGTAGCAGTTCTTGTACCATTCATGACCATATCCTTTTCTATATTTTAACGCCCAAGCGTAGCTTAGCGGAGCGAGCGCGAGGGTTAACATTAATTTCATCAGCATTGGGCTTAATCGCTTTAGAAGAGAAAGCCAAACGAGATTCACCTGAAGAAACGGGCAGGGGCATATAGCGGGAAACGCCCTGAGCTTTGCCCGAATTCTGATTAAAAAAGTTTTTGACGATTCTATCTTCGAGAGAGTGGAAAGACACGACAACGAGTTTTCCGCCGGAATTAAGGCGGGACAAAGCCCCTTCCAAACCGTTTTCAAGCTCGGTCAACTCATTGTTAACGGCAATACGCAAGGCTTGAAAAGTGCGCGTTGCAGGATCGATGGAATGCGGGGTTTTGTGAATAACGGAATAAATAATTTCGGCCAGCTCGGTAGTGGTAGAGATGGGCTTGATTTTGCGCGCGCTCACGATTCGAGCGGCAATTTGACGAGATTTTTTTTCTTCGCCGTATTTATAAATCACATCGGCCAAATCTTTTTCGGAAAGGGAATTAACGATATCGGCAGCAGATTTTCCCTGACAAGACATACGCATATCTAACGGAGCCTCTTTGGAGAAAGAAAAACCTCTTTCGGAATTATCAAGCTGCATGGATGAAACGCCGATGTCAAACACGGCACCATCGATTTTTTCGGAAACTAAATTTGCAAAATCCCCAAACTGACCGGCTCTGAATTCAAATCTGTCTTTGTAAATATCTTGAAGTTCGCGCGCTCTGGTTAAAACATTAGGGTCTCTGTCAAGCGCAATGACTTTGCAATCGGCTTTGTCCAAAATAGCCTGAGTATAACCGCCGTTGCCGAAGGTCGCATCAACATAAACCTTGCCGTCTGTTGGAGATAAATTATCCAAGACCTCACGGAGCATAACCGGAATATGTTTAGGCTTGTTTTCCGGCATCAGTTATCCCCTTTGTTATTCAAGAAGAGTTGCGGGCGTTTTTGCAAAACGGCTTGCCGAATACGTTGTTCTTCTTTTTCCCAGTTTTCGGGCGACCAAATTTGGAACTTGCGGCCTTTGCCGATAAAAACGGCAGTATCGGAAATTTGAGCATGTTTCAAAAGCTTTTCGGATAGCACGATGCGTCCGGTAGAATCAAACGGAAATCTTTTGGCATCACCGAAAATAAGGTTGGTCAACTCGTCTTGTTCGTTAGAAAAGAAGTCCATGGAGCTTTCCATATTAGCGGCGAGTTTTTCGAGCAAATCCTCGGTACACCCTTCAATGCAAGGAGAGGTTAAAGAGCGATAACAAACAACATCCGTAGATAAATTTTTAAGAATTGCGCGGTAATCTGAGGGAAGGGAGACGCGTCCCTTTGCGTCGACCTTATTAGTAACCGTATCAAGAAAGAGAGATGAACTTCCCAATTTATGACCCTCAGTAAGATTAACTCTATATCCAATGGTATAGCATGGGATTTTATGGGAATCAATGGGAAATTTTAGTATTTTCTTAACTGTTCTTATTCTGTTCTTGATATAAAAATGAGCATATGGTTAAACGCCTTGTAAATAAAGGCTTGCGGCGGATTCGCCAATTAAGGAAAAAAGTAATTTTTTTTAATAATTTTTTTAATTCTTGGTGATAACCGAGAAAACATGCCGCGACTCGGGGGAATTTCAAGAGAATAAGCGCCCGAAAGAGATATGCGCACCACAATGAAAGCACTTGCAAAATCAAAGTAAAATGTATACAATCGCACACGACAGGTTGTCGGACAGCTGCGCCGCGGAAAGTAAGATTCGTGGGTGAGGAAAGTCCGGGCTTCATGGAAACAAGGTACCAGATAACGTCTGGCTGGAGCAATCCAAGTGAAAGTACCACAGAAAATTACCGCTTATGAAACAAGTTTTGATAAGTAAGGTTGAAAAGGCGGGGTAAGAGCCCACCGCAAAAGCAGTAATGTTTTTGGCAAAGGCAAACCATACCTGAAGCAAGACCAAATTAGGAGGGCTTTGTTTTTTTATGCAAAGTTACATGGTGCGTTTCCACACCGCTCCAGAGGTAGGTCGCGATGAGCTGCTTAGTGATAGGCAGTCAAGATGAATAGCTGTCGCCTGAGAGGGAACAGAACCCGGCTTACAGACAACCTGTCAAAAAAAAGATAAAAAGAGAGAGGAAGCATGAAACAGCGCACAATTAAAAATCCACTCACCCTTGAAGGAATAGGCCTGCATTCCGGAACAAAGAGCAGCTTAACGATTCACCCCGCAAAAGAAAACAGCGGTATTGTTTTTAAGCGTAAAGACTTAGCGGAATACAACACGATTCCTGCATTGTATAATTATGTGGTGGATACGCAAAATTGCACATGTTTGGGCAATGAACAAGGAGCAAGAGTTTCCACCATAGAGCATTTAATGGCGGCCTTATCGATGTGCGGCATAGACAATGCGTTAATAGAGGTTGATGCGCTGGAAGTCCCGATAATGGACGGCTCAGGGCTCATTTTTTACAATGCGTTGAAAGAGAGTGCGTATGAAGAATTGCCTGCGGACAGAAAGTATCTCAAGGTTTTGAAAGGAGTTTCGTTCACGGATTCGAAGGCTAGTACGGTTCGCCTCTCTCCGGCAGAAAATTTCAGCGTGCATATGGAAATAGAATTTCCGTCGCAAATTGTCGGGCATCAGGTTTTTGACAGCGAGATAACGTCGGAAATTTTTGGCAAAGAAATCGCGCCCTGTCGCACGTTCTGCGAAAAATATCAGGTCGACTATTTGCAAAGCATAGGGTTGATAAAAGGAGGCAGTCTGGAAAATGCAATAGTTTTAGATGGGGAAACATTGCTTAATCCGGAAGGTTTTCGTGTACCGCACGAGTGCGTGAATCACAAGGTTCTGGATGCAATAGGAGATTTATATACATCCGGCTACCATATATTAGGGCACTTTGCAGGGTTCAAGACCGGCCATTACCATAATAACGAACTCTTAAAAGTCTTGTTTGCCGACCCGTCTAATTATGAAATAATATAAAGGAAGAAGATTAATGAAAAAATCATTGGGTATATTAGGACTGGCATTAATGTTGAGCATAAGCGGTTGCGCCTCAACGGATAAAGATACCGACCAAATGTCCGCGGAAGAGCTGTATAATTTAGCTTATGAAAAGATGGAACAAACATCATACAAAACCGCCGCCGAAACATTTGAAAAAGTAGAATTGGAGCATCCGTATTCGAAATGGGCGGTTAAAGCCAAACTGATGGGAGCATATTCCTTTTACAAAGCCAAGGATTATGATAGTGCGATAATCGCATTGGATAGGTTCATCAAGTTTCACCCCGGAAATCAAGATGTCGCCTATGCTTATTATCTGAAAGCCTTGTGTTATTATGATCAAATCAAAGGGCCGGAAAAAGAGCAGTCTAATACCCAAAAAGCAAGAGAGGGTTTTGAGCAGTTAATCAAACGTTTTCCGAATAGCGAATACGCCAAAGATGCGGAGCAAAAACTCATATTGATAAAGGACCACTTAGCCGGACACGAAATGTATGTCGGCCGCTATTACTTAAACCAAGAAAATTATCTTTCGGCCTTAAACCGCTTTTCGGCGGTGGTGAACAACTACCAGACCACAGCCCAAATTGAGGAGGCATTGTATCGTCAGGCCGAGGTCTATTCTATTCTCGGATTGAGCGAAGAAGCTAAAACGGCGGCACGGGTTTTGGAATACAACTATCCGAAGAGTCCATGGGCAGCCAAAGCCCAAAAGCTTATAAAATAGTTTTGAGGGCGAAATGCTGACTTCATTATCCATTCGCAACGTAGTTTTAATCAGTAAGCTGGACTTGGATTTCAAGTCCGGCTTAAGCGTATTGACAGGCGAGACGGGCGCGGGCAAATCCATATTGCTGGATTCCTTAGGATTTGTTCTGGGAAATCGAGCAGAGACGGGGCTTATCCGTCAAGGAGCGGACAAACTGAGCGTAACGGCAACATTTGATATCCGGATAAAAGACACGCCTTTGGAGGGGATATTCAGCGAATACGAATTAGATATTCCGGAAGATGAGATAGTTATCAAACGGACATTATCAACCGAGGGCAAAGGCAAGATTTTTTTGAATGACCAGAGCATAAGTGCAAAGGTGCTAAAAGAAATCGGACGTTATTTAGTTGAGGTTCACGGGCAGTTTGATAATCAAGGACTTCTAAATCCGGCAAATCACCAAAGCGTTTTGGATTCGTTTGGAGGCTATGATGAGCAAAGGGCAGAAGTATCTAAAACCTATAAGGAATATAAAGCGGCGCAAAAAGCCCGAATAGAAGCAGAAAGTTCGATATCCAAAGCCAAGAGTGATGAGGAAGACTTGCGTCATTGGCTTTCGGAGCTTGAGAAAATCAATACATATCGAGGAGAAGAAGAAGAGCTGAGCCAAAAACGCTTAGAGATGATGAATTCGGAAAAATTGCTTGAGAGTTTGAACCATGCATATGGGGCATTGTCCGGCAATTTTGATATAATAAGTTCGATTCGACAGGCCGCATCGGCAATAGAAAAAGCCAATATGTTGGTAAACGGAAAGTATGATAATATTGTGGAGATGTTATCAGAAACATTGGTCAATGCGGAGGAGGCCATGAGTGAGATAGAGGCAGCCTCACAAAATGTCAGCTTAAATGAAAATGACTTAAATGCGCTGGAAGAGAGGCTTTTTGCCTTGCGTTCATTAGCGCGCAAACACCAGTGCAGCGTAGATGAACTGCCGGATGTGATGGCAAAATTTCAAACTGAGCTTAATGCAATAGAGCATGGCGAAGAAGGGCTTGAAGAGCTAAAAAGAGCAGAGGAAAGAGCCAAAAACGCATATGAAGAAAAAGCCGCGCAGTTGAGTGAAGAGCGCAAGACCGCCGCCGCTAAATTAGACTTTCAGGTTATGGCGGAACTAGCCCCGCTAAAAATGGAAAAAGCGCGTTTTGAAACTAAGGTAGAAGCGTTGCCGGAAACATCATGGAATGAAGATGGAAAAGATAATGTTTATTTCACGGTGTCGACCAACCCCAATTCGCCGCAAGGTCCGTTGAATAAAATAGCCTCGGGCGGCGAGTTGTCGCGTTTTATGCTGGCATTAAAGGTTAATTTAGCCAAGACCTCAAACGTCGGTACAATGATATTTGATGAGGTTGATGCCGGCGTCGGCGGAGCAACGGCCAAGGCCGTAGGTGAGAGGTTGGCAAGGCTGGCAAAAGATGTTCAGGTTTTGGTGGTAACACATTCACCGCAAGTCGCCGCAAGCGGCAATCACCATTTCAAGGTTGAAAAGCATACGGAAAAAGATGTAACCACCACCACAGTCAAACAATTAGCCTATGGAGAGCGGATGGAAGAAATCGCGAGAATGTTAGCCGGAGAAAAAGTCACGGAAGAAGCCAGAGCGGCCGCCCGAGTTTTGCTGAGTGCCTAAGCGAGATAACAGAAACATTAAAAACAAGTTGAGAAAAAAATTTTTTAAGCATAAGGTAATAGAAAAAGCAATATCATAAAAAGGAAATAAAAATGAAAATCAGAACACGTTTTGCCCCAAGCCCGACCGGCTATATGCATATCGGCAACTTAAGAACGGCTTTGTACGAATACTTGATAGCCAAAGCCGATGCGGAAGGCAAATTTATTTTAAGAATAGAAGACACCGACCAAAAACGCTATGTTGAGGGCGCAACGGAAATTATCTATAAAACCTTAAAACGCGTGGGAATGAATTGGGACGAAGGCCCCGACATCGGCGGTGATTTTGGCCCCTATGTTCAGTCTGAAAGAAAAACTTTATATGCGGAATACGCGCATAAATTGGTTGAGCTGGGCGGTGCGCATTATTGCTTTTGTTCGAAGGAAGAGGCTGATGAAGAAAAGGACGAGGAGCAAAACATCAAGTTTGAAGACCCGTGCAAAAAGCTGTCTTTGGAAGATGCTAAGAGAAGGGTGGCAGCGGGCGAGCCTTATGTCATCAGACAAACAATAAACAAACAAGGCAAGTCGAAATACCATGACGAGGTTTATGGCGATATCGAGATTGATTATGATGAGCTGGACGAAGGTGTTTTGTTGAAATCGGACGGATTCCCGACTTATAACTTTGCCAATGTGGTAGACGACCATTTAATGGAAATCACCCACGTTGTAAGGGGAAATGAGTATATTTCCTCCACGCCGAAATACAACTTGATATACGAGTCTTTTGGCTGGACGCCGCCGCACTATGTACACGTTCCTCCGGTGATGAAAGACGCACAGCATAAGTTGAGTAAGAGGAATGGCGATGCCTCATTCCAAGACTTGGTTGCCAAGGGTTATTTGCCGGAAGCAATCATCAATTACATTGCGTTGCTGGGCTGGAACCCTGGGAATGATGAAGAGATTTTTTCGCTGGATGAATTAAAAAAGATATTTAGTGTCGAGAGGTTGAACCGCTCACCGGCAATATTTGACATTGTCAAATTAACATGGATGAACGGGCAATATATCCGCAAACTTTCGGAAGCAGAGTTTTTGGATTATGCTAGACCTTACATTGAGGGGAGCTTGAAACGTAAGGTAGACATTCAAGACTTGTGCCGCGTGTTACAGCCGAGACTGGAAACTTTTGGCGACATTCCCAACCAAATAGATTTTTTGGATGAAGTACCGAATTACGACAATGAGTTGTATGTTAATAAAAAGATGAAAACGGATGAAGCCATGTCCAAAACGGCGTTAGAGTTGTCATTGTCTCGTCTTGAAACTGTCAGCGATTGGAGCAATGATAATTTGTTTGCTGAGTTGAAAGCTTTGGCGGAAGAAAACGGTATGAAGAACGGGCAGATAATGTATCCAGTGCGCATAGCTTTGAGCGGCAAGGCGGCAACCCCTGGGGGCGCAACGGAGATTGCGGTTTTAATCGGCAAGGCGGAAACCCTGCAAAGAATAAAGACTGCGATTGAAAAGCTATCGTAGCAGGGTAAAAGAAATAAGTTAAAAGAGGAAAAAGAGATTGTGTGTTGCAATCTCTTTTTTTGTGTTTATAATGAAGAGTGCCGGTTAGAGGTAGCCGGCGGTGCCTAAACAACACCTTGTATCAATAAAATCCTCCGCTGGAAAAGGCGGAGTGCCGGTAATATATTGAATAACGGCGACTGAGATACAACAGTTTTTGAGCTCCGCCTGCCATTCAAATTGTGTATAACAGCACATCTAAAGGCATTTT
The DNA here is from genome assembly GCA_944390355.1 of uncultured Alphaproteobacteria bacterium. Taxonomy (GTDB): domain Bacteria; phylum Pseudomonadota; class Alphaproteobacteria; order RF32; family CAG-239; genus HGM16780. Next base: position 112,602 of record CALXPT010000001.1, on the reverse strand, counting down.
ACGCTGTCTCGAAAAATTCACCTACTTCTTATGTAGGCTAAAATTTTTCTCCCAGCTAGAAATATCTTTATCTGTCCTGTTCTCCCCAATTTAACATTATGGCAGGCTTTTTTTGTGATTTCAAAACAAAGGAGCTAAAAAATGGGAATAAAAAAAGAACAAGTTAATTATATTTGGGATAACCGAAGAGAAGTCGGGCAAAGGCTTTGACTTAAGGCGTGTCGCCGTAGTGGCCGCGATTTATAACCATAAGCTAAAATTTAAATTGGTTGAAGGTTAAGATAAAGCAAACATAGCAAAAAGAGGCGGAAAACCGCCTCTTTTTTTATGCAAATAATTCGCCCGAACCCTTGTCCAGCCTCGAAAATTTCTATTGAAAGGATTTTTCTTTTGTGCTATAATACGAGTCGTGAAGACAAGTGTAATTTAGAAATTTTGAGGTGTATTATGATGAAAAATGGTTACCTTTTGCTGTGCGCTACAGCATTAAGCTTGGCTTGTGTATCTAATCAAGCTCAAGCATCAATTAATTTTAATCTCAAAGCACCTCCGATTCTAAATGTGGCTGACAGACACACACAACACACACCGAATTTATCAGCCCAAAGCTTGTCTTCCCCCTTTTCTGAAAAAAGAGAAATCAAGGTTGCACAGGTGTGCTGGATAACGGATACGGAAGATTGCGGCGGGGCGGACTTTGTCGGCACGGATTTGGAAGGCGGCACACCGCCGGACGTACTTCCCCCTGGGGGAGGAGATGCCGAAAGCTGTATCAAAATGGGGTATGATAAAACCTCATGTCCGACAGGGTATAAACCAAACAAATTCTGTCCGTTAGATAACAAATATTTTGCCGAATGTATTCCCGATTGCCCGAGTGATTACAAGACCTGCGAACCGCCATTAAAAGGTGTCGGAGAGGTTTGCGGCAATGATTTGTATGAAGACTGCTGTAATCCGTCATGTTCGGCAGAATATCAATATAGCTTAGATGAAATTCCCTCTGGTTATGAAGCAGACGGTGAACCATGCAAATCTTGTGATGGCGACTTATACAAAATCAAAAAGAAAGACTGCACCGGATATTTGGATTGCGGGGAAATGGGCTGCGAGGACGGCGCTAGCACTTGTCAAAGCGGCAATACAACCCTGTGTTCGGAGTGTAAAAAATGCCCGAACCTCGGCACAGAGAGCGAATGTCCGCCGTGCACGGTTTGCACTTATGAAGAATGCTCGAATTTATACATCGTAACCGGTTGTGCAACCGGATGTACCGATTGGTGTGCTTTTAATTGCGCAACCATGGGCTACAAGCAACAGACATGCGCTAACACTTACGTCAAATGCCCAATTGATACCAGTTATGTTTATTGTTTAGGAAATTAAAGGAGAAAGAACATGAGAAAGATAATTTTAAGTTTGAGTACGGCTTTATTAGCCTCAACCCCTGCTTGGGCAATAAACTGTCAGGTCGCAACAGATTGTGCAACATTAGGATATAATAGCAGTACCAATACAGGAGGATGTCTCAAATGTCCGTTTGGAGAAAAATGGGCCTGTAGTTGTACGCCATTACCAAGTGAGACAAATTGTCCTAATGGAACGGTAGCAGTAGATGATGGATGTGGCGGAGCAAGAACAGTTTGTAAAAAATGTACTCCAAGACAAGATGGCAATTTGCGTTCTTGTCCCAATAGTTATGTTACCGATGATAATGGATGTGGAGGAACTTATAAACATTGTCCGAGAAAGAGATGTAATTTTAGAGGTTATTTGTATGGTAGCGGAGACTGTTTTAAGTCAATACAGAGTGGATATGGTAAATTAGTCGGCGTAATTATTGGATATAAATATAATTGGGATGATTCTTCTAGCCTAATAAGAGACAGAATTGTTGATTTAAGTAATTCAGTAGAAGCAACAAAGCCAAAGCGGAGTTCAGCAAATGGATTTCGAGCATATAAATATATGTGTCTTGGCGACTATCCTGATGGTTTGGCCGGTGTAGATTACTATGAATCAGAGAAGGCATGTGCGTATCAGGTTCGTTGGGAAGAATTTCTTGTAGAACTAACTGACGGCTCAAATGATGTTAATGGATTTTCAGATTCAAGTGTATATGGTGATAATTTGAGCACTTTAAGAAAAGCTTATTCAGATGATATATTAAATCGGTTTTATTTTGCTGAAAAAGTAGGTTCAAACAGCTACAAATGCTATAACTTTTTAACGAATGAAGTTAAGACAATAACTGAAGGCGATGGACAAACGTGTTATACAATATTTGCAGGTGAGACCACTATGGACAGTGCTTTAGAGGTAGAGATATGGACAAAGCTTTAGAGGTACAGTTCTAGTAAAAAAAAATATAACCATAAACAAAAGCCCGTTCTTAAAGAGCGGGCTTTATTTATAACCAAAATCAAAGGATAAAATTATTCATCATCCTCCAAGTCTTCATCACTGAGAGCCTCCGGTTCGGCAAGTTTGGCTAACATATCATCATTAATATCTTCACGTTGCGCCACAATCCAATCCGGCACCCAAGGAGAAGGAGGCAAAGCCGCCAATGCCTTCATCTTCTTGTCCAAATACCAACGAGGAGAATCAGCCATAATCGGCCGGTCAATAGACCCTTGCATCAATACCACCTGTTTAAGCATCGGCAAACTCAACAACTGCGTCGTTGAAATAACCGACGTTCCCTGCAGCTGATAAGACACGTTTTTGGAGAACGGATTCGCCCCTTTGCCCAACCCTTCAGTTTTAGAAAAAGAGGTTGTCTGTACGGTCTTGTTGCCAATCATCTTAGAGAAACGCTGAGCGGTAACCTCATTGTTTTGAGAAAGAATAACTTTGCAAGCCGTTGTAGAAATAACCGTTTCCAAATCGTCCTTTCCGTATTTTCCGGAGATTTGCCCCAAATCTTGCCCGATGAGCAGATAAGACACTTTCTGACCACGACCGACGGCAGGTCCGTCGATAATAGCTTTAAGCTTAGGCATTTGCGGAAACTCATCGAGTACGAACAAAGCTGGAAACGGTCCCATAACACCGTCGGTTTTATTTTTGAATTTAGGCGGATTCGCAATCAAATAAGATGACATTAACTCGATAAATGTACCTGAAATAATGTTCAACGCGCGCGCATCAACTTGGTTAACGGACAAATAAACCGAAATCGGCTTCCACTCACCGGTAACCGGATCCTTCATACCGCGCAAATCCTTAAATTGCAAATCCGAAAAACTCGTGCGCGAAACCACGGCCGCGTTTTTGAAAATACCGATACCGGCCAAACCTGTAGACAACACGGAACCGCGCTCTTTATCCGGCATTGCGCTGAGCTGGCTGAGTTCGACGATACAGCGTTGAGAATAACCGTATTTTCTGGCTTCATCGATTGCTTCTTCAAGCATATTTCGCATTGGATCAGCCATGGCCGCCATCTGGTCGCCTTCTTCCAAGCGACGTTTAATTTCTTCAGATTGCTTAATCTGCGCTTCGGTAATCCATTCCAAAATCATCGCGAGGCAAGACTCGTGTCCAATCCATTTTTCCGGTAGCAGAGCCCAAGAACCAATCGGCAAATAGTTGTCAATCGTGAGGTTGCCGGAGCGCAAATCTTGAATAGCCTTAGCCGCAAGCGGGTCATGCATTTCAAGATAATATCCTTCCAGCACGCGTTTATCTTCTTCATCCATTTTGCCTTCATAGATTCGCCCGATAAAATAGTCATTGGCGCGAGCTTTTTCGCATTTAAAAGACACAAAATGGATGAATCCGGTTAGTGCGGCACGACCGGTTGTCGACCAGTGAGGGTCGGCACCGCCTTTAGGGTCTTCCACCAAGATATTGCACATAGAGTCGATATACATGTCTCTGTCCGGCCCCGGAGCGGGCAAAGCGTTTGGTGAAAGAGGATTCCAGCTCGGATAATAAATACCTTCGGCAGGGTTGTCTTCAGCACCCCAGTTAATAACAAACACTGGGCCGTCTTTAGCTCTGGCTCCGGTTGTAGAATAACACAACTCAGGTTTTGGGTCATTAACGATAATACTCAACCCATGAGAATTAAAAATGGTAGGAATAACCACGCCGGCAGTTTTACCGGTACCCGGAGGAGCGCAGCAAAGGGTAGCGAGAGTTTCCTTAAGCATAAGCATTTTGCCGTTAAACTTTCCGACCACCTGACAAAAGCCGTCAAACCCGAGCAGCGGCATTTTGCGAATATCTTTTTCTGTAGCCAAACGAGCCGCACCATGAATATTTGATTGAAAACGATACGGATTTGTCAGATAGCCGATGGTAATACCGACAGGCAGAGAAATAAACGGAATAATCGGAAGCCATAAACTGGCGGAAAAAGAACCGTTATAAGCGGCGAGCTGCCTGAACCAACTACCGTATCTGGAAATCAGATAAGACGGGTCGGAAAACACGGCTTGCAAAAATTGTCCCGTAACCGCCATACTTCCTTTAGACACACCTGCGCCGATAAGATAGCCGAGCGGCAAGGAAAACAAAGCAAAAAAAATCGTAACGGCGAGAGTAACGATAAAAGTAACCATCATCCATTTGACGGCTTTATCATATTCTTCCCATTCTTCACCACGGCTCTCAGACATATCAACTCCTTAAACAGCTTATGCAATGTTATGAATAATTTTCTTAATATTTTCAAAATCCCCTTTGCCGATAGGCTCTCGAGCATCAGGCAGAGTTCTGGCAAAAAGTTTAATTTCTTTGGGCGTTCCGCGGTCAATACGCGTAACATTGACACCTAAATCATCCCAAATGTCAAACATATCTTCCGCATTAATAATATTTCCGATAGAAACGATGACAAAGGGCTTAACCTCAAAGCGCAATCCTTGAGTATCAAGAGTTTCCGTAAGCACTTTCCGCGCAATGTCTACTTTTCTGACCGGAGAAATTCGGTGGCTGCTTTCCGAAAACCATAAAGGCTCTTCATCATTAAAACGCTCTTCATCGGCGAGCCAATCTCCTGTTTCTTTATCAATCAGACAAAGGACGATTTGGTTTTGAGCCACACCGATAAAATCAATAAGGTTGTTTTTAATGGTCGCACCGGCAATAACATCAAACCCATGCTGTTTAATAACATCCAAAACGGAGTTTCCGCTGCCTTTGGGTTGAGACGGCAGATTAGCTTGTTTTGTATTTGCCGGCTGGTTATTATGGCGGGCGGTTGCGGGTAAATTGGCATTATTATCACGATTTTTTTTGCCGTTACGTTCTCTGGGAGCATTATCCCTTGAAGAATTATCCTTAGGAGAGTTATCGCGCATCTCGCGTTGATTATCTCTTTTTTGCGGAAGGTTTTTACGCGGAGCTTCTTCGGGAGATGATTTTTTGTTATCGGATTCGGTTAAATCAAAATCATCGATATTGAAATCAAAATCATCATCTTTGCTGTCCATATCAAACAAAGAATGGCTAAACTGCTTAGGCTCGGAAGAAACCGGAGTTTCGAGAAATTTAGGAGTAGGAGCCGGTGTCGGATTTGTCTGTCCAACCGGAGTAGCACCGAAGTTTGCAACACTTTGCGGGGCAGAGAACTTTGCACGAGGAGATTGTAACAAATTGCTTGGCATAACATCGGGGCGTTCATCAAGAGGCAAGCGCAAACTTTTGGGGCGGACTTCTTTGTAAGATTTTTTCTTTTTGATGTTTTTCATCCCGCCCGAAGTTGTAATGATTTTAACCGGACGAAAGAAGAATTTGCGGAACAAAATGACAGGAAAATCAGCAGCTTTAACGGCGATTTTTTCCCATTTGATTAAACTCAGAGCGGACCATCCGCACAACCAGAGGGGAATAAAAGTCAAAATGATAAGAACGAAGGCCCATTCCTTAGGGGTACGAATAACCCAACCGGAGAGCCAAAGATTCCAAGCATGATTCCAGTGTGCAGTCTGAAAGATATCAAAATGCCAGTTACGGAGCATAATCACTCTGACGCCTTCAATGAAGAACAAGCTCCAAAAGAGGCCGACACATAAGATTCTCGTTAAAATAACCAAAGGTTTCAATGCACAAAATCCTCATAACAGATAGAATATGCTAGCATACATAAGTTAACAAGAGATTATTTTTTGATATCGCTGATTCTTTCGTTAACAACTTCTCTTATTTTGGGAACTTCTTTAGAATCATCGATTTCTTTTGCGATTTTTTTCAGCTCGGTTTTAATAATCTCGTCATCACTACCAGTTTTAGCCGAAAAGCCGATGTTTTTCAAGACAATTCTTGACGATTCGCCGTATTTTTTAAGCTCATATTTGCGATAATATTCCAAAGGCTTCATCAAAATAGCGAGAACATTAATTTTGAGGGCTTTTTTCCAACCCCAAATCCATATGGTAAAACACAGTACTAAGAGGAGCAAAAACGCAAAATCGGAAGCGGAACGAATAACCCCGCCGCTATTCCAGAAAAGAGCAATAATTTTCCAGTCAGACCAGTGGAACAGATTAAAATTCCAAAGCAGCATGAACAAGAGGTTCATACCGCCCAAGAAAAGAGCGGACCAAACCACGCCGACAAAACAGAATTTAAGAGTTTTTTTCATGCCGGTAAAATCTCCAAACTATCTGCCCCCGTCTCTGAAATTAGGATTAATCGGCGGCACTTGTTGATTTTGTTGCGTTTGCGAATGGGATTGAGACTGCTGCTGATTTTGAGTCTGCGTATTTCCGCGGGAATTATTATAGTAAGGATTATTCATATTATCAATCGCTTGATGTGCGCTGTTGCGGCGGTTGTCGTTAGCCGCGCGAGCCGAACTCAGAGCCAACTCATCAAGCTTGTATTGCGATTGCGTATCATAAGCCTGAGACATAACCACCGCCTCGCGGAAAGACATGGGCTGATAGTTGTCCAAATCCACGCCGTTGCGCAAAGCATTTAACTTATCAACAAACTCATTTCCTTTGTATTTTCCTTTTTTATGTCCGATAAGTCTCTTCTTGTTGCACCCGTCAAAGTTTCCTTTGGTAACGTCTTTATGCATTTTATCGATACCTTGATTAACAATGTTCATGAGTTGCTGGTTGACCTGATTGGGGTCTTGCCCGCTGCGAACGGCATCACCGATAGCTTTGGCATAAAACTTAAAACCTTCGGCCTGATATTTGGCAAAAGCTTTTTTCATATCTTTGAGGTCTTCGGCCGAAGAATTTTGCATTTTGGCATCCATCGCCATCAACAAAGCATAGTTGTTGGAAAAAACCGCCGCCGCCTCCAAGGTCATTTTCATATTTTCTTGAGCCTTTTGAATACTCTGCGGGTTCAAAAATTGTTGCAATTTTTGTTGATCGGCAGCTTTCAAATCGGCTTTAGCCTCGGGGCTGAGGTTAGTTTCATCAATTTTGCCTTCACGGATTTTATCTGCCGTTTCAACCAAGCTGTTATATCGACCGATGCTTTCGCTCTTTTTGGCGATGTCATCATTGGCCATTTTATCAAGAGTTTCCATATCCTTAAAGGTCTGGTGTTCCTTCACCTCTTTGGCTTCGACCTTATTATTGGCTTTACGGCGTTTTTCATATCTGTCGCGATAATAGGCAAGGTCGGTTTTTTTTGAGAGCCAGCACCAAGCTTCATTCATTCCGCCGATGAGCCAGTCATTAAACATATATTCGATAATGTCTTTGGGAGCAAACGGACCTTTTTTGTCGCTGTCCAAATCGGTGTTGGCCGGCTCATCTGGACGTCTTTCCGCTTCACCGGTTTGATCATCTGTATTTTCGTTTTCGGGTTCAACCGGTGTTTGTGGTTGTTCATTTTCGGCTTGATGAACGGTTGCCGTGTTTGCTTCATCAACAACAAGAGTGTCTTCGGCCTCATGAACATCGGTTTCTTTAGATTCATCAACGGTTAAGGTATCTTCTTTTTCGTTGACGTCGGTTTCTTTGATTTCATCAACGGTCAACGAGTTCTCATCTTCCTGAGCAAATTTTTGCGGAAGATTCGGTGTTTGATGCTGTACGGGTTGCGGCATATTGTGTTGCACGGGCATAGGTGTGTTCGGCGTCATGGACGGCCGAGATGTAGCCGGCGTATTTGGTGTCATGGACGGCCGTGTCGGCATAGGCGTGTTCGGCGTTGCGTTTGTCCGTGTCGGCATAGGTGTATTGGGTGTTGCACCATTGCGCTCCGTAGGTCGCACGGCAGAGTTTGAGTTGCCGTTGTTATTGTTGACGTGAACCGGAAATTTATCGTTTTCATCAGCCATTTTTATTCTACCTTAAATCAAAATATGCTTTCTTATCTGAATACTACTTTAACACAATTTTTAGTTTTTGTCTATTATTTTCCGCAAAATAATTATGCTTTTAGCTTTTTCAAAAATTCCCCGATAAGTTTGTTCATCCGAATACCGTCCTGAGGCTTAACTTTCAAAAGGCCGAAGAACCTTGGTTTAATTTTATCGACTTGAATCGGAGCATAGACGGCGGGATTCTGTGTTAAAACTTTATAAGCGCCGTCGGGGTCTTTTTTAGCGGTTTTAAAATAGTTTTTAACAAGCCTTTCGGCATCAATGGGAAAGTTTTTTTCCTGCACGGCTTTAATGTAGCGGTTAATCAATTCAATCCGGCGTTGATGGTCTTCATAAATTTTGCGTTCGAGTTTTTTCTTTTCGCGTTTAAGTTTGCGTTCTTTATAAGAAATTTCGCATCCTTCCATTTCAATCAAAATTTCGACATAAGAAATCAAAGCGAATTGGACGACATCATCATTAGTTTTTTCGGCAAAATCGAGTAGCTGTTCGTCTGTCATGTCATGACGGATTTGAACAAACGTATCAGGGTCGCATTGAATCATGACATCCCAACCGGCAAGAGTATCTTCGGCAATGAGTTTTCCGACAGACGGTTTATAGTGAGGGACAAGTTTATCCGGCTGAACTCTAAACGCAATCGGAGGCAGCTTGTTTTCTTCGGCCATCATATCAATGGCATCCTTAAAGTTATGATAGGCTTTAAATAAAGCTTTTTCACCTTCTTTAAGCGCAGCCAACTCATCATCATCATCTTGTTCCGAAGTAGGATGAGACTTGTTCAAAGAGGGAACTTCAACGTCGGAAACGTTGTTAATGGCAGCTTCCTTGGTAACGGAAGAAACCTTATCAAGGTCGACATCTTCGAGCTGAGTCGAAATAAAATCATTTAATAATTTTTCAAATTCATCATCGCTGTTAGCATCAGCCATATCAAACCTCTTTCACAATCTACTCCAAGACAATTTTTGCGGTTTTAGAGAGCTTCTCGGCATCCAGAACAATAATTCGGTCAGCTATGCCGCCGTCTTTAACGAGAAGGTAAATATACCCGTTATTTTCTAACATTGCGTTAATGGAACTGCCGAAAGGCTCGTTTAAATGAATGGTTTGTATGGTATTTTGATTAGGATTATTTCTAGCATTAATTTTTTTGTAGATGAGTGTAGCTGCGGTCAAAATACCGAACACGAGTAAAAAACTCAATAAGGCGACCAAAGCTTTAACAAGTTTGAGTTTATCCATGAATCATTTTCCTTGCAAAAGGTTAGAACAAAGAGTAACACTAATGATATAAGAAAAAATAGGAATTGTAAATGGATAATGAAACACAAACATACACAACACCGGAAGTAGATGAAACGACCAAAGGAGAGCGGCTGGACAAATTTTTAGCCTCAAGTATACCCGAGATTTCGCGCTCACAAATACAACGGCTGATAGCAGAAGGAGCTGTTTCTCTTGAAGATACGATTATAACCGATAATTCATATAAAGTAAGATTAGATGACAGCTTTCAAATAGTTATTCCGGAGGCAAAAGAACCGACGCCGCTTCCCGAAAACATCCCCTTAGAGATAGTCTATGAAGATGAAGATATTTTGGTTGTTAACAAACCGGCGGGAATGACGGTTCATCCGGCCCCCGGAGCTTATGAACATACACTTGTGAACGCACTTCTTTTTCATTGTCAGGGACGCTTATCAGGCATAGGAGGAGTGAAACGCCCCGGAATAGTGCACCGAATAGATAAAGAAACCAGCGGCTTGCTGGTCGTTGCCAAAAACGACATGGCACACCATGGTTTAAGCCTGCAGTTTGCCCAACATTCCATAGAGCGAACATATTATGCGGTAGTTTACGGTGTAATGCAGCCCTTAGAAGGAAAGATTGAAACCAATATCGGCCGAAGCCCCTATGACCGCAAGAAAATGGCTGTGTTAAAATCAGGCGGAAAACATGCGATAACAAATTATAAAACGCTCAAGATATTTCACAATGCCGCCTCCATGGTAGAATGCCGTCTTGAGACCGGTCGCACGCATCAAATCAGAGTACATCTGTCATCTCGAGGTTGCAATTTAATCGGGGATAAGGTTTATGTAAAAAATCACAAAACAACAGTAGCACTGCCGACGGAAATAAAAAATGAAGTGAACGATTTTCCGCGCCAAGCCCTGCATGCTGCAACTTTAGGTTTCATTCATCCGCGAACACAACAATTTATATCATTTACCGCCGAACTCCCGCAAGATATGCAGAACTTGATAAAAATATTGCAAACCGGATTCTGAATTTTTCTGTAATCTATACTAAAGAATAGCTTGCAAATATTCTTAATACAATATAAAGTTGTAAAAGTTCATTTAAGGGAGACTTAAGAAAATGGCAGACACTCTTATTGGACTTGAATTCTCACCCGAACTTAATCTAGCAAGATATCTGCAAAGCATTCGAAAGTATCCGATACTGGATGTGAAAGAAGAATATAAACTCGCCAAGGCCTATCAGGCAAGTCATGATGAAAAGATAGCTTATCAGCTGATAATGCCGCATTTGCGCTTGGTAGTAAAGGTTGTGTCCAAATACAAGGGGTACGGCCTACCGTTGAGTGAAATGATATCCGAGGGAAACATCGGGCTGATGTATGCGGTTGCAAAATTTGATCCGGATAAAGGATTTAGATTTTCAACCTATGCCTTGTGGTGGATAAAAGCCTCAATTCAAAAATATATTCTGAATTCATGGTCATTGGTCAAAATCGGAACAACTGCGGCGCAGAAGAAGCTGTTTTTTAATTTGCGAAAAGTCAAGAACAACCTCCGGTTAATGGAGGATAAGGAACTCAGCAATGAAATATTGGCCGATATAGCGCATTCATTGGATGTAAGTGTGCAAGAAGTAACGGAAATGAATAATCGTATGTCCGCGCACGATGGCTCACTCAACATGGTTGTCGATTCTTCGGACAATAGCCGTGAATGGCAGGATTTTATAGCGGACAAAAAACCCAACCAAGAAGAACAGTTAGGCTATTCCGAAACCTATCAATATCGCAAAAAACTGTTCACCAAAGCCCTGTCATGCCTCAACGAAAGAGAAAAAGACATACTTTTCAAGAGACGTTTGTCGGAAAAAGTTCTGACATTAGATGACCTGAGTCGGGCATACAGCATTTCGAAAGAACGCGTGCGGCAAATAGAACTAAACTCGATTCGCAAATTACAAAAGGCAGTTGGAGAATTAGCTTGTTTGAAATAACGGAAAGCACCCGAGCAGGGTGCTTTTGAACTAAATCAGACGCAGATATTTCAGAGCAATCCAAATAAAAGCAACTTGAAAAACAAGCATCAACCAAAACATGGCGCGAAAGCTTTTTTTCTTTGTCTTGTGTCGAAACATTTTTTGAGCCATATAAGCCCCGCACCAACCGCCCAAAAGCTCCAATGTGTGGAGTTGCATTTCCGGTACGCGCCAATTTCCGCGCATAGCCGCTTTTTTATCTTTCCAATAAGCAAAAATCGTAACGAGATTAATAGAAATAAGATGGAAGATTAAAAACAGCAAAAATGTTTTATGCCCGAAAATCGGAGCCCGAAAATAATGCGTTTCAACATAATAAGCCGCCAAGATGACAATCGCAGCATGAAGAATGTAAAAAGCATTTTTTTGCAGGGGCTTGAATAAAAAGAGCATACCGAACAAAATTGCCGAAAAAGTAATAACCATAAGATTTCCTCATCAAATAAATTTTGCAACACCATAACATAAATACTAAAAAAATCAATAAGTGAATAAGTGCAAAAAAACAGGTGAGATTTTTGAAAAAAAACTATAATCTGCACACATGAGAATACAAAAAATCAGTATATGGACAGTCATTGCATCAACCATGTTTCTTCCGATAGCGAGCTTTGCGGAAGATAATACGGTTTTAATCCAAGGCAGTGCCTGTGAAATCATAAAGGGCGATGAAACCAAATCAACGGCGAGGGTAAGAGCAAGCGACGCCGCCGCCTTTAATGCCATAAGCAATATGTCATCCCTCAGCCGATTTAAAACGGAGTTGGATGAACACGATTTCAACGTCATGGTCTACCAAATCGTAGACAATTATGTTGAAGACATGAACATGAAAACATCTTTTCAGGATGAAGAAAAAATCTGCGTGGATATTTCGGGATACGTCGCCGAAACCAATATCGCTCAGGCGATAGATGAAGTATTCAACCGCCAGTCTCAACCCGAAGAAATAAATGAGGATATCAGCGAAAAAACAGCCGAACTTTCCGATGAGTTAACAAAAGAGTTAAATAAGGCCGTACAAGCGCAACAAGCCGAACAGGAAGCCGAATTGGCAACAAAAGAGATAATAATAGGCAATACGGAAAAAACATCACAGGATTCGAAAACAAAGCAAAATGTTTTTGAAGATGAAACACAGTCCGTTCAAGAAGACAAGTCGTCGCAGCAATTAACCGGCACATTAAAAAAACAAGGCTTAGTTTATGTTGAACCGATGGCGTTTTTTGATGGTTCGAGCTCGGACGGCTATGCAGATTTGCTGCGCGATTGGTTTCGCAACAGTCCGTATTTTTTGTTAACGGGAGACAAGAGACTAGCTGAATTTATTGTATCTCCCAAAATTTTGCGAGCCAAAGTAGATGCCGTTAATCACGAAAATAATCGTTTGCAAATGGTAACATCGGTTGATGTAACATATGTCGGGCAGAACAAAACCTATACCGACCACCAAAACCGCTTTGTGCTATATCAAACCAAAGACAACGAACAAGAAGTTGCCTTTGAATTAATGCAAAAACTTTTTGATAATTCATGCGAACAGTTGTCTTACGGAATGGTCAAATACCTAAAGGATAAACAGGAAGAAAACTGGGGCAGAGATGTTTTGCCTTCAATTATCACACCGGTAAGAGACTACGCTCCACCGGCAAATGCGACTGAATAGCTAAGACCTTGACTTCCAAATTATTAGGAAACGCCAACATATTTTCCGCACAGTATTGTTGTAGGGCAATGATAATGTCGTTTTCTTGATTTTTGAGGGTAGAAACATAGAGATTAATAATCAAGACAGGATATTCACCCGCTGCATTAAATTCAATATTATAATCACAAAGCTGATGCGAGGTTTTGGTAAAAATAATATCTTGAAAATCTGCAAAAATATCCCAAGCGCCGGATTCCTGATAAGATTGAATGATGTTTTGAATAACTTCAAAAACATCTTCCCGCATACGGGCAGCCAAACTCAAAATCAAATCGGCATCGGCCTGAGCAAAGGCAAAGTTAAATAAAGGAACAAACAACTCTTCGGGTAGGTCATCCAGTTCGGAAATAAAACTTTCGCAAATTTCACTAGCCATTTCCCGCAAGTTCAAAGCGACTAAATCTTGCAAATAAAGGAGATAGGGTTCGGTACGAATATCGCCGCCTTTTTCCCAGATTTTATAGGCCATTACGTTAGCGCGCTCAATTTGTCCTTTCATAAGTTGTAAATGGAGCATTAAAATGGAATAATCGTTAATGAGAGGAAATTGCTTTATGGCCGAATACAAATCCTGTTCAAGTTGGATGATTCCGACCATATTATTATATTCCAAACTTTTGAGTCGATTCCATAAAACTTCAATATCCAAAGGGGAAAGAGGCTCTTCATAATCTTCGTTTTGAAAGTCAGAATCATTAACCATGCATAGCTCCTTTTTTCTCAAGCATAAAAGTCGCCGGCCCGTCATTAATAAGCTTAACTTTCATTTCCGCTTGGAAAATGCCGGTTTTAACTTCAACATTATACGCTCTGAGTTTTTGAATCATATATTCGTATAAAGGCTTAGCGGTTTCGGGTTTTGCGGCTGTTTCAAATCCCGGCCTGTTTCCGCGGGAAGTATCACCGGCCAAAGTAAATTGAGAGACAATGAGAATACTCCCTTTAATGTCGGCAATAGAAAGATTCATTTTTCCGTTTTCATCTTCAAAAATTCTCAAATTAACAATTTTTTTAGCCAAATAATCTGCTTCAAGAGAGCTGTCATCACGCTCAACGCCGAGTAAAACCAAATAGCCTTGTCCGATTTGAGAATAAACATCTCCCGCAATGGCAACCGAAGCCTCGGTAACGCGTTGAACAAGTGCTTTCATATAAGCCTACCTTTCATAGAATTAATGAGATATTAGTTGCAAGATTTTCTTCATAAAGATAAGATACAAAAAAATAGCTAAAGGATAATTAAGATGCAAAAAATTTTGGCGGTATTAGCTCTTGTCATATTCGTATCGGGATGTGAATCATTCGGAAAAGGAGTAGCGCAGGCCATAATTGAAAATAATAGTGCTGAGGATAAAAAAATATGTGAAATCTCAGGCGATTCTTTTTTTGGAATAGAAGATTATCTGTCGCAAGGAGATATCGTAAAAGTAATGATGATACACGGAGTAGGTTCACATGTCCCCGGATATTCGAGCCGCATTAAAGAAAATTTAGCCAGATCGTTAAATCTGACCACATGGTCTAAGGAAGATAAAAATCTGACATTAGTCAGCCCGCATGATAAAAAAACAAATATCGGTAATTTGCGCGTAACCAGAATGCAAAGTGAAGATGAGAAAAAGACGGTTATTTTCTATGAGTTGAATTGGTCAAATATCACCGATGAAGCCAAACGCGTGCTGGATTATGATACATCGGGCACATATACATATAAGCGAGCCGCATTTAATAATACGATGAAAACATTTTTAAATGATGTTTTGCCGGACCCGATGATGTATTTGGTTGATGATAAAACGCAAATTCTAAATGCCACCAAAGAGGCAACTTGCTGGATGCTAAGCCGCAGTTGGGAAGATTTAGAGGATAATGATACATCACTCTGCCAAGTTTCATCATACAATCAAATAAAGGACTTGAGTAAAGAAAACATAATCTTTATCACGCACTCTTTGGGAAGCCGCATTTTACTTGATAGTGTCAGCGGTGTAGCCGATGAAATCGCCACAATAAAAACTCTTCCGCCGTCAAATAAAGAAAACAGACATGAGGCGGAACAAATCATAAATCTATTAAAACAAAAAGAAATAACCGTTTTTATGCTGGCCAATCAGTTGCCTTTGTTGCAAATCGGCCGACCGGCACCAAAAGTAACCAACCAAATAAAAAATTATTGTACGGCGAAGGGCGAAAAAAATCAGGACAGAGTTTTTAAAGAAACCAAAATTATAGCATTTTCAGACCCGAATGACTTGTTAAGCTATGGCATTACGCAGGATTTTGTGAATAATTATATCGATTCTCGTATCTGCCCGTCGGTAACAAATATTGATATTAACATAGCAGATATTATATCAGCATTCGGAGTAGGCGTCGTAAATCCGGTAACGGCCCATACGGAATACGATAATGACCCGCGGGTAATAGAAATCATATCTAAAGGAATAGCCAATATCAAAGAAGACCCGTATTTAAATAAAAAATGTACGTTTAGATACCTAAAAAATTAAAGGAATAAAACATTGCAAAACAAAAATTCTACTGGCATAACCGATTCGTTTTTAGTCGATTTTATAGACGGCCAAGCCCCGAAAATTACATTGAGCAAAAAGCCCATAGCCTACAATACGGAAGACAAATTTTTCTGGCGGCATATGGATTATCAAAACCCCGAAGCCAAAAAAATTTTAACAAAGCACTATGGCATTTCCTCCGATGTTGCCGAGGCATTATGTGATATAAGCACGCGCCCGCGTTATTTTCATCATAAAAAAGGAATAGTGCTGATTTTGCGCGGCATAAATTATAATCCGAATGCTGCCATGGAAGATATGGTTTCTTTGCGCGTATGGGTAGAACAAAACAAAATCATCACCTTATCGCATAATTCGTTAAAAGCGGTTAGTGATTTGAGGGAACTAATCTCAAGTGCGGAAGGTCTGCCGACATCCCCCATGCAGTTGTTTTTGCTATTGGCTCAAAATATGTCAGACAGCATTAATGACACGATAATAGACATGCTGGATGAAACGGCAGATGTTGAAGAAAAAATATTGGATGCGGATTCATTAAGTGATTTGAATTTGAGAGATAAAATTTCAAATATGCGTCGAGACATCATCGCCATAAGACGCTACGCCGCTCCGCAGCGAGAAATATTTATCCAGCTGCAAAATGACAAATGGGATGCACTGACGGAAGAAGACAGGGAAGATATCCGAGAGATATACAACGATATCACCAAAGCCGTAGAAGATTTGGACTATTGCCGAGAGCAAATGAGCGTTTTTAGTGAAGAGATGCAAAGCAAGGTTAGTATTAGTATGACCAGAATCATGTATACGATTTCATTGGTAACCGTAATTTTTACGCCGCTGACCATGCTGACCGGTTTGCTTGGGATGAATGTCGAAGGAATCCCTTATGCGGAAAAGCCCTACGCCTTTGCCACGGTCTGCGCCGTCATGCTCATACTCTGCGGAATGCTTGTCTTTTTAATGAAGCGGCTGAAGTGGCTGTAATTAAAGCAGGAATAAGGAAAGATTAATAGAACAAATAAGCAGCCCAAATAGCTGAGATAATACCGGCTAAATCGGCCAAAAGAGCGCACCCGAGTGCAGAACCTGTTTTGGAGATACGCACTGCCCCGAAATAAACTGCGAAAACATAAAAGGTTGTTTCGGAAGCCCCCTGAACGATACAAGAAACAAAAGCCGGAAAAGAATCAGGTCCGAAATTTTGCATGGTTTCAATCATCATGGCACGCGCGCCGCTGCCGGATAAGGGCTTCATAAAAGCGGTAGGCAAAGCCGGAACAAAATCGGTATCCATCCCCAGCCAACTAAAACATTTATCTAAAGCCGCAATCAACAAATCAAAAGCACCGGAGGCTCTGAACACGCTTATGGCACAAAGCATGGCAACAAGATAAGGAATAATTTTAACTGCAACGTCAAAACCTTCTTTAGCCCCCACAATAAAAGTCTCATAGACATTTATTTTTTTTAATAAACCGAGAGAAATAAACAAGACAATAACGGCAATTAAAATAAAATTGCTGATTTCGGTAGATAAGGAGAGCTTTTTGTCTGCCGGCAATAAAGAAAAACCATAAGTCAAAAAGGCAATAAAACAAAGAAAAACAGCTAAATAAGCTAAAACGACGCGGTTAAAAATATTAAGTTTTTGTAGCAAAGCCACCGAAAGAAAAGCCACCAATGTTGAAACGGAAGTAGCAATCAAAATCGGAATAAAAACGGCACTCGGATTCGCCGCGCCCAATTCCATACGATACATTAAAATTGCAATCGGAATGATAGTCAGAGCCGAAGAATTTAAGACGATAAACAGCACCTGAGCATTGGAAGCACGAGATTTATGAGGATTAATTTCTTGGAGCTGTTCCATGGCTTTTAACCCCATAGGTGTAGCGGCATTATCTAAGCCGAGCATATTAGCGGCAATATTCATGATAATCGAGCCAAAGGCGGGAGAATTTTGCGGCACATCGGGAAAAATTTTAGCAAACAAAGGCCTGAGAAGCTTTGCCAAAAATTCAGTGATGCCAACCGATTCGGCAATTTTCAGAATACCCATCCATAAGCATAACAAACCGGTTAAATTAATAGAAATGCGAAAACCTGTTTTGGCGGCTTCAAATATTCCCATACTAATGTTATTCCATACCGCCCCGTCAACAAAAGATTGCAGGCAAGCCGCAACAAAACCAACGATAAAGAAACCTGCCCAAATAAAATTCAACATCAAAATTTCTTCATTTCATCAAAGGAGGCATTAGGGCGCAACAAAATGCTTTCGGCCATTTCATCAAAGAGCACGCAAGCCTCTGTTGTTGAAATCATACCGTCAATATCGCTGTCCCACAAAACATCTTGAGGATTAACGTTCTTCTTTAATGAAACCATTTCAACAATGGCCTGTTGACGAATGGTCTCAATTTCTTCGGCAATACTGTTATAAAGGCGACGCCCGAAAGCATCTTTGGCATTTTGATAAAAGATTTGCAAACTGCTGCCTTGTTTTTTCAAAGCAGTATCGATTTTAGAAATTTCGGGAGCAAAAAATTTAGCAAACACCACCGGATAGTTTTTCAAAACATATCCCTGATTTTTGCAAAAATCCTCATAACCGAACAAATGCCTAGCCGCCGTTCCGGCAACGATACCGAGCTGTTGCTGTTTGACAAGCTGAGCCTCTTTTTCCTGAGCGGATTCACCGGAAATCCAAAACAGAATAAATCCGACAAGCAACACAAAAAGAGCAAGCAAGGAAGCGGCAACGCAATCTCTCAAAATATCAAAATAAGTCCGACGTAATTGAAAAGATTTTTCTAAGGAGATACGTGTATTTTCGATTCTAAATCCCCAAGACAGAACGGCAGCTGCAATAACGAAAACCGATAGCACTACCCAATTAAAAGCCAATGCAAGCTCAAACAAAAAACAAACCAAGGCGCATAAATAAGCCGCTCTGTAACCACGGAACAAGAACCAAATAACCAAAGAATTTAAGAACAAAGCCAAAAGCAAACAGCACGAGCCGGAATAAACAAGCACGGCAGAAAAAAACACAACAACCAGCACGCAGAGAAGCCTGATTTTTTCAAACAGATTATTTTCAAGAATTTTTTTTCTGCTTTTAAGAGATGTTTTCAGAAAAGGCTCACAAAGTTTCAAAAAACTCTGAGAGCAAGCCGATAATTTTTTACTATAATGCTTTTTATAAAACCTTTCGATTTTAGATGCATGAGGTTTAATTTTCAACACAATACGATCAATCAGCGCGTTAATATACTGCCACATAAGCCCCTCAAAACAAAACGACCTAACCCATAAAAAAAATAGCAAGAAGAAATAAAAGAGTCAACTTCAGCCTTGAGTTAATGACAATTAATTTCCTTTTTCATTTTGACTTTTGGTACGCTGAACAAGTTCTTCGCCCCATTCTTCTCTAAGTTTTTCTAAACGGGCATTAATTTTTTCAATGCGTTTTTGTGCTGAAATTTTATAAATATAAGCATAAAGATTAGGAAGCTCGGAATAGACAATAACACCAATAGCTGCCGTAGAGAGCATGACAATAATCATGAATATATTATCAGCAATGCCATTGGTAACGCCTTCTCCAAAACCGGCAAGCAACCCAAACAAATAAAAGAATACGCCGGAAATATTAAAACAACCGATAATAAGCTGCTTATCATAATTATCAGGAGCAGTATACATCACGGTAATAGTCGGTAACAAACCAAATATCAAAATAAAAACAATCGGGAAAGAAACGATGGTTAAAATAACTAAGAAAAAGGCAAGCAAAACTTTCTGCAGCAAAGAAAACCCTTTAACAGCCTTTATAAGATTAAATCCAGATTTTTTATTAGAGTCCATCATTAATTTAACACCCAAGAGATAAGATTGTAGGCAAAAGAAGCAATCATAACTAAAACAGAAACGAAAGAAGCCAGTTTGAGAGCTGAAGCTCGAGCGGATTCTCCAAGTTTTGCCATATAATCAGAAATTTTATTTTTTTCAAGGAGCAAAAGATTAACTTCGTTAAGGATAGCCGCAAAATCATTTCTGTCTTTTTCCAAAGCAGCTTCATTTTCAAGTAAATTCAAAATTTCATATAATTTTCCATGTTGATAAATCTTAACAAGCTCTTTTTCTAAATATTTTTGGTATTTTTTATTATGATAGACCAAAATCATCGGTTTACAATAATTAACCAACCACCGAGCCAAATTAACAAGTTCGGAAGGGCCGAATTTAGTTTGCATCATGGAATAGAGTTGCAAGATAGCAGAAGCTTTAATTTCACTGCGATTTGAATATAATCCTGCCAAATAATTGTCGATTTTCTTGCCCATTTTGCATCTAAGAAAGGCAATAATTGATCTGTCATACGGTTGAGAGGTAATATTTGTTTGCTCAAAAGATGCATTTAATGCTTTCAAGACCTGAGGAGCACTAGAAACGAATTCGTTTTCAAATAATGAGCTGATGCAAGGTAAATCATTGTCAATATCATAAATAATACGTTCAATACCATATCCGATTTCAGATCGCATGATATAGACCCGAAATTCAGTAATATTTCCGGGAGCGCGTAAACTTTCCTGCATCTGATACCAAAGTTTAATCAAATCGGTAGAAAAAATATCGTTATAATCTTTAATAGATTTTTTATTTTTCATTTCATGGAAAACGGCTTTGGCAATACCGTCAGGAAAGAAAGAGATATTTCGATAGCGAATAGGCAAAGAATGGTCAATAAGTATAGAGATGCGAGCGATAGTTAAATCCTTATTTCCTGCCGAAGATAACTCTTGTTTGACGATGGCATCGATTTGAGATGCGAGTTTTTCGTTTTCCAAACCGTTTTTAGCCCAATCAGAAAGTTTTCCGCGGATAATCAAATCATAAGCTTCAGAAATATTATTATGCATGCTATATACCACATCTCTTGGCATATAGACTTTTTCTCCATCAATGTTTAAGGCTCTTTTGGGACGCTCGGAACTTGAGTTATTTCCCAAGCTGACTTGTTTTCCGGAAAAAAAACTCAAAACCTGAGAATAGCCCCAGCGCAATCCGCTGTCATCATTTAACATACCTTTAAATAAAGAGCTAAAATCAGTAGGAATTTTTTCGACACTAGAAATAAAAGAAAAAGAACTTTTACGAATTTTCAATCTTAGGGTCTCAGCATCAGTAATATTGGTAGAAATTTCGTGTCCGACATAAAGAGCGAGAGCAGTCATACCGATAGAATAAATATCATTTTTCTCATTGCCGTTTCCTCTTGCTAATTTGTCAGCATATAGACTGTCAATAGCCTCATAAACAGCAGGTTGATAATAAGCAGGAAAAGCGGCAATACAATCACCAATAACAATCTCGCTTTTGTTTTCATCAATAAAATAGAGGTTATCGGGGCGAATAGCGCGATGAGTAATGTTCATGCTCTTAAGCGTTTCAGACAAAACCAAAAAACTTAAAATAACATTTTTAAATTTCTCATGATTGTTTTTAAAATCAAGGGTACAAACTCCATTTTCAAAAACTTTTCCACCCAAAGGCATCTCATAAATAAGAACCATACGATGCTTTTTTGTTTCGGGCAAACAAACCGTTCCGAATTCGACAAGTTTTAAGAGAGCCGGATTATCAATAGATTTAAGATATGGTAGAATAGAAAGTCTGGGAGAAGTCTCACCATCACACACAAGAGCAAAAAGTTTGCGAGCCGTGTCGATTCTATCCGAAACGGCATAGGCGGTAGCCCCATTATTATTTAACCAAGGGATAGAAGCATCAAAATTAATCTCAAAACGATCTTTGATTAAAACTTTTTTAAAAGTTTCTTTAGAAAGCGGCATCCCCAAAACAGTTTCTTGAGCATCTGTTTGTGGAGTACTTTCTGTCTCCTGATTAATATGCTGTGTTAAAAGCTCTTCTTCACTCATATGAATATTCTCTAAAAAAACTAAATACTTATAAGTTAAAATAAAACAAATTTATTAATAAACAGCAAAAATTTAACTAATTGCATTTTTTTTAATAAATATTAATCTATATAGAAAAGGAAATAACGGAGAATATAGATGATGCAAAATCCGATAGAAGATTTTTCGTCTTTGGAATATTTGGAAACAATTAGCAACGATAATTCGCTAAAAGAGATAGATACCTCTATTTTAGCTAAAGCAAAAGATTACAACGTGTTGTTGGACAAGTTGGAAGCGTTGGATGGAGAAGAAGATAGAAAGCCGGAAAATAATAATCCCCCAAAAGCAATAAAGGCTTCTCAGCCTACGGCGGCACAGTCAATGAAATTGGAAGCGATACCGGAACTGCCGCCGTACGCAGCACAAGAAGATACGGAAGAAATAGAAAGAGAGTATATTTCAAAAGAAAGTCATAATAGGCAAGAACCGGAGGTGAAAAGCAATCTGGAAAATATCACACTTTCACTAAGGGACTTAATTCTCAAAGTTTTTGCCAAATCTCCTCGCTTGGTAGCAATAATTAGTGATGATAAAATAGTATATGTAAACGCAACTTTTTTAAAACAAATCGGTTATGAAAACGAATTTGATGTAATAGATAACAACTTTTTTCAGTATGTATCCTCGGAATATTGGGACAAAGTATCCGTTGGAATAGGCGGCGTATTAACAGAAGGACAAGTTATACCCATAGGCTTAAAAAACAAAAACGGAGACGTGATAAAGGTCGATTTTGAGGGAATATATATACCGGACGACCATTCTTTTAGTTTTATATTGCTTGGAACATCCCCGATGATCGGAGAGAACAAGGTTTCACTTTACAATTCGGAAACGGGATTACCGATATACCAGCTATTTGAAGACAGAGTAAAGGTTGCATTACGCACCCACCCGTCAGGCAGTAGCATGATTAGTTTTGGCAGAGAGCAAAGTGCGGTAGGTTATTTCAGAATAGAAAATCCGTCGATTTTTGAAAAGAGAGAGGATAAGCAGGCATTTAAAAAAATTTTGGCACGAGTGCTGACTTGTTTTGAAAGCAATTATACGTTGGCGCATGGCTCAAAAGAAAACGAGTATTGCTTGCTCATACCGCAAATAGATTCGGAAGAAAAGCTTACCGCCAAAATATCCCAAATTAAATCAACTTTAGAAGCTCCGTTGGAAGATAATTTTACAACATACCAAATCAAGAGCCGTTTTGGCGTATGCACATATCCGGAGCCGGCCGATTCTTATAAAAAACTTCTAAGCGAAGCCTATCAGGCATTAGAAAGTGCAACAATGAACGATAAGCCGATAGCATACTTCGGGACTAGTAGGACAGACTAAAAGCCTTGCCGGCTCGCAGAATTTTTTCAGCCGCGGGAGAGTATGCCCCGTTTTCATCATGAACAACAATTCCCTCATGCAGGATAAGAGGAGCTTTAGAGTCCTTTTGTGCGGAAACAAGCACGCGCTTGGCTTCTTGCCCCTGTTTGGAAAAGAGCGGCAAAATATGAATATTTCCGGTTTTAGGGTATAAAGCAAATAAAATTTCATCCAGAGCCTCAGCCCGATTAACAAGGTAGATAAAACCTTTGGGAGCCGTCATTTTGATACAAAAGTTAATCCATTGGGTTAAGGTCATATGATTTAGGTTATGAGCGGTAGCTTTGCTTTTGTTGGGAGAGGGCAAATCTTTCAGCGCATAGGGGGGATTCGAAACCACATGATTAAAGCTGCAAAATCGGAGTCCATCGGGCAAGGGAGAGGCAATGTCGGTATTAATAAATTTAAGAAAATCAAAACCGTTTTCTTTAGCACTTAAGTTTGCAAGCTCGGCAAGTTCGGGTTGAATTTCAAAACCGTTGATAGAAATTTGCAGATGTTTGAATCTCTCCGCCAAGCAAAGAGAAACAGCCCCCGTACCGGAGCCGACATCCAAAATTTTATCACCGTTTCTAACGGAGGAAACCATAGCGGATAAGAACACGGCATCGGTTGAGGCGCGGTATCCGTTAATCGGTTGAAAAATTTTGACCTGCTTATCGAGCAAATAATCTTGAGTGTAATTTTGCATTGTATTCCAAAGAAATCGGTTGAATAATAAGAGCATGGAAGATAAAATAGCGCAGAATAAAAAATAAATCAAATCAAAAGAGGATAGAATGATAATCAAAAACATATTCTGGGATGTAGACGGGGTTTTGGCTAATTTAAATTACGCGTACTATAATTTTTTAACCAAGCATCCCAAATATGCGCCGCTGTATAAGGACATAGAGTGGTCGGACTTGCCCAAGGTGCTGCCTGTTGAGGAAAAATACGGAGCCTTGGAGTTGAAAACCCATCCGAGCTTGGGCGTGGAGATGGATAAGGACTTTTGTAGCAGTTATGAGTTTTTTTCCAACCGCCCGCTATACCCGAATGTGATTGAAACATTGAAAGAATTGCATAACTTGGGGTACAAACAGTTTACCATGTCGGCAACTTTTGATGTTGAAACCAAGAAAAAATTATTAAACCATTTGTTAAAAGACGTGAGTGATTTTTTGACCATAGAATGCGTTCAGCACGGCAAATTTATGCACGACACGGCCAAAGAAGATATGTTGAAAGCTTGCTTTGAAAAATATGGCCTAAAGGCGGAAGAAACCGTTTTGGTTGATGACCGAATATACAATCAGTACGCCGCCATAAACGTCGGGGCGCATCCGGTCAGAATGCGGAGCGAGTTCACCACCGACCTGCCGACGGACTTAAACTGGATTCCCGAGGTGAGGGATGTTGTAGAATTTAAAAACTGGCTACTCGCCAACACCACAAGAGAATAAAAAATAAAGGCTGTTGCTTCCCCAACAGCCTTTATTTTTTTTAGAAAGCAATGACTGGACGAGATATGTAAACATAATGATAATAACCAGTAAATCCATCATAAATACTACTTCCGGTATCTGTATGATTTATTAATGTTTTTTCTATAATACGCCTATCGCCATAATAATCACCCCCGAATGTATAAACATTTTGTTTATCTATCGCTGTTGAAGTCCAATAATAGACGTAATAAACATGTTGCTGCATGTTTCCATGGTAATTTGAATAATCATAAAGAGGCTTTTTATTTATTTTCTTAATAGTATCATTGATGGTACTCGTGTTAGTGCTAATATAGTCAAACTCCACATAAGATGGCAAATGCCAATCACCGGCACTTGTACCGGCGGTTGTGTATTCATAGGCATATTCCACTGCCGGACAGCTTTTGCCGTTTGCTTTGCAATATTCATAAATTACACGAGTGTTCTTTTTTCCCCATCCATCATATTCAGCATCACTTGGGTGCAAATCGAGCCCTGGAATATCAAAAGCAGTCGTTGACCACGCAACATTTTCTTTTTCCTCCAAAGCAACAGCCAAATGGTTTACCTCATCAAACACCACGCCGATTGGTTCTTTAGTATAAACAACATTTTCGTTACAGCTAAAATCCGAATACAAGATAGATCCGATTTTGCAATTACTGTAATCAGGCGTAGAGCTGCTGCCACCGTTCTCTTCTATCACGGTTATTTTTTCTTCAATGGTTGTAATCTTATTCGTGATTTCCGTGATTTTATCTATGATTGTACAATTCCATGCATTGCCGAACGGGCATTTGATTCCGCCGTTGCAGGATGAACTCGAGGTATATCCCAAGCTTGAACAAGTCGGGGTTTGAATACAGGCTGCTTCCGCAGCACCGCTCAATAGAAACAAAGCTGATGAATATAATAAAAATTTTTGCATAACACATCTCCTTGATAATAATTTCAGTTCTAAGTTATTGTTCAAACGCGCAATAGTCGCACCAGTCGGTGCAGCCGGTTGCACAACCGGTTACAACATATAAATTCGAGCATTCTTCATAAGTGCAAACCGAGCACGGCGGACATTCGCTCTCCGTGCCAAGATTCGGGCAGGGTTCACATTCCGAACACTTAACCTGACTTCCGCTTTGACACGTCGTCGCTCCGGCCTTGCATCCCATATCGCCGCAATCTATAAAGCCAGAACAGTCTTTCTCTTTGATTTTGTATTTTTCTTTGATTTTCAATCCGCCCTCGTCGCATTCCATACAGGGCTCGCCGTCCGCCTCATAACCGTCGGGAATTGAACCCAGCGTATATTTATAATCTGACGAACACGTCGGCATACAGCAGTCTTTGTATAACCCGTTGCCGCAAACCTCTCCAACGCCTTGCTGTGGCGATTGACAAGTTACGTAACTGCTCGGACAATCCGGAATACATTCGGCAAAATAGGCATTATTGAGCGGGCAATATTTGTTGCCCTTATAGCCGCTCGGACACGAGGTTTTATCATACCCCATTCGGATACAGCTTTCGGCATCTCCGCCCCCAGGGGGAATAACTTCCGGTGTGCCGCTTTCTAAATCCGTACCGACAAAATCCGCCCCGCCGCAGTCATCCGTATCGGTTATCCAACAAACTTGCGCAACCTTAAATTCTCTTTCTTTAGAAAAGGGGGAAGACAAGCTTCGGGCTGATAAATTCGGTGTGTGTTGTGTGTGTCTGTCAACCACATTTAGAATCGGAGGTGCTTTGAGATTAAAATTAATTGATGCTTGAGCTTGATTAGATACACAAGCCAAGCTTAATGCTGTTGCACACAGCAATAGGTAACCATTTTTCATCATAATACACCTCAAAATTTCTAAATTACACTTGTCTTCACGACTCGTATTATACCACAAGAAAAAAATCCTTTCAATAGAAATTTTCGGGGCTGGACAAGGGTTTGCACGAATTCTTTTTACAAAAAAACGCCCGAGTTCTAAACTCAGGCGTAACAAAACTTAAGCGATAAAAATTTATTTAATCCACTTACAAGCCTCGGCATATTCTTCAGGTGTGTTAATATCCGCCGGAGCTTCATCAACCAACTTCATATTATTGATAATCTTGGCGCGAATAGTCATACCGTTTTCAAGGGCGCGGAGCTGTTCGAGAGATTCTTTTTCTTCTAACACCCCCATGGGGAGAGAAACAATTTTTTTCAGCGATTCGGCCTTGAAAACATAAATCCCGATATGGTGATAATAGTCATGATTTTTGCATTTTTCGGGATTGCGAATATAAGGGGCGGCGGCGCGTGTAAAATACAAACATCTGCCTTCCGTCTCGCCCTCACGCAAGCCCATGCAGATTTTAACCATCGTCGGGTCATGAATATCTTTTTCATTTTTAAAAATCATGCCACAGGTTGCTATATCGCAGTTGGTTCGTTCAATCATTTCAATCAAACCGAGATTAACTTTCGGGTCAACATTGAGCCCGTCGCCTTGAAAATCAACCACGATGTCATATTTAGAGCCGTCTGGGTCAATTTGTTGCAAAGCGGCGGCAATACGATCTGTTCCGCTTGGGAGCTTTGGATCGGTCAAAATGGCGGTTGCCCCGAACTTTTGCGCTTCATCCACCAAAATTTGGTCTCCTGCGGCAATGACAATATCCCCTGGGACAACGGCCTTAACATTTTCATACACGCGTTGCAAAACACTTTTGCCGTTCACGTCAAGTAAAGGTTTGTTCGGCAAGCGGGTGGAGGCCATACGCACCGGAATCATTGTAATAACTTTAGACATCAAAATCCCTTTCTGAAAATCAAAACATAAAAAATTTTTAGCATAAAAAAACAAAAAAGTAAAAGCTTAAAAAAATATGTTGACAAAATAAAGAAAACAAAGTAGAAGAAAACCACAAATTAATTATTTAGATTATAATTTCCAAAGATATAGAGCCTCACGGACGAAATTTTTGTTTCCTCTGATTAGGCTTAAAGACAAACCGTCGTGAGACGCTTTTATTCCATAGTTTTAGATTTTAAGTGGAACAGATAGCGATCTGGTGGGAAGATTAATATGTTGTGAAACATCCTTCCCCGTTTTAGTCATAGCAATTAGTTATGTGGATTCTAAATCTTGAACACCTCCTTTCTCTTTGTGTTCAAGACATTTAGATGGATTATTTTTTTGGTTAAACTTGAACAGAGAACCGTTGAGAAACGTTTCTCTGTTTTTTTTGTGCGTAAATGTTTATAGGGAACAAACCTGACAGCCTTGGGAGGAGCTGATGATTTTGACATCTGCGCCCAAGGGCAGCATAACGCGCTTAAATTCATGCCCCATCGGAAAATCTTTAACCACCGGAATAGAGAGTTGTTTGGCAAAATAAGCGATAACATCATCAATTGTTCCGTCACTTTCCCGCCGCACGGTACATTCAAAGAACCGCCCGAAGATAATACCTCTGAGCTTGTCAAAATCTTTGCATTGCGAAATTTGTTGCAGCATCAAATCAAGTTTGTAGGTTGTTTCCTGCTCATCTTCAACCAGCAAGATTGCCCCGTTAAGGGACGGAAAATAAGGCGTCCCACACAAGTTGCGCAATAAGCTCAGACATCCGCCGACCAGCTTTCCTTCCGCTGTTCCGGTGATAACGGATTGCCCGTAAGCATAGCAAAATTCATTGCCGAAAATCATGTTTGACACGCTGTTCCCGAGCGTTGGATTAATCTCACCCGAGCGAAAGTCATAATTCAGCGTCAACCCATACGGGCAGATTAAGCCGCATTTTTCCACCAAAGCGTTTTGCAAAGCGGTTGTATCGCTAAAACCCCAAAGCGGTTTTGGGTTTTGTTTTATTGCTGCAAAATCCAGCAACGGCAAAATATATTGGCTCCCGTCGCCACCCGAAGTTGCAAAAATCGCCTTAATTTCGGGGTCAAGGAAAAATCCCATAATATCCTCGGCGCGTTCTTCGGGTGTTCCCGCCATAAACCGAAAAGACTTAAACGCGTTTTTGCCCATCACGGGATTAAAACCGAGCGAACGCAGATACTCGACCCCCTTGCTGATTTCTTGTTCGGTTACATAGCGCGAGGGCGAAACCAGCCCGATTTTATCACCTTTATGCAGAGGATAATACATTTGTTTTCCTATTCCTTAAAAATTAGCGGCCAAAGGTTTTTCATCCAACTCTTTCAAAATCTGCTTGCAAAAATCGGGAAGAGAGTTATCGCGAGCACCCATAATCACGATTCTGTCGCCCGTTTGCGCATGGTCGATAATATATTGTTTAACCTTGTCTTTTGTTTCCAGAAACAGAGCGTTGACGCCGTTATTTTGCGCATAGCGCACAAGGTCGGCACCGGAGATGTCGGCGTCTTGAACAGGGTCGCGCATATAAATCTCGGGCATAAGCAAAATATCGTCTTTATCAAGTGTTTTACCAAAGACCACGCCGTCTTCCTCACCGGTTGTGCGCGCGGAAAAAGGTTTGTGCGATTGATACATCACAATCAAGCGGCCTTTGTGTTCTTTGACAGCGGAGAGAGATGCTTCGATTTTGCTGGCATTGTGGGCAAAATCATCAATAACGGTAATTCCGTTGAAAGAAGTACCGACAACTTCCAAACGGCGTTTGATACCGACAAATCCTTCCAAAGCCTTGGCCGCCTCAAACTTGTCCACGCCAATCATCATACAGCAGGCAATAGCGGCCAATGCGTTAGAAACATTAAACTTGCCGATAATGTTTAACTTAAACTTTTTGCCCTCAATTTGATAGCTGACGCCATAATCTTCGGTTTTAATGTCTGAGGCAAATAAGTCAGCTTGAGCGTCCAGAACCGAGAAAACAAATTTGTTTTTGTGCGAGAGCTTGGAGGCAAGCGGACAATCGCCATTCACGACCAAAGCATGGCGGGCGTGAGCAGCAAATTCGCTGAAATATTCCACCAAAGTCGGAATTTCCACATGGTCGTGAGAAATATTGTTTACCAACGCCACATACGGATGATAAGAGCGGATGGAACCGTCGCTTTCATCAGCCTCGGCCACGCAAATATCGCCTTCATTATAAATATAGTTTGGCAACAAGTTAGGATTGTCATAATTTTTGAGCATACCGCCGTCAATCATGCAGGGCTTTTTGCCGAGCTTATCAAGAATATAACCGATCATAGCGGTTGTTGTGGTTTTTCCGGCCGTACCGCCGACGGCAATGTTGTATTTGTATTCATGAAAAATCTGCGCCAAGAGTTCGGAACGTTTAATAATTTTAAGCCCCTTGCTTTGCGCGGCTTTAATGTCGGGGTTGTCCTCCGTAATGGCGGAAGACACACATAAGAACTCCAAGTCGTCATCAATCATCGACCCGTCTTGCGGAAAAACCTTAATCCCCGCGGTTTTGATAGCTTTTAGATTCGCATGGTCTCTTCCGGCATCAAAACTGATATCGCTTCCTCTGACATCATAACCTCTTTTAACCAAAATCTGGGCAAGCGGACTCATTCCGTTGCCGGACACGGCGCAAAACGCAACTTTTTTCATAATCAAACAGTCCTTTTCATAAAAACAAAATAAAATATTATAACGCTTCTAAAACATTTAACTCATTTTCCTTAAGAATCTTTAAATTTCTGTAATCAATCGTAATATAAGATTGTCCGTCGCCGTCGACCGAAACCGAAAGAGCCGCCCCGACATTATCGCCGTCAAAAGTGGCATACAAATCGGCACTGCCGCTTTGTAGCTCAGCCAACAGATTCGGGTTGTCATTGGGATTTTGAGAAGCAGCGTTTAATGATTGTGTGTCATTAGGCAGAGATTCATCAACATTTTGAACGGCAGGCGTATAAAATTGCTGTGCGTTTTTATATTTCTGAGCCAACAATTTGTAATACTTATCATAGAGTCGCATGGTTTTTTCGCCCTTTGGCAAATCACCTTGAATAAAAGAACTTTGGGCTAAGATTCGAAACAACTTGTCACTATCGCCGAAAAACAAAGTGAGTTTTGGAAAATCCTTAAGGGGCATGGGAGGGTTCTGCGCTTCATAGGCTTGGGGATAATCTTTAACCTCGACATGAATGAGACGAACGCCCATTTTCTCGGCATCTTTTCTCGATTCTCCCCAAATCAAACCAAAAGGAGCACTTCCGTATTGTTGGCTGATTTGTTGAAAAAACTGATTTCTGGTTTGAATACTGTTTTCATCATCGTTCGAGACATTTGGGGAGATAACCTCAATCTGCCGATTAAGAAGTTTGGATGCGGAATTTTTAGCCTCGGATTCTGCACTTTGCTGTTCCAGTTCGGAAGAAACCAGCAGATTTTGGTAGAATTCTTCCGAGTTATTCTGAGCCGAGACGCAGGTTAAAGAAAAAAGGTAAAAGGAAGATGCAAGCACAAATTTTTTTCCAAACATTTATTCAACTCCCGAATAAAAAAATTGAACACGACAAAATATTGTTATATATAAATACTATAGTGTCGAATTACAAACAATTTGTTAAACAAAATGGTAGATTACAAAGAAAATATCCGCCGCTATCTGGTAGAAGTCGGGCGGAAGATGGTAGAAGAAAAAGGGCAAGAATTTTTAACCGCACGCAAACTCTCGGAGATGTCGGGTTGCTCGGTCGGCACGATTTATAACCAGTTTTCGGCAATGGACAAGCTCATCACCGAAATAAATATAGAGACATTAAAATCACTTTATAATTTGTTGTTGCGCGTAAAAACGGAACGCTCGGCATATAAGAATTTAAATGCATATATAGATGTTTTTGTCGGCTACGTTTTAAGTAATCCGAATTTGTGGCTAATGCTTTATAACTACCACCTCAACACGCAAAAACTTCCTCTGTCCTATAAAGCGATGATAATAAAAATGATGAAACTCTGGCAGCCTTCTTTTGATGCACTTTATACGCACATGAACGCGCGCAAACGCAAAGTGGCTCGTCAGGTTTTGTGGCTAAGCTTGTTTGCCTTGAGTTCATTTCTAACGACAAGGATAATAGATGACTTCAAAATGGTCAACAAAAAGAGCTTATGTAAATTAATGTTGAACACCTATCTTGCCGGACTTGCCGTTTTGAAAAAAGGTTAGGGATGATAGAAACACTATACCAAGCCTGCAACAATTTGGTTAACTTTGTTAACCGAGAGGAAGTTGTAACCACGCTGTTTAACAATCGTTTTTATACAATTTTGGCGGTTGTTGTGTTAATGCGTTGCAAATACGCAGTTTATCGTTCGATGTGGCTGTGTGCGTTGTGTAACATTCCGGGGACGATTCTCCATGAGCTGATGCATTTTCTGGTTGGTCTGTTTCTGAATGCGCGTCCGATAAATTTAAACATTCTTCCCAAGAAAGATTTGTTAAACGGCGGCTATGTTTTGGGGAGCGTGAGTTTCAAAAATATCACGTTTTATAATGCCGTTCCGGCAGGCATGGCGCCATTATTGCTTTTGCCGATAGCTTTTTGTATAAACCGCTATATGTTGCCGTTTGTTCCGTATAGTTTTTGTGGTTATCTTGCGTATATATTGTTGCAGACCATAATAATTGAAAATGCAATTCCCTCAAGAGCAGATATAAAAATAGCAGGCATGTACCTATCTGGAATTGTCATTTACGGCAGTATGTTGATAGCCTTGTTGTTAATGCTTTAGATAAACAAAAAAAGGCTCGCAAAAGCGAGCCTTAAGTTAAAAGCGGTTTGTTTATTTTCTGCCGGAGTTTGTCCGCAGATGGTTCATAATGATGTCAAAAGTTTCTTTTGCTGAAGTTAAAGAACCTTTTTCCTTACGTTCGGAAATCTTTTCGTTAATTTTCTTAGCCAAGCGTTTTGATTTGTCATCAGAAGTTTCGCGTCTCTGCTCTTCATAAGGATTAAGATAAATAGCATCGCTGTCGCGGCGGAGAAGTTGCGCAAAAGTATTTGTATCACGGTTAGGATGGTGTTTTTCATCCTCATTTCCTTTGTGAGCAAAGTATTCGCACAGAGCATTGTGCATTTCCTGTGCTTTTTCAAGGTTGGAATCATTCAAAATCTCGGACAATCCTTCGACTTGAGACATGGTTTTAACATGAAATTCCGCCTCACGGTTAATTGCGCGGCGAAGATGAGCCGGCAGTTTTTCAAATTCGCTGTCAGAATTATGAGCCGTAAAATACATATGCCGAGAAAGAATTGTTTTTAATTGAGACTCATTGAGTTGAAAAACAGATTTATTTTCATTTTCAGAATTTTTCATGATACAATCTCCCCTAAGTAAAAAACTGACGATAAACAATTATAGCACCTTAAAGAGTCTTTGTCAAATTTTGTCTTTATATAAGAAAAAACAAAGGGAGAATCGGAAAAGTAAACTAAAGATTAAAACAAAGATTATTTTTTTTGAGCAGCCGACAAATTCATAAAAATCGCAGCCGAAAGCAAATCACTGAGAACAACACCTTGCTCTCCGTAAGCCGAAATCTGCGCCATGTCGATACATTTTCCGTTGCATTTGGGTCCATAGTTATAAATGATGTAATATAAATTAAATAAAGATGTTTTGGCTTTTTCGAGTTCCTCAGCCGTTCTCGGAAGCCATTGAGAAGCAACACCTTTTTTGAGTTCGTCGGTTAAAGCCTTTTCAATACAAGCATTAGCCTCTTTATCAAGTTGAATAATTTCTTTAGCAACCGGAGGATTTTTGGTATAATTTTGCAACTTGCGCAAGCAATTTTCAACAATTTGGTTGGCGCGGTCATGTGCAACAATCGCAAGATCTTGTTCGTCTTTGCTGGGAACGAGAGCCGATTCGGAAGGTGTTGAGCTTTGCGCCCGTTGATAAGACACATTAGAGCCGCTCATGTATTGTGCATGAGCCTGATAGGCAAATAGAAAAAAAGCAATTAATAAAAAAATTTTTTTCATATCATCCTCACCAAATAACAAAGAGATTATAAAGAACAAAAGTTGACTTATGATTAATAAAGAAAATAAAACTAAAAGAAAATAGACAAAACTATTGATTTGATAACAAAAATGTTTTATAACCATAAACAGAAACATATAAAAAATAAATAATTATGAATGAAGTTATTGATTATGAGTTCAAAGACCAAATCTTTGAGATGTTTAACAAAGAAGGTAAAAATGCAATACCGGAGGATATGGAGTTTTTCCATAAAAGGCTGGATAAATATCTGCGAGGATGTGCCGAGCATATAAGTATGGATTTTGGCTTTTCGGCATCTGAATGGTATTTGCTGACGGATAATTATTTGGATGGAGACAAGTTGCAAGCCGACCATCTGAGTCATTTTTATCGCTTTGCGTTTATAAAGTATCGTGAAGATACGTTTTATCTGATGCATTTGCTGAAGAGAGAACCATCGATATTTTTATCACGCGCAATGTATGAGATAGAAAGAACATATCGTAGCTTGTTAAAGCTATGGTGCATGGCCGTCGATTGTATCCAAGCAAGAAAAAAGGATAGTGCAGGCCTGAGTTCTTTTTGGGAAAGCTTTTCTCCGATTATAGAAGAGTATAAAGAATATTTTTAAAAACAAAGCTGCCTCCGCTGATAAGGAGACGGCTTTTTTTTAATGCTTTTTGGAAGTAATCAACCCTTTAGCTTTATCCAAAAGAGAATCATCTTGTGTAATTTTTTGATAAATGGGCGTAGGAGATGTCGGTTGCGGAGAAGTAGGCGTAACCTCAACATATTTAATGTTACGGAAGGCAATGTGCTTGAATGCGTATAGAACAAAAGCACCGGAAGCAACGGAAAAACAAACCAAAAACCAAATAGCCCCCAAATGTTGCATCATAAAAGATATAATGATAGGCCCCAAAACCATACCTGCACTCTGGAGCATAATGAGCATTCCGCTAGCAGAGACACGCTTGCTGTCATCAATCAAATCATTAACGTGAGACACACTGATGGGATACATAATAAAAGTGCATGCACCAAGAGCAAAGGCTGAAGAGCAAAGAACAATATTTCCGTAATCAAGGAAAAAATGCACCCAAGGAGCAACTAAAAACATAGCTCCGCCCGCCCACATTAAGACAAAACGCCGATCCATAAGGTCAGAAATTTTGCCGATAGGAATTTGTGCGCACATACCGCCCAAGATACCGCAAAACATAAATAATGAGGTTTGAGAAAGAGACAAACCGGCGAGTTTTGCATAAAGAGGCCCAAGAGTATAAAATCCGCCGACCAAAATACCGCTGGCAAAACAGCCGATGACACCGACCGGAGAAATTTTATAAAGTTCACGGAGGTTGAGGCTTTTGGCCACGTTGATTTGAGGTGTCGGAAGAGCCGTAAGAGAAATCGGGATAAGAGCCACGGAAAATATAATGGAAACCAAAACAAAAATCCCCATACCGTTGGAACTTGGAATATTGAGCAAGAGTTGCCCCAAACCGGAGCCGAGATAGGTCGTAACCATATAAAGAGCCATGATAAGGCCACGGTTTTGGTTATTGGCACGAGTATTGAGCCAGCTTTCCAAGCACAAAAGAGCCGAGCCAAGACAGTACCCTTCAACCAAACGTAAGATTCCCCAAAAATAAGCATCATGAGAAAAGATATGGAGCAAGACCAGAGCAGAGAAAAGGGATATATAGGTGGAGAAAGCGCGAATATGTCCGACTTTGTTTATGATTTTGAACGAAGTCAGAGAGGCAAAGATATATCCGACATAGTATAAAGAGAGAATAATACCGACAACCGAGGTAGATATGCCGAACTTGTTCATAAGCAAAGAGAGCTCGGATGTCAGCAAAGCAAAGGCCACACAAGTAAGCAGCGTTCCGCAAAAGAAAGCTGACAAAGGAGACACAATCGCCCCCACGGGCCGGATAAAATTAAGCAAATTGTTCATCATGGAAAAGATTATACGATAGAGATTCTTAAAAAACACATAAAAAAAGGTTGTTTAACGAGAAACAACCTTAACAATTTTCACTTAAGCAACAAGCGAATTCCCAAATAAGTAAAAACGGAGCATACCGCAAAGACTCTCCAAAACCAGTAGCTGATGATTTTTTCTTTTTTAGCAAACCGATTGGAGCGGTATATTTGCAGTCCGGCCTCAATTTCCTTTTGCTTTTCTTTAGCACGTTCGGAAAGCACTTGAATTTTCCAAAGAGCGGGAAGCCCGACCATAGCCAAATAAACCTCAAATCCGATATAAACCCAGTCAGGATAGAGAGGGGCGGTAGCTGCAATAAAACAACCGGCACCGCAAGCCGGCAAAAAGCTGTTAAAAGCATAAGAATTGCGTTGCGCCTTTAAGTCAAATTGCTTAATGGAGTAAAAAATCCCAAAAGAAAGCCAGCCGCAACCAACCGCAGCTACAATCAAAATAATAAAAACGACATATTCCATAAGATAATAGATTAATAATTAAACATTGAGGAGAGGATATTTAATTTTTGACTAAAAATCAAGATAAAAAGCACGAGGGAGATAAAACAAAAGGCTGTTTTTAGGGAGAAAAAACAGCCCTTGAACAAACAAACTTCAATGGACAAACAAGAGTAAAGCCCACCAAGTGAAGAAAGCACAGCCGAGAAAAATGTAGAAAAACCAATACTGGAGCATTTTCTGCTTGGCGATGCATAAATCCAAACGTTTGGCTTGCGTTTGCGGGTTAATTAACTTCTCATCAGACTTCAGCTTCCGAATTTGCCGGAGAGAAGAGATTGAGACATAAGCCGCATAAAACCCAAAGGCATAGAAAGCATAACTGGGATAAGCGCATCCGTACCACACAATGATAACACCGGCCAAAATGGTTGCCCACACACTCCTGAGAGCAATTTGACTGACGCGGTAAAAAATAAACGACACATAAGCCAAGCCGATAGCAAGACTAACGGCCAAAACGAAATACAAAGACATATCCATAAAACACAAAAATTAATTTCGTTGACAGAATATTTAATTTTGTCAAAAAGTCAAGTCTTTTGTGCATGAAAAATGCATAAAAATAAAAAAAACTTGCAAAACGTGGTGAAAATAATATATTCGCAACAGAGATAAACAAATTAGAAAAGGAGTTAAACAATGCCTTTAGTAACAATGCGTCAGATTCTGGATCACGCGGCAGAAAATAATTACGGCGTACCGGCGTTTAATATCAATGATATGGAACAGGTAATAGCGGTGTTGCAAGCCGCAAGAAAAGTTAATGCGCCGGTTATATTGCAAACCTCGACCGGAGCGAGAAAGTTTGCCGGCGACCCGATGATTCGCCACATGGTGCAGGCCGGAATAGAAATGTTTCCGGAATTGCCGATTTGTATTCACCAAGACCATGGTTCATCGGTAGATATCTGTCAGTCAGCGATTGTTAACGGTTATTCTTCGGTGATGATGGATGGTTCATTGGAAGCAGACGGCAAAACCCCGTCATCATTTGAATATAACGTGAAGGTAACCAAAGAGGTTGTCGCCAGAGCGCACGCTGTCGGTGCGTCGGTTGAAGGTGAGTTGGGGGTAATCGGTTCTCTGGAAACAGGTAAGGGCGATAAAGAAGACGGCCACGGCGCAGAAGGAGTGATTGATAAAAAACGCTTGGTAACCGATCCGGATGAAGCTGCTAAGTTTGTTGCGGAAACCCATTTGGATGCATTGGCGGTTGCCGTCGGCACATCACACGGAGCATATAAGTTTACGCGCAAGCCGGATGGCGAGATTTTGGCGATAGACGTGATTGAAAAGATTCACAAAAAGCTGCCGAATACACATATGGTTATGCATGGTTCATCATCCGTTCCGCAAGAATTGCAGGATTTGATTAATGCATACGGCGGTGCAATTCCGCAGACCTACGGTGTTCCGGTTGAAGAGATAGTAAGGGGCATCAAATCCGGTGTTCGTAAGGTTAATGTCGATACGGACTGCCGTATGGCAATCACGGGAGCGATTCGCAAGATATTCCAAGAAAATCCGAAAGAATTTGACCCGCGCAAATACCTCAAACCAGCGATTGAAGAAATGCAAAAAGTGTGCGAAGCCCGCTATGTTGCATTTGGCGCGGCCGGCCATGCTGACAAGATTAGAGCCATTCCGATGTCCGAAATGGCCAAACGCTACGCCGCCGGAGAAATTTAGGTTTGAGCGAGTAGGTTAAGAACAGAAAAGAGATTGCGATAGAGCAGTCTCTTTTTTTTGTAAAGGATTTGAGAAAAGAAAAAAGCACGTTTAAAAACGTGCTTACAATCTGAAGTTAATCCCTAAAATGGGGAGTAAAGAGGCCGGCCTTAGGGGGAGCCGGCCTCTGCGAGTAAGGCTGTCGGTGAGTTTAAAACCGTAGCAGCCTTTCTCTATAAAGCGGTAGACCATTTTTTATTTGGAGCTTTAGAGATATGAGGTCTATGGGTCCGCTTCTTTGAGAATGGGGTGAATCCGTTTTATCCAATTCGACATAAAATTATATCTTTTTAGATATTTTGTCAACAACTTTTTGCAAAAAAAAGAGAGTAATATAGCAACAATAATGGCTAAAAACTCTCTAAGTGCTTGAAATTATTAACAAAAGGTTAAAATAAATTTGGTCTATTTATTTGAAGTGCTCGCGAAAAACTTCAATGTCGGTAAGATACGAGTCGATTTCTTGCTCATGCTCCACTTCCTCGGCCAAAATCTCTCTGGCCATGTTAAAGGTGATATAATCATTGCCCTCGCACATTTCGCAAATTTGCTGATAGCGAGCAACAGCGCAACGCTCAGAAGCCAAATTTTGCTGCAGCAGAATAGAAACATGCAGGTTTTTCGGCTCTTCATATTTGCATTCGGCAACTTTTTCAAACATATTCGGATTCGTAAGCGGGGTACCGCCGAGTTCTGCGATTCGTTTAGCCAGCTTTTCGGCATGTTCGAGTTCTTCGGCAGCGTGTTCTTCAAATTCTTTCACCACGGCATGACGAAGCACCCCTTCGGCCAAATGAGCCCCGATCCAATATTGATAATAGGCCAACCATTCTTCGGCAAAAGCCACATTGAGCAAATCGAGCAATTTTTTGTTATCAAGTTTAGAAATTTTCATAGCCATTTGCGACATAATTTTTTCTCCTCTAAAAAAATAAAAATCAACCACAGAGGTAATCAAAGTTTTCAAAAAATCAACGAGGACGAGAAATTTTAATGGTAATTTAACGGCAGCCAGACTATGCTGAAAACAAATAAACAAGGAGAAAAGAAATGGTAAAGATAGCTCCGAGCATTTTATCGGCGGATTTTGCGAATTTAGAAAACGAGCTTAAATTGCTGGAGAAGAGTGGGGCAGACATGATTCATCTGGATGTAATGGATGGCAGCTTTGTCCCCAACTTAACATTTGGTGCACCGGTTATAAAGAAGTTGCGTCCGCATAGCCGGTTGCCTTTTGATGTGCATCTTATGGTTGAGCATCCCGAAACATTTTTGGCAGACATGGCCAAAGCAGGGGCTGATATAATCACGGTGCATGCCGAAGCCGCGGCACATCTTGACCGAACCTTGTCCGAGATACGCAAATTGGGTTGCAAGGCTGGCGTATCGTTAAATCCCTCCACGCCGGAAGATGTGATAGAATATGTGCTGGGTAATGTAGATTTAATTTTAATA
Source organism: uncultured Alphaproteobacteria bacterium (assembly GCA_944390355.1). Lineage (GTDB taxonomy): Bacteria > Pseudomonadota > Alphaproteobacteria > RF32 > CAG-239 > HGM16780. Next base: position 73,298 of record CALXPT010000001.1, on the reverse strand, counting down.
ATGACGGTCAACCCGGGGTTTGGCGGACAAAGTTTTATCGAGAGCCAGCTAGACAAGATAACCCGAGTAAAGCAAATGATTAAGGGTAAAGAGATAGCAATAGAGGTAGACGGCGGCATAAATCCCCAAACAGCAAAACAATGCAAGAAAGCAGGAGCAGATATTTTGGTGGCCGGCACGTCAATTTTTGCCATGGGGGAATATCAAAATAATATCAACGCTTTAAGATAAATTTAACGGCCGCATGCTAGGATAAGACAATAAAAAGAATTTTTTTAGAATGGATAAGAAAATCATGGCAAAACTGATAATGTTGGTTGAAGATGAAGAGGCACTGGCGCTTTTACTCAAATATAATCTTGAAAAAGAAGGTTTCAAAGTTCAGCATGTAAACCGCGGTGGCATAGCTTTGGCAGAGATTGAGAAAAACCAACCATCGGTAATTGTACTGGATTGGATGTTGCCGGAGATGTCGGGAGTTGAGATATGCAAACTTATCCGCTCCAAACCGGACATCAAAAACATTCCGATAATAATGTTAACGGCCAAGGGCGAAGAACAAGACAAAATAAAGGGGTTAAGTTCGGGCGCGGATGACTATGTAACCAAGCCGTTTTCGGTACCGGAATTAATCGCGCGAGTAAAGGCGCAGTTGAGACGAGCACCGGAGCCGACCACGGCCAAAGAGCTTGATTTTGAAGATATCCATATGGATTTGGTAGAAAAAAAGGTTTTCAGAAATGGGGTATTCATTCACTTAGGGCCGACCGAATTTCGCCTGCTTAAGATGTTAATGGAAACGCCGAATAAAGTCCACTCGAGGGAGAGTCTGCTAAAGAACGTCTGGGGAGATAATATATATGTAGAATCCCGCACGGTAGATGTTCACATCCGCAGGTTAAGAAAATCTTTGAACGAGCATGGTCCGGATTATATCCGCACGGTACGTTCGACAGGCTATGCGTTAGATAAAGCGGCGGCCGCTGAGAATGCCGAAACCGAAGCATAAAAACAACAAGGAACAGTTTTGCTAAGTCTGACACGAATGAGGTCATAATGATATTAACATCTTATCTCAAGCTTTTTTAGGGTCGGGAGGCTTGTGGCGTATGTCCAGAGGTTCTCGGTCTTAAAGGCCACAAGAGTCATTTCAATAAGTATGATTGTTCAACTTCCCGACCGCTTTTCAGCGGTCTTTCTTTTTTAGGATAATTCACAAAACGGGGAGTTGATTAATATGATTTCACAACGCAAAAAATCACGCGGGGTTTTGCCCGACGGTTCGGCTCTCACTTTCTTCTAGACACGCTCCTCCACCTGCACCCCCTTGCCAACCGTCTCGCCCCGCCGCCGCGCTCCGCACCAAACCTGCCGCACTCAAAACCTCACCCTCACACTCAGTCCCACGCCCAACCACCGCTTTCTCCGTTCACTCCGGCACCTGCTCCAGCCTTTTGTTCCCCCATACTTCCCGCCGCAACGCTCTCCACCCCACAGCTCTCTCCACCCCACAGCTCTCTCCACCCCAACCATTTCTCCGCCCCATCCGCCAGCGATGTTATTTTTTTAGTTGAAATTTAAGAAAGTTCGGGTATATTCGTTGCTAGGTATCGGTAGATAGCCGGTACTTAGTGCCGAATAAAACGGCACGGGGCTGTCGTAAGCTCTTGTTCTGTACGACACGGATGATGTCGTAAGGTATTTCATATACCACGTCCATCTCCAATCTTTTATGGTTGGGGAGCCTGTGGTGTATGTCCAGAGGTTCCTCCTTAAAGACCATAGGAATCATTTTACAGAACATGATTTACGAACTCCCCGACCGCTTTTGCGGTCTTTCTTTTTTAGGACAATTCATAAAACGGGGAGTTGATTAATATGATTTCACAACGCAAAAAATCACGCGGGGTTTTGGCCGACGGTTCGGCTAATCCTGTTGATGTTTATGTCGGCAACCGTATCCGTATGCGTAGGCTCATGCTTAGAATATCACAAGAAAAATTAGCCCAAACACTCGGCATTACTTTCCAACAAGTGCAAAAATATGAACAAGGTCATAACCGCGTCAGTGCCAGCCGCTTGTGGGATTTTGCAAAAATCCTGCGCGTTCCGGTAACTTTTTTCTTTGATGATATGGATGAACAAACCGCCAGTCAAAGCCCTTGCCAACTCTATAGTTCATCCGCGCCGCTTCCTTTTGACAAAGGCGACCCGCTCTATGACCAACAAAATATTGCAATGCTCAAATCTATCGCCAAAATCAAAAATCCAAACCTAAAACAAGCTCTCTACACCCTTGTAGACACCCTCACGGAATAAAAGAAAAACAGCTCTCCCAGACCTCATCTCCTCTTTGGCTGATTAACAAAAATAAAAGGAGTAATCACGATTACTCCTTTTATAAAAACCAACTTAGCAGTTACTCAGCACAATCAATAACACTCAACCTAATAAACTCTGGGCTCAATGTGAATAACAACGCGCTGATTTTGAATTTGGTTCTGCGGGATAGGCTCATTAAATGGGTCTAAGTTAGGCAGCTTAGGCACATTATCGGCAAAACCCGTAATGCGCATTCTAGAATGGCTGATACCTCTATCTTGCAAAAATCTGGCAACCGAAGCGGCACGAGCAGCCGATAACTCCCAATGCGTAGGATATTTGTCATTTTGAAAAGCGCGATTACTCGTGTGTCCCTCAATGCTAAAGTCAAATTTCATATATCTGTCAGATTGCAACGTAGCCGCAATTTTTTTCAATACGGGAAAAGCAGATGGTTTAATTTCGGCCGAACCGGTATCAAAAAACGTATCACCGTTAAACTCCAAGACCACCCCTTGAGTATCACTCCCCAAAGAAACCTTGTCGGAGGCATCTAAAGATTGAATATCATCAGCCAATTCGACCATCATCATTTCAATCGGTCGTTGAACATCGGCTTTTCCGAGCCCCTCTTGCATGCCGGCTTGAATTTGTTCATATTTGGCTTGATCGACGCTTGATGCCGCCACCATCATGACAAAGAAGCACAACAGCAAAGTAACCATGTCGCCATAGGTATCTTGCCAAGAGCTGTCAATTTGAACTTCTTTTTTTTCTTTCATGAAATTAACCCCGTTTAGTTAGCGGCAGAAGATTCTTTATTCATATCCCTATCAATCAAGAACTGGTCTTTAACATCGACATAAGAGTTAAGTTTATCTTGAATGTAGCGTGGGCTTTTTCTTTCGGCCAACAGAACCAGCCCGTCCATTTGGATATTATTAATGAGTTCGGTTCTGTCAAAACGAGCATTCATTTTGGTAGCCATAGGTATACAGAAAAGACGGGCTAAAATAACGCCGTAAAAAGTAGTGATTAAAGCCACGGCCATACTAGGTCCGATAGAAGCCGGATCGCCGCTCATATTACTAAGCATGATAACCAAGCCGATAAGCGTACCAAGCATACCAAAAGCGGGGGCATCGCCGCCCATTTTCATCAAAGCACCGGTAGCAATACGATTACGAGCACCTTCTTCATCCATCATATGTTCCAAGATTTGTCTGATTTCAGCACCCGTATAACCGGTAACCACCAAATCCGCGCCATAAGCCAAGAAAGGACTATCCTGCCGCACTTGTTCGGTTACCTCATTTTCCAAACCTTGTAAACCGTTTTTTTGAACAACATATCCCCACTTAATCATACGACCGACTTCATCTTTAAGGGAAGCATTCATATCATTATATTTTTTAAAAGGGCGCAAAAGAGTTTTAACGGCTTGAAGAGCCACTTTGGTTTCATAGGAAATAAAGCAGGTAACAAAAGTACCTCCGATAACGATAATCACACTTGGTATATCAATAAAAGCCATAGGGCGATCGGTTGCAGATACAATAGAGCCGACAACCGTGCATATACCTAAAATAAAAGCAACAATAGTACCTAACGACATCAGAAAAAATCCTCAAATTACAAGTCAGGTACTATTATAACCCTAAAAAGGTTAACCAAAGGTTATTTTATGAAAAAGAACCTATTTTTTTGCAGTAGCTTTAACATAAGCGATAGCAGCATGTTCCTCACAATAAGTCTGCCCCATGCGGACTTTTTTCCCACAGAAATGAAAATTTTCGTCTTTGGGATCGCCGATAGGCCAGCGGCAAGTGTGATTGTCTAAATTGATGAGTTTTGTAACGCCGCTTTTCAAATCTTCCTGTTTGTAGTCGATTTTGAACGAGAAGTTGCTGACAAAGTTTCCTTCTTTTGAGAGCGGGAAAGACTTTTTTTCGAATACCGGAGCAGTCTTCACCTCCGGAGCAGCTTTTTTTTCGGAGGCCGATTCTTTAGCTGTATCGTTATTTTGATTTTTAGCACCGGCTAAAGACGATTCTTTGTCGTCGAACGAGCTTTTAATCTTGGCAGCGGTTGGTTTATTGGCTTTGGCAGATGCGGCAGCGTCGCTGCCTTTGCGCTTAATCGGAGAAGGGCGGCCGGATAACCCCAAACGGTGAACCTTGCCGACGATAGAGTTTTTAGAAACTCCGAGTCTACGCCCGATTTCTCCTGTTGTGAGACCTTCTTTCCACATTCTCTTAAGGTCTTCAACCATTTTGTCTGTCCAAGCCATAACCAAACTCCTTACAATAAAACAACAATAAATATGCCTCATTTTATGCAAATATTTTCCGCGAGTCTAGTATTTTATTGCGTGAAAAAAGTTTTTTTATGATTTTTTAAGATAAAAATTGCTACATTAAGCGAAACAAAACGCGAAAGGGAGTAAAAAGAATGAAACTAAAGCAAATTTTCATGTATGGAATATGTATAGGTTTAACACTTCCAGCAGCCGCCATGGCAAAGGAAAATAAAGTAGACACATCGGCACAAAACGCCTTGCATTTAAGTATTTATAATTCAAACTTAGCCTTTGTAAGTGATAGCCGTGAAATTTCTTTAGAAAAAGGGCTAAATCAAATAGCCTTTGCGGGCGTTTCATCATCATTGCTGCCCGAAACGGCAATGTTGCAGGGCAACGGCATAGAGGTATTAGAGCAAAATTATAATTATAACTTAATCAATCCGCAAAACATTTTGCAAAATTCGGTTGGTCAAAAAGTAAAAACAGCACTTTACGATGAAAAAACGGGCGAAACGAAATACGATGAAGCCTTGATTTTGGATGCGGGCGACAGCCACCCCGTGCTGGCTTTTAGCTACGGGATAGAAACCGCATTCCCAGGCCGTATAATATACAAGGAAATTCCGTCAGGTTTGCGCAATGAACCGACATTAGTCATAGATGTCCGCGCGCAACAACAAGGACAACAAGACCTCACGCTTGATTACATGACAAGAGGACTGTCATGGAAAGCGGACTATGTAGCGGATGTGATAACGGATGAGTATATAAAATTAAAAAGTTTTGTGAGTTTAACCAATGAATCTGGTATAGATTATAAGGATGCGTCGATACAGCTAATTTCGGGCAATGTTCGTAATTTTACGAATTATGCCCCGCAAGCCCCGATGATGCGTGCGGCCAAAACCGTAAGTTACGATTCTGCGGCCGGTTTAAATGCAGAATCAGCGGTTTCGCAAGAATCATTTAGCGATTATTATCTTTATACATTGCCGGAAAAAACAACTCTGTTAAACAAGCAGAACAAACAGGTTAGTCTGATAGATAAAAACAATGTTCGATATACCAAAGAATACCGGTCAAATTCGCCGATATATTTGAGTTACAGCGCAAGAAATTACGGTAAATATGAAAAAGCGCACCCGCAAATAGTCTATAAGCTGGAAAATAAAGCGGAAAACGGGCTGGGTACGCCGTTGCCTACAGGGACGATACGCTTTTTTGCCAAAGATTCGCAAGACCGTCAGCAATTTATCGGAGAAGCAAGGTTGCCGATGCTCCCTGTTAATGAAAAAGCCGAACTCACAATCGGCACGGCCTCGGACATCACCATAGACGGCAAAATAGATGAGATAAAAGCGATTTCTAAAGACAAATTGATTGCCACGGTTGCACATACGTTCAAAAACGCCAAAACCGAAGATGTCGAAATTGAATTTACACAAAACTTTGCAAGCAATACCGAGTGGAAAATCACCAAAGAAAATCTCAAAGGAGAAAAGAAAAACAGCAGTGAGCAGAACTGGCTTGTCAAAATTCCTGCATCGGGAGAGACCACATTGACCTATGAGGTAACATTAACTAATGTAAATGCGCAGTCATCATTGAGATAGAGTAAAATGAAAAAACAAAGGATAACGATATTATCTTTGTTGTATTTTGTGGGGGCGGCCGTCGGAGCAGAGGCCTCAGTTGCCCCCATAACCTTTGCGATGAAGTCAAAAGAGCCGCAAATGGTTATCGATGTAGAAGATAATCAAAACGCAATCCCCAAGAACAAGAATAATGCAGAGTTGTTTGCCGTAGATATCAATGCCAAATTTCCGGAGTATGAGGATTTGCATAAAGCCTATACCAAAGAAAAATATTATGATTACGGCTACGAATTCACATGGAATATCGGGCAAAAATTTCGACCTGATTTCAAAGCCAAGATTGCCGCTTTCGGCATGAGCGACAAACGCCTAAAGCGTCAGGGCGAAGACTATTTTTATGCGATGATTAAAATGCTGCCGAAAGAGGTTTATCCCTACATTGGCCCCTATTTGCACCAAGTGCCGAATATGTCGGAGCGGATTTTACAAATGCCGGGGATAAAAGAAACCAAAAACAAATTTCCGGAGCGAATTGCGCCTCAGTTGCAAAACATACCAAATATTGAGTTTTTGTCGCCGTATCTTTATTTTTTGCTGATGCCGGAAGTCTGGCCTGGGTATAAATTTCCGACAGAATACCCGAAGCCCAAGGTAAATTTGCCGCAAACCAAATATGATGCGTCGTTTATGGAGCGAATAAAAAAACTCGTCCCGCCCGAAAATTATTTTCCGAGCCAAAATCCTTACGCCCCGAAATTGGCGGACAAACTCCGCACAATCGAGCCGACTCAAACATCTCCGTTAAGTTCGGCAGACGTAAAAGCCTTTATTTCGACATTATCCGATTTGAAAGATTTTGCCTCAGATTTGGAAACACAAACAAAATTGGTTGAAGCGCGTGTATTGATAAACGCTTATGAACAAAGTCAGGGAACATCACTTCCGTTAAACAATTTGAAAGATATGGTCAATCCCTGCCAACGCTTGGCACAGCGATTAAAGTTGTTAAAAATGGATGCCGAATTTGTAAAGATTGTCGGCAAGCAAGGATTTTCATTAGAAGAGTGGGCCTATACTTGCGACAAAACCATCAAAGCCTACCGCAAAAGCAAAATAACCGCCACAACCCTGCAGTCAATTATTAATATACAAAACAATGCCTATAAAGAAGAGATAAGCAAGTTGCCTGACATCTTCAAGGGAACGCAGGTTATAACAATGTTAGCCGTACCGGAAATGTACCGCGCCCCATACGGAGATGTAATGGCCGTCAAAAAAAATCGTCGTGAATTAGCCAAGATATTTAAGAAACTGGATTATAAGATTGTCGGCGCACCGATAACGATTATGCCCTAAAGAGAGAATACTCGCTTCCCCTCCCAATACCCCACTCCGAAAATATCTTCCAAATCATTCCGGCAGAAGCATATATCCTTTGCCGCGAACGGTCTGTAAAAAGCGTGGATTTTTAGAGTCTTTCTCAATCTTTTTGCGTAGACGTGTAATCTGTACGTCAATAGAACGCGGATTCTGCCCCGCCCCGAGTATTTCCGCTAATCTTTCACGCGAAAAAATCTGCCCTGGTTTTTGAGCCAGAACCGCCATAAGAGTCTGCTCCACCGGCGTAATATGAATAATCTGTCCTGCTTTGGTTAAAAGCTCTTTGCTGCAAACATTGTATAAGCAAAGCCCTAACGAAAGCGTATCAGCAGTTTTTGCACCTTTCTGCGGTACGCGTTTTAAAATATTTTTGATACGGAGCAAAAGTTCTTTGGGTTCAAAAGGCTTGGGCAGATAATCATCGGCACCTGTTTCCAAGCCCGTAATACGGTCATCGGGTGTTCCCATTGCGGTCAACAAAATAACCGGAACATCGCTGACTTGCCGTAGTTTTTCTAAAAATTCAAGGCCGCTTTCATGAGGCATCATAATATCGACAATCAAAACATCAAACACATATTCCTTGAGACGCTCGCGCGCTTCATCGGCATTTTTTGCGGAGGAGACCAAAAAAGAACTCTCCCGCAAAAATCTTTGCAACAAGGAACGCAGCCTTGTATCATCATCAACAACCAAAATATGCGGAATATCTTTTTCCATCCGTCGCCGTTCAAAAATAGAAATTACTTAGCTTTTTTGCTGTTTTGAATAGCTTTTCTGGCCTGTTTTTTCATTGCGTGTTTTTTTGCGGTAGTTTCCACGGCGGACTTAACATTTTTAGCCGCTTTAATGACCTTTTGGGTGGCAGCCTTAACTTCCTTTTTAATGGTTTGAGAAGCCGCCTCGCCGCGAATATATTCCATACCTTTTTCAAGATATTGATAACCGGTAATAAAAGTCAAAGCACCAGCCACCCAGAGCAAAACTTCACCGATAATGGCAAACACGGAGCTTACACCGGCTAATAAAATCAAGGAAAGAGCCGTCATTTGAAACCCTGTTTTCCACTTGGCGAGTCTGGTAACCGGCAAACCGACTTTAACTTCGGCTAAGAACTCTCTCAAGCCGGAAACGAGCACCTCACGGCACAAAATCACCACCACGGGGATATAGCTGATTTCATGCACCAATCGATTCGCAACAATAATCAACAGAGCCGACACGACCAAGAGTTTATCGGCAATCGGGTCGAACAATCGGCCGAAAGAAGAAGTTTCATTACGGCTGCGTGCCAAATACCCGTCCAGATAATCGGTAATGGACGCAATGATAAACAAGATTGCGGCAAACACGGACCACGCTAAAGAGTGAATATAAATAGATAAAAAGATAACCGGAATAACGACAATACGAGAAATTGTAAGCAAATTAGGAAGATTATACACGGTATTCAGTCCTCAAAAAAAGGTTAACGATAACAAAAACTAAAAACAATATAATTCAAAAAAATTAACTATGGAAGTAGTTAAAAATTTTTTCCGCTGTTTTTTTGCTGATACCGCTAACTTTTTCGATATCTTTGAGAGAGGCTTGGGAGAGTTCTTCGACGGAGCCGAAGAAATTGAGTAAATCATGTTTTCTTTTTGCCCCGATTCCATCGATTTCATCCAAGCGTGATTTAGTGATTGATTTTTCTCTTTTTTTGCGATGCGTCCCGATAGCAAAACGATGAGCCTCATCACGAATATTTTGCATATAAAAAGCGATGGGGGATTGGAAGGGCAGAGAGAAACTTTCTTTGCCAAGCTGATGATAAAATTCTTTGCCGGCATTTCTGTCCGGTCCTTTGGAAATAGCGATGATGGCAATATCGGCAAGGTCATAGTTTTTCAAGGCCTCATGCACGGCATGCAACTGCCCCAATCCGCCGTCAAGCAAAATCACATCGGGCTTGTTTTCGGGCGTCATTCGCTCAAAGCGACGGGTAAGGACTTCTTTCATCATGGCGAAGTCATCATTGGTAATGTCAGGATTTTTAATGTTAAAGGTACGATATTGTTTTTTATCAAACCCCTCAGGGGTGGCAACAATCATGGCACCGATGGCATAACTGCCTTGAATATGGGAGTTGTCATAAACTTCAATACGTTGAGGAATGGAGGGCAAATTAAAAATTCTTTGCATTTCGGAGAGGTTTTCCAAAACGGATGCTTCAAGGGCAATTTTGCGGTCAATGGCCGCGGCGGCATTTTCAAGCGCACGCTCGATAAGTTTGTGCTTGTTTCCTTTTTGATAGGTGTTGATGTGCGTATTGAGAGCCTCTTCAAAAAACTCTTTGTTTTCAAGTTCTTCGGAAATAACAATTTCTTTAGGCGGAATGTGGTTGTTGTAAAAAGAACTCAAAAATGCTTCCAAAATTTCTTTATCTTCCGCCCCTTCGGTTTGTTTGGGAAAATAGGGGGCATTCCCGCAGTTTTGCCCGCCGCGGATAAAAAACACTTGAATACAAACCAAATTAGATTTGCGAACCATTCCGATAACATCGCAAGATTTAATATTTGCATATTCGACCATATTTCCGCTTTGAACATTGGTCAGAGCGCGGATTCTGTCGCGATAAATCATGGCAAGTTCAAAATTCATGTCATCACTTGCCTTTTGCATCAAGACGGCGAGCTCATCTTGAATTTTAGAGTTTTTTCCTTCAAGAAAGGCTACAGCCTCATCCACGAGCTTTCGGTAGTCCAGTTGCGAAATTTTTCCGACGCAGGGAGCGGAGCAGCGTTTAATTTGATAGAGGAGACAAGGCCTGTCGCGGTTATTAAAGACACTGTCTCGGCAAGAGCGCAACAAAAAAGCCTTTTGAATAACGTCTAAAACCGAGTTAACGGCACCGATGCTGGCAAACGGGCCGAAATATTTACTTTTATCATTGCGAGCCCCGCGGTATTTTCGCAGAGCCGGATAAGGGGAGGCAACATCAATCACCAAATGCGGAAAGGTCTTGTCATCTTTGAGTAAAATATTGTATTTGGGTTCAAGATTTTTAATCAGTTCATTTTCGACCAGCAAAGCTTTTGCTTCGTTTTCAACAATGATGAACTCCATGCGTTTAATTTCGGAGACCATACGTTGCAAACGAACGGGAAGTTTGTTGATATGAGAATAAGAGGTGATTCTCCGTTTAATATTTTTTGCCTTGCCGACATACAAGACCTTATCATTATCGCCGAGCATGCGATAAACCCCCGGTTTTTCGGGAGCGATTGCAATATGTTTTTTTAATATTTCCAGTCCTAGGCGAATATCAGGCAACTTATGTACTCCAAAACATTTTCAAAACTTAAGATAGACTCAAAATAAAATAAGCGCAAATAAAATTTAAAAAAAGACAAGACGAATATAAAATGTCTGGCGGACAAAACGGCGAGTTTTGTCATATTTTTTTTAGTGAATGATTAAGATTTTTATGTTATAATAAAACAAAAGTATAAGAGGGAGATAATGTGTCATGGCAGAAATAGGCGCATTGGGCTCATACGCTCTTGCTGTTCAAGAGATGCAAATGTCTCTGATAAAAGAGCAAATAGAAGCCCAACAACAAATGATAGAAACATTGCTTGATCCGGATAGAAGCGTGCCGACCTCATCAACCGTCGGTAAAAATGTGGATATTTCGTTATAGAGATATTTGTCCGCTGGCTAAATGACAATAAAATTAATCAGCAAAGCACCGCAAGCACTTGCGATGTAAAATAGTGCGGCGGATTTCAAAGTATTTTTTAATATTTCCTTATAATCGGGAGTGATTTCGTCATCCTGAAAACGTTTGTTTAACGTAAAATTATAGATTAAAGAAACGAGGATTGCTAATCCCAAAAAAGAAAAAGACCTAAAAATCGCAAATATTTGTTCCAAATCAAACCTTACGGCACAAAACGCACCGATAATAATGCCGAGCAATACGACCGGATTAAAAATAATTCCGCTGACAAAAAGAGCGATTAAACCTTTAATCATGAACTAGAAACGACCCCGCACGCGTTTGGAAATAAAGTTAGAAGCACTTTCTTCAAAAGAGCTGGGCCAAACGAAGCGTTGTCTGGAGGGCGAAGCAACAATCTCGCCGTTTTTAATAATAGTGGTAGCAATCATAGAAATATCGCCGCGGCGGACATTAGAAGACTTTCCGTATTTCGACCAATCAAAGTTCTCAAATTTTCGAGCGTTCATAAACATTCCTCCCTAATCGTCGATTGTAAGGATACTAGCAAAAAAATGTAAATAAAGAATTAAAGATTTTTTATGCAAAACACTTCGCCCAAACCCTTGTCCAGCCTTGAAAATTTCTATTGAAAGGAATTTTCTTTTGTGTTATAATACGAGTCGTGAAGACAAATGTAATTAGAACTTTATGCGAGGTGTATTATGATGAAAAAGGGTTGCCTTTTGCTGTGTGCAACAGCATTAAGCTTGGCTTGGTTGGATAATCAAGCTCAAGCATCAATTGGTTTTAATCTGAAAGCACCTCCAGTTCCGAGCTATGCTAAATTACACACATCACACACTTCACACCTCATGGCTCGACATTTGTCTTCGCCGAGTTTTAGCGAGCGGCCGGAGGTTAAAGTTGCGCAGGTGTGCTTTATCACCGATACCGAAGACTGCGGCGGCGCGGATTTTGTCGGCACGGATTTAGAAAGCGGCACACCGGAAGTTATTCCCCCAGGGGGTGGTGATGCCGACAGCTGTATCAAAATGGGCTATGACAAAACCTCTTGCCCAAGCGGCTATAAAGGCAACAAATATTGTCCGCTGAATAACAAATATTTTGCCGAATGTATTCCGGATTGTCCGAGTGATTACAAAACTTGCGAAGCTCCGTTAAAAGGTGTCGGTACGGTCTGCGGCAATGGTTTATACAAAGACTGTTGTACGCCGACTTGTCCGGCAGAATACAAATACACATTAGGTTCTATTCCCGACGGTTATGAGGCGGACGGAGAACCTTGTAAATCTTGTGATGGTGATTTGTACCAAATCAAAGAGAAAGACTGTTCGGGATTTTTGGACTGCGGCGATATGGGGTGCAAAGCAGGCACACCGACTTGTCGAACAGGTAATACAACCTTGTGTTCGGAATGTGAGCCCTGCCCGAACTTAGGCACGGAGAGCGAATGTCCGCCGTGTTCGGTCTGCACTTATGAGGAATGCTCGAGTTTATATATTGTAACCGGTTGCGCAACCGGCTGCACCGACTGGTGCGACTATTGCGCTTTTGAACAATAGTTCAAAGTCAAGAGAGAGGGAAAAATAACCAATAATTATTAACAATGCGGTGGTCTGGGCACAATGCAAAATTGGTGGCGGTAGGCCCCGCCTACAGGAGAAAGAAAATGAGAAAGTTTTTATTATATTCATCAGCTTTGATGGTGAGTGGTTTGTTGAGCGGTGTGGCGGAGGCTGCCTGTATCCAAACCCCGAGTTGTTCAAGTTTGGGGTATACTTCCAGTCAATCATGTAACGGCGGTATTAAATGCCCGTTCGGCAATGCATGGAACTGCACAGCAAGCGATTTAAGCACTCAAATAACGGAGCTAACTAACAAAATAACCGAACAAACGAATAAGATAACGGAAATCACTAATAAAATAACAACAATAGAGGAAAAAATTGTAACAATAGAAAACGGAGCATCGTCGAGTAATTGTCAAATCGGCGATATCTTGTATTCGGATAAGAGTTGTGATCCGAATGTTGTAGCGTCTAAAAAGCCAATCGGTGTGGTGTTTGATACGACTAACCATTTGGCGATAGGATTGGATACAGAGAGGAAAGAATGGTCGGATGAATATTTTGATGTACCGACATTATCAAATTATAGTTCATCATCAGCGGCAACAGCAGATTGGCAAGGTAAAAATAATACGCGTTTGGTGTTGGAGTATTGCAAGACGAATGTGAGAGGTTGTCCTGCAGTTGAATATGTGAATAGCTATAAAACAGATGGAACAAAAGCCGGAGATTGGTATTTGCCAGCTATGGGAGAGTTGAATGCCATATATCAAAATAAAGATGTTTTGAACACGGCTTTAGGGAAAATCGGCGGAACAAAATTGGGGACAGATTGGTATTGGTCTTCTTCCGAGAATTCTAGTTACCATGCTTGGGGATTGAGCTTCAGTAATGGTGGTGTGTACGGCTACGGTAAGAATAGCAATGGCGGTTACGTTCGTCCAGTCCTAGCTTTTTAGGTTCTTGACCATAAAAACATTAAAGCCCGCGCTGATTAAAACAGAGCGGGCTTAAAAATAAATTGCCAAAAAAATATTTTTTTTCAAATAATGCTTGCAATTCATATCAAAAATAGTGTACTATGCAACAAGATTTGTAATTTTTTTTAACAAGGTTATAGAAAATGGCACGCGTTACAGTTGAAGATTGTGTTGAAAAAATCCCTAATCGCTATGAGTTGCTGATGATAGCGGCTCAAAGAGCAAAAGACATTAGCGCCGGAGCACCGATTACGGTCTCTAAGGATAATGACAAAAATCCGGTAATTGCTTTAAGAGAGATTGCGGAAAATACCGTTAATATTGAAGAGTTGCAAAAATCTTTGGTCTTGGGCTTGCAAAAATATGTTGAGGTTGAAGAACCGGAGGAAGAAGAGCTTGAAATCATGGCCGCCGAAAAAGAATTGGCCGAGTTGGATGACCAGTTTTCTGCCGTCCAGTTGGATGTTGCGGATGTTGACGATACGATGCAGATTCACGATTCCGATGAAGATATTGATTTGGAAGGTGATGAAGATGACATCTCCCTTGATTCGGAATTGAGAGATGATGATTTCGGAGATGATATGGGCGGTGATTTCGACGACGAAGAATAATAATCTCCGATTCAGCATTTTTTAATTTTCTCCGGTTTATAATTGTTGCAAGTATAAATTTTGGCGAATCGCAACAGTCGTAAACCGGATTTTTTGTCTTTACAAAGGCATGGTTTAAAAAGTTATAAGAAAAGAACTAGAGAGAAAAGATGCTAAGACAGTATGAGCTTGTTGAATTAGTAAAATCCTATGACCCCGACGCAGATGAAGATGCTCTAAACCGCGCCTATGTCTTTGCTATGAAAAAACACGGTGCCCAACTTCGTGAATCGGGCGACCCCTACTATTCGCATCCGATAGAGGTCGCCGGTATTTTAACCAAATTCAAACTGGACTGTAGCTCAATAGTTGCCGGACTTTTGCATGACACGGTTGAAGACACCGACACCACGATTGAAGAAATACGCTCTCTTTTTGGCGAACAAGTAGCATCAATCGTTGATGGTTTAACCAAATTAGCAATGATTGAGCAAAAGTCAGTCAACAGCAAACAGGCCGAAAATTTTCGCAAACTTTTGCTGGCCATGTCGGATGATATCCGCGTTTTGTTAATAAAGTTGGCAGACCGCTTGCACAATATGCGGACTCTGCACTTTTGCAAACCCGAAAAACGTGCGCGTATAGCCAAAGAAACATTAGACATTTACGCGCCTTTGGCCGAGCGTATCGGTATGCAGGAAGTCAAGAGCGAGCTGGAAGAAATAGCGTTTGCCGAGCTGCATAAAGAGGCGCACGATTCCATTGTTGCCCGTTTAAACTTTTTGCGCGAAAAGGACAGCAACATTGTTCCGAAAATCATAGAACAACTGCAAAAAGACATGGAAGAAAACGGCATTAAGGCGAGTATAACCGGCCGAGAAAAGACCCCATATTCAATTTGGCGCAAGATGCAGCAAAAGAATGCTTCCTTTGAACAATTATCCGATATTATGGCCTTTCGAATTTGCGTTGACGATATCGGTACCTGCTATCAGGCATTAGGGGTAATACATAGCAAATACCACATGATTCCGCGCCGTTTTAAGGACTATATCTCGACGCCGAAACCCAACGGCTATAAGTCTATTCACACAGGAGTTATCGGGCCGGAAAACACGAGAATAGAAATACAAATTCGCACGACGGAAATGCATGAGGTTGCCGAAAAGGGCGTTGCCGCACATTGGGCTTATAAGCAAGGGCAAAAAGTTGAGGGACGCAATTTCCGCTGGATTAGAGAGTTGCTTGAGATTTTGGATCAGGCACAAAATCCGGAAGAGTTTTTGGAAAATACCAAACTTGAGATGTATAATGACCAAGTATTTTGCTTCACGCCTAAAGGAGACCTGATTGGCTTGCCGGTGAACTCAACGCCGGTAGACTTTGCCTATGCGGTTCATTCTTCAGTCGGAGATACCTGTGTCGGCGCCAAAATTAACGGTGAGATTAAACCGTTGCGCACGGTTTTGCAAAACGGAGACCAAGTAGAGGTTTTAACCTCCAAAGCCCAACACCCCTCAACCGAGTGGGAGCGTTTTGTTGTAACCGGCAAAGCCAAAGCGGCCATCAGACGCTATGTCAGAGCCCATAAGCGCGACCAGTTTATAGCCTTGGGACGAGATATTTTAGAGCGGCAGTTTAAGTCGGAAAATTTGGAGTTTTCCGAAAAAGGATTAGTAAATGTCTTGCCCAATTTTGAGGCGGAATCAATCGATGACATCTATGCCAAAGTCGGAGAAGGATTAATTACCGGTTGGGATGTTTTGCGCGCGGTATATCCGGCCTATAAACAGTCCAAATTAGAAAAAGTCGTCAAGGCGATAAAAGTCCCGAGCCTAAAGAGTGTTTTGAAAAAGAAAAGCAAGAGTGAGCCTTTGAAAATAAAGGGACTGGTCCCCGGAATGGCAGTTCATTTTGCGGGCTGCTGCCACCCACTGCCTGGGGATAGAATAGTCGGCATCGTAACCACGGGCAAAGGCGTTGCCGTTCATACCATAGACTGCAAAGTTCTTGAAAAATTTTCAAACGAACCGGAGCGGTGGCTGGATATCGCATGGGGGGATGATGCCTCATCCGAACTCCATGTCGGCAGATTAAAAATAATGCTTTCAAACGAACCTGGAGCATTAGCGGATTTATCAAATCTGGTAGCCCGCAATAACGGCAATATTGCCAATTTGAATATTATTTATCGCACGGTGAGTTATTTTGAAATATTAATTGATGTTGAAGTTAAGGATGTCAAACACCTAAATGATATAATAACGGCACTTAAAGCAAGCAAAGTAGTCAGCTATGTAGCGCGTTCGGCACAATAAGAAAGGAAAAGAAAACATGATTTTGGGTATTGGCTCGGATATAACAAACATCTCACGTTTTGAACGTTCGATAGATGCGTATGGTCATCGCTTGATTGACAGAGCCTTGGGTGCAGATGAAATCAAAGAACTGGCGGCAAAAGATTTTATTTCCAAGCAGGAATACGCCGCCTCGGTAGCAAAACGCTTTGCGGCCAAAGAAGCGTGCTCCAAAGCATTAGGCACGGGTTTTAGAAACGGGATTTATCTCCGCGATATTCAAACCATACACAACAATGCCGGCAAACCGGAACTCAAGCTTTCGGGTGGAGCATTACAACAGTTTGAAAAAATGCAAAAGACCGATAAAAAAATCAGCTTGCACATCAGTTTGAGTGATGACTATCCGTGGGCGCAGGCCGTCGTGATTATAGAAGAAAATTAATAGAGGCAAAAATGGATAAAGAAGAAAGTTTGTGGGATACGATAAAAACGATAATCTATGCGGTGTTAATAGCCGTATTTATACGCACGTTTTTCTTTGAACCTTTTAAGATACCCTCAGGTTCGATGTACCCGAGTCTTTATGTTGGAGATTTTTTGTTTGTCTCAAAATATACTTACGGCTATTCAAAACATTCATTTCCGTTCAGCATTCCGCTGTTTGACGGGCGCATTTGGGCAGATGAGCCCGAGCGTGGCGATGTAGTGGTATTCAAATATCCGGCGGATAATAAAAAAGACTACATAAAAAGAGTGATAGGCCTCCCCGGAGACAAAATCAAATTAGAAGAAGGCCGGTTATATATTAACGGACAGCAAGTAGCCAGAGAGCAGATTGAAGATTTTGTGTTAAGAGATAAATACGGAAACGTAGAGAGATACAATCAATACATAGAAACCTTGCCGGAAGGAGTTAAGCACAAAATAATTGAGATATCGGATTCGGAAGTCTATGATAACATACCCGAAATCACCATTCCGGAAGGAAACTACTTTATGATGGGCGATAACCGCGACCGTTCGGATGACAGCCGAGTTAACGTTGGCTTTGTTCCTTACGAAAATTTGGTCGGTAAGGCGCGAGCATTATTTTTCTCGTATGAGAGTAGTGATAAACCATGGTATCAAATATGGAATTTGCCGAGGCAGATTCGCTGGAGCCGCTTGTTTAGTAAAATCAAATAGGTGGAACAATGATAAAAAATCCCGAAGAATTGGAATACCATCTGCAGTATAAGTTTAAGAACACAAAACTTCTGGAACAGGCACTGACACACGGAAGTTGTACCGGCAAAATATCCGAGAATTACGAACGTTTGGAGTTTTTGGGTGATAGGGTTTTAGGCCTGTGTGTAGCAACAATGCTCTATCAAACATTTTCAAACGAGCCGGAGGGGAGCTTGTCGCAAAGGCATACGCTGTTGGTCTGCAAGGAGACGGTTGCGGAAGTTTCAAGAAACTTAAAGATAGATGAGTTTGTTCACATTGCCAACGAAGACATAAGGGAAAATGACAATGTTTTGTGCGATGTTGGGGAGGCGGTGATAGGCGCAATATATCTGGATGGCGGCTATGAACAAGCATGGACATATGTTAAACGTAATTGGGAAGACTTATTACACAAAAGCATAACCCCGCCCAAAGACAGCAAAACTCTTCTTCAGGAAGTTTCACATATCAAAGGATTAGGCGTTCCGAGTTATGAGGTTGTTTCAAGAGAAGGTTCGGAGCATGATCCGCTGTATCACATAGCGGTCAATCTCAAGGGAGTATCTCCGGAAGTCGGGCAGGGACGCAACAAAAAACTGGCCGAGCAAGATGCCGCCCATAAAATGCTCTTAAAAATCAGGGAGCTACCGACAAATGTCAAATAATACCATGCAGGACATTTCACGCTGTGGATTTGTAGCTTTAATAGGCGCGCCGAATGCCGGAAAATCCACGATAACCAATGACTTTGTCGGCTCAAAAGTATCAATAGTATCGCCGAAGGAGCAAACAACCAGAACCACAATAAAAGGGATAGGAATATATAAAAATACACAAATAATCTTTCTGGATACCCCTGGGATTTTCACGCCCAAACGCCGCTTGGACCGAGCCATGGTCGCAAGCGCATGGACGGGAGCGGGAGACGCCGACATAACGGTTTTGGTGGTAGACGCTCATTCGGGAATAACCCCGCAAGTTGATGAGATTATAAATAAATTAGTAGAAAACAAGCAAAAAGCGGTTTTGGTACTCAATAAGATAGATTTGCTAAAAAAAGAAAAGCTGCTGGAATTAAGTGCAGCCTTAAATGAAAAATTTCGCTTTGATGAAACTTTTATGATATCAGCCAAAAACGGAGAACACATAGAAGAGTTTTATGCCTATCTGTCAGAGCATCTGCCGGAGAGTCCATGGTATTATCCCGAAGAGCAAATGTCGGATATGCCCCTAAAGCTATTAGCCGCCGAAATCGTAAGAGAAAAACTTTTTTTGTACTTACAGCAAGAAGTCCCCTATGAGTTAACGGTAGAGCCGGAATTATGGCAAAGAAGAGAAGATAATTCGATTCGCGCCGAGATGACGATTTATGTACAAAGAGATAGCCACAAGATTATAGTTCTGGGCAAAAATGGCAGTATGATAAAAAAAATCGGGCAAGCGGCACGAAAAGAAATAGAAGATTTATTGGAAGAGCGCGTACACCTGTTTTTGTTTGTAAAGGTGCGCGCCGATTGGGGAAACGACCCCGCACGTTATAGTGAATGGGGCTTAAATTTCAATGCCTGAGACGACATCTGTTTAGGACGATTGAGCATTTAGAGCCAACAAATCATCAACAAACTTAGGCAAAGTTTCACCGGCTTTTCCCATGATATGGTGGTCAAAATAAAAATTATTGGAAGTCGGCTCCAAATTAAATTCATAGGTTACTGCACCATAGAGTTTGGCAGTTTGCACAAAAGCGGCAGCAGGAAAAACCACGCCTGATGTTCCGATGGATAAAAACAAATCACAACCTGCGAGCAGACGCTCCACCTTATCCATATAGAGCAAATTCTCACCAAAGAAGACAATATTGGGTTTCATCATACCTGCAACCGAGCAGTTAGGGCAAATAGTTTCGGTCGTAACATCATTCCAAGTTTCCAGCACATGGGAACAATTGAGACAAACGGCTTGGTTAATCTGCCCGTGAATATGATAAATATTACGACTGCCGGCTTTTTCGTGTAAGGTGTCAACATTCTGAGTAATCACGGCAACTGGAGCCGGATATTTATCTTGGAGTTTAGTAATGGCCAAATGAGCGGGATTAGGTTTCGCGCTGAGAAGTTCAGGTTTCATTTGATTATAGAAATCATGAACAAATTCAGGGTTTCGTTGAAAAGCCTCAATGGTAGCGACATCTTCAACTTTATGGTTATTCCACAAGCCGTTTGAGCTTCGAAACGTAGCCAGACCGGATTCGGCCGAAATACCTGCACCGGTTAAGATAACAATGCTTGAATATTTGTCTTTCATATTAGAACTCCGATTAGGAGCAAGTATAAAACAAAT
The DNA here is from genome assembly GCA_944390355.1 of uncultured Alphaproteobacteria bacterium. GTDB lineage: Bacteria > Pseudomonadota > Alphaproteobacteria > RF32 > CAG-239 > HGM16780. Next base: position 52,982 of record CALXPT010000001.1, on the reverse strand, counting down.
AATTGCCAAAGAATAGAGAGATTTAAGGCTTATCCTCTTCAATAATTTAAAGAGAGGATAAATCAGAGAGAAACCTTGCAAGAAGAAAGGAAATACGTTAAGAATAAAACCAGCGGTATAAGGAAGAATGAAGAGAGGACGCACATGAAACATCGGTTGGGGTATATGATAATGCCATTGGTGGCAATGCTGTATATAGAAGAAGCATCGGCCGTACCCAATCAATACTATATCGGAACGGACTTTATTTATGACTTTAACAAAGTAAACGGTGGTCCGACATTTAAAATGAGCAACCCGCAGGTTACACAAGAGATAGATTATCCCAAGAACATGCCGACGGCAGCGATAAATGTCGGCTATAACTTTAGCGAAAGATTGGGAATTGAGGCTTCCTACCAGATGTCTGGGCGCAAAGATCATAAAATGTATAATGTCTATAGCATGAATTCCCAGTTAAAATCGGAGACTCGTTATCAGTCTTATGGGCTGGATTTTATTGCCTACATACGCTCCACGGATAAAGTAGATTGGCTTTTATCTGCCGGTGTCGGACAATATGAGTTTGAAACCAAATTTAAATACACCAACGGCGGCACGCCGGTCAGAAAATATACCGATAAAGAAGATAGCTTAGCACCTCGAGTAGGAGCGGGTATTCAAATTAATTTAGATGAATATGTATCATTCCGAGCAATGTTTCGCTATGTATTCATAGATGTCCCCGGAATAGATAAAATGCAGGAAATTATGCTGGGTGTACGTTTAGGTTTCTCACCGTTCTTCTATAATTAGAAAGTTTCAAAATGCGAAAAATAGTGATTATAGCCGCAATGAGTAAAGAGATAGCTCTTTTGGCGTCTCTCCTTCAAGATAAAAAAGAAGAAATCATCGGCAATATACATATTTTTTCAGGGAAACACAATTCGGACGAATTAACAATAGCCCAATCCGGCATAGGGAAGGTATGTGCGGCAACGGCAACCGTAGAATTGATACACCGCTTTTCTCCCGATATTATAATCAACACGGGAGCTGCCGGCAGCTTAACGCCCAAGCTAAAAGTAATGGATATTGTTGTGGGGCGGCAATGCGCATATTACGATGTTTTTTGCGGTGAGGAAGAAGGACGAGTTCAGGATTTTCCGCTTTACTTTTATCCTGATGATAATTGGTTAAAACGAGCCGCATCATGTGGAGCCCAAAGTGCGTTTATCACCAGCGGCGACCGCTTTGTCAGTACAAAGTCGGAAGTTGAACACATTTTAGACATTCACCCGAGTGCAGATGTTGTAGATATGGAAACGACCGCCATTGCCCAAGTCTGTTATATGTATAAAGTTCCGTTTTTAAGCTTGAGAATTATAAGTGACACCCCTGGGGTAGACAACCATGAGGCGCAATACGAACATTTTTGGGAAACAGCCGGAGAACAGTCCTTTGCCCTGTTGCAACGCATAATAGGATAAGTGCCATGAAAATCGTTTCTGCTGGACTGATAATGTATCAAAACAAATTGCTGATAGCCCAAAGGAAACGAGGCAAAAGTCTGGAATACAAATGGGAATTCCCCGGAGGCAAACTTGAAGAAGGCGAGAGCTTGGAAGAATGCTTGCACCGAGAGTTAATGGAAGAATTTCACATGGATTCGAAGGTGAAAGATTTTTTCATGGAGAGCCGTTATGAATATCCGGACTTTAGCATTTCGCTCAATGCTTTTTGGGTAGAAGCTCCGAGCGATAAGATAGAATATATGGATTCGCATGAGCAAATAAAATGGATTAATCCCTTAGATGTGGACAGCTATGATTTTGCCGCAGCCGATAAACCGATTTTAAATGCGTTGGTAGAATATTTTAAGCAAAATAAAAGATGAGGAGATAAAAAGATGTTAGAAGATTTTTCCAACTGGCAAAACCTATGTATCAGCGGTGTAGTGTTGATTATTTTAGAGATGTTGACCCCAGGGATGTTCTTTCTGAATTTGGCTTTAGCGAGTTTTGTAACAGCGGGCGTGTCGTTATTCACTGCAAACACAAGTATTTTGGTCTGGGTATGGGTAATCACCGCGTTGATTGGATTATTTGTATTTCGTCCGCTTTTGGTAAAAAGGAACAGCAAGGAGCAAGCCTTAACCGGCATAGGCAGGTACATTGGTTCAAAAGCCAAAGTTTTGAAAGAAGTCTCAAAAGACAGCGGCGTCGTGAGTATATTTGATGAACGCTGGAACGCCAGAAGTACGAACGGAGAAAAAATCAAGGTTGGCGAAACCGTGATTATAGAAAAAAATGAAAACCTCATATTATATGTCAGAAAGGAAAACTAACATGAACGTAACACTTGAAGTAATCTTAATCGCGGCAGTGGTAATTTATTTTATAAAAGGATTGATTATTGTCCAGCAGGCAGAAGCGGTAATAGTCGAACGTTTGGGAAAATTTGAAAAGGAATTAGGCCCGGGGTTGAACTTTATATTTCCGATTCTGGAATCCCCGCGCTATATTTCATGGAAAATGACCACCAAATTGCCCAATGGCGAGAGTTATTCGTATATCAAAGAGCGGTTGAAGATTGATTTGCGCGAGGCAGTATATGATTTTCCGCGCCAAAATGTGATAACGAAAGATAATGTAACGATAAGCATCAATGCATTGCTGTATTTTCAAATAGTGGATGCCAAGAGTGCCGTATACGAGATTCAAAATCTTCCGGAAGCCATAGAAAAATTAACCCAAACCACCTTGCGTAATTTAGTCGGCGCAATAGATTTGGATGAGACCTTGGTTTCGCGCGACAAAATCAATCATGAGCTCCGCGCGATTTTGGATGAAGCGACCAATAAATGGGGTGTAAAAGTCAACCGCGTAGAATTGCAAGACATCATTCCGCCGGCGGACATACAGCAGGCGATGGAAAAACAAATGAAGGCCGAGCGAGAGCGTCGAGCAGCGATTTTGGAAGCCGAAGGCGAGAAAAAGTCATCGATTTTGAAAGCGGAAGGGCAGAAAGAAGCCGAAATAAACAAAGCCGAAGGAGCCAAAAAGTCGGCAATTTTGCAGGCGGAAGGTCAGGCGGAAGCACGGATTAAAACTGCCGAAGCCGAAGCTAATGCAATTCGCATGGTAACCGAGGCAATAGCAAACCATGGCCAGCCGGATAAATACCTCATAGCGATGAAGTATCTTGAAACCCTAAAAGGTATCACGGAGGGAGAGAACAATAAAGTAGTCTATATGCCCTATGAGGCGACCGGCATATTAAGTTCACTTGATGGCATCAAACAGATGTTTGACGCCGGCAAAAAGCCGAGTTCCAAAGCTTAAAGAAAAAGAATAAAGCCTGTCATCACGACAGGCTTTATTCGAAAAGTAGGTATTATTACAGGATAACCTGTCCGTTGAGCTCCGGTGTATACCATCGGTTTCTATACACGACGGACAGCGTATGTTCCGAAATCTCACCTTCCAGCCCATCGGCGGAAAGGGCTCTCATAACCAGCACAGCACCGATAAGGACGGCGCGCGCTTTGATGAAAACAACTTCATTGGGAATTTCGCTGACAAACTCGCCTTTGAGCACATCAATGGCAAGATTTGTGTTTTTGACGATAATTCCGATTTTAGGTTCCTCCTCTGTATGGAGGACATTTTTTATAAAGCCCCACTGAAGATCTTTTTCCGGCACATTAAAATGCTTGGCAAAGAACTCCAAGGAGCAAAATTTAATCTTTCCCATAATTGTATCTATTTAATAAATGAACAAGAACTACATAGCACATTTTTGTCTATAAGTCAAGAGGATAAATCGAGTTTCGACAAAAAATAATTATTTAAATATTAACCAATAAAGAGTAAAATAAAAAAAATAAAGAATTAACGTAAGGCAAAAAACAATGGACGAAAAAACAAAGCAAACAATAGAACAACAATTAAACGCACCGGCAATAAGACTGAGAATCAAGGCGGTAAAATATGATGAGCAAAAAGTCAAACTCTTGAAAAGAATAAGAGATTTAATCAAAGACAAATCCACCAACCTAGATATGCTAAAACCATATACCAGACAGTTGGAACAAATTTTGCCGGATGAAGAAAAACATAAAGCACACAAAATTTATGGTTTGTTTAAGGATTCGCTTTTGGCAACCCAAGCGCAAGACGCCAAAGCAGACAAAGCCATGGCGATGAGATTGAGTGAAAATATGCGCTTTGAAGAAGAGGTCAAATATTTTCAGGATCAGAGTAAGAGCGCAGAAGACATCAAGGCGCATCTAAGCTTGTTTGATACGCAGGAAAAAGATGTGATAATAAGCAAAATCATAGAAGATTATCACAACAATGCGTATAATGACCAAGCGTATGTGTTAACCAACCGAGCCTTGGCGCATTTCGGGCGCAAAATCAGCCGCCGTATTGTGGGTGTTGCAGGGAAGGATAAAATAAAATTAACGCCGGAAGAAAACCAAATGGCGCGCTGCGTGATGGACGCCAAATTTTATCTGCCACAGGATGAGGATAAAAAAGTCGCCATAAATTGTTATACGCCGGCCTATCTTGAAGAAAGAAGCGAAATGCACCGCTCAAACAACGGCCCGCGCCTCGCCCGAATAGATAGAAGGCGTAGTGCGTCGGAATATAATCTGTTAGAAGAAAATCCGTTGATAAAAACATTTGCGGACAGCCTAAATCTGCGCCAAATGGTGGGCGTATTGCAAGAGGCCTTGGCGCAAAAGGGCATAAGCAATGAAACGGCCAATCAAATGAACAGCTACGATTTTGCCGATATATTAGCGGCGGCGTATCGTCCGGAAAGGGTTATAGAGTTTTCGGAATACACCAAAAATACCAACACGCCGCGCAAAGAGTTTTGCCAAAAGCTGGTTGCGGATAAAAAAACTTTGGAACAAATTTTGCAGGCCAAAAAACAAGCCGGCAGCTCGGATGAATACCTCAATGATTGGGTTGAGAGCATGAAAGAAGGCGAGCCGGATATTCGGAACAATCCAAGATTTGCCGATAAAAAATATGATGGCTATGTTCCGAGTTATGTCAGCGTCCATCATAAAGATAATGTAACATTCGGCGGTTCTAATGACGCCTCGAATTTAGTCTTGATAGAAGATGACCGCATAGCCCAAGGCGCCTCGGTCGGCCGCAATCACCAAAGAGAACACATGGGCGATAACAAAGATTTGTTAATGATAAATCTTGATAAAAAATTTAAAAGCGACCCGTGGTTGATATCCTTAAGCAGTTCGGAAAGAGATATAAACCAAAGACAAGGCTGCATAATCGTAGCGGAAAAACTGGATGTATTGGATAATGAGCATAACAGGGATTGCCGCGTTTTCATAAATAACCAAGCTAGTATCACGAACCCGAACATAAGGGGCAATTCTGACAGCATGAGTTACATGGTCGCAGAAGAGCTCAAAAAGCATGGTCGCGGCGGTCGAGACTAAGATATACATACCAACTTGTAAAGCAAATGAAAATAAGTTGAATAATCTGAAGAACATATTATATTAATTAAAAATAAGAATTTAGAGAAGGGGCATTTTTTTTGTTAGAATATCAAATAGAACAAAATACGCTGACTCTTCAGTTGTCCGGAAATATAAAAAATGAGGATAACGATGCCAAAAGAACCGGACTGTATGCGGATGCCCGAGCCCAAAACATAACCAAGATTCGCATAGAAGGAGCAGAGCTAGAAGCATGGGATTCGACCTTGGTTGCGTTAATATACAATTTAATAAAACAAACCAACGCAAAAGCAACCGTCGAGTATGACAAACTTCCGCAAAATTTGGTTCATTTGGTAAAGTTGGCTTTGAGCGTCAATCGCAATCCGACACAAGAAATTCCCAAGAAATTATCATTTGTCGAGAGGGTAGGACAGTCAACCTATGAAGGGTGGCAAAGCTTCAAAAAAGGGTTGAATTTCATGAAAGAAAATTGCCTTTCGTTTATGCGGTGCCTAAGAGGAACGGCCATAATGCGAAAAGTTGATTTTCTGTTCGTTCTTGGAGATTGCAGTTATAAGGCATTTGGCATAATTTCGCTGATAAGCTTTATGGTCGGACTGATTTTGGCTTTTGTCGGCGCGGTTCAAATGCAGGTTTTTGGCGTAGAGATATATGTATCAAGCTTAGTAGCAATAAGTATGACGCGTATCATGGGTGCAATTATGGCCGGTATTGTGATGAGTGGTCGCACGGGAGCATCTTATGCCGCAACATTGGGAACCATGCAGGTAAATGAAGAGATAGACGCGCTAAAGACCATGGGCGTACCGGTAACTGACTTTTTAGTCTTGCCGCGCATGATAGCCTTGATGATGACCATGCCGTTGCTCGTAATGTTGTCCGATTTTATGGGAATGTTAGGGGGAGGCGCGGTCGGAATATTGATGTTGGGTTTTTCTCCGGCGGAATATTGGGAATATACCTATAAAGCATTGAGCATGAAAAACTTTTTAATCGGGTTATTTCACGGGTTTGTGTATGGTTATATTATAGCAATATGCGGGTGCTATTACGGAATTTTCTGCGGCCGAAATGCAGACAGTGTCGGCGTAGCCACAACCTCGGCGGTGGTATCGTCTATTGTTTGGATGATAGTGATAACCGGTGTATTAACGGTTATATTTGTGGAGTTTGGGCTATGAAAGAGGCAAAAACATCTCCGATTATCACGGCAACCAATCTGAGCTTTGGCTATGGCGATTTTATGTTGATGAAAGATATCTCGTTTCAAGTAAATGAGCATGATATATTTATCATCATGGGCGGCTCGGGTTGCGGCAAGTCGACATTGCTGCATATTTTAACGGGACTGAAAGCAGCTGCCAAAGGCAAGATAATCGTAGACGAAACCCCTCTCAACACGGACAGAACGGGGAAAATACCGGAAAAACTAATGCACAGTTGCGGCATATTGTACCAAGGGGGAGCCTTGTTCAGTTCGATGACTTTGTTTGAGAATATCGCCATGCCGCTCCAACAGTATACGGACTATTCGGACAAGTTGATAAGCGAGCTGGTTTCGTTAAAATTGGCACTGGTCGGGTTGGCAGGGTTTGAAGAGTTTTATCCATCCGAAATCAGCGGCGGAATGTGTAAACGTGCGGGCTTGGCAAGAGCTTTGGCATTAGACCCGAAAATAGTTTATTGTGATGAGCCTTCCGCCGGCTTAGACCCGATAAGTTCGCGCAATTTGGATGATTTGTTTTTGGAACTAAATTCCAGTCTGGGGACGACATTCGTAATTGTAACACACGAGTTGCCCTCAATATTTACAATCGGCAGCAATTCGATATATTTGGACGGTGAAAGCAAGAGTATTTTAGCTAGAGGCAACCCGAAAGAATTATTGAAAAATCCGCCCTCGGAAAAAGTACGCCAGTTTTTAACCCGTGGAGAAAAATAAGATGCGCAAACAACCAAACACCAAGATGATAGGCCTGTTTATGCTGAGCGGTTTAGCCATATTTATAGGCATTATATTAGGCTATATCACCAATAATTACATAACCAATAAGAGAGATATGTTGGTCATGTACTTTAATGAATCGATAAGAGGGTTGAATGCCGGCTCGTCCGTTGTGTTTAACGGAGTGGAGATAGGCAAGGTTGAAAAGATAGAGTTAATAGCCAATAGCGGGGACATGAGCTTTCGCATACCGGTATATGTAACATTGAGCAGAGGGGATTATGACACGGCATTGCTGGATAAAAGTTTCCATAGCCGTAAAGAGTTGCTTTCAAAGTTGATAGACAAAGGCCTGCGCGCCCAGTTAGGAATACAGAATTATATCACGGGTCAGTTGATAATAGAGTTGGTTATGGCTCCCGATACGCCGATAAACTTGCGTTATCAGGGCGATGATAAAGAGATACTTGAAATACCGACGATACTATCGCCGATAAAAGAGTTTTCTCAAGATATGTCAAAACTACCGTTAAGGAGTATGCTGCAGCATTTAGATGAAGTTTTGGTCACGCTGGGAAAAGACTTGCCCAAAATGCTTCCGGAAATTACCTCCACATTTAAGAACGCGAATAATACCATAAAGAAGAACGAAAATGTAACCAATTCGGCCTTGAACAATATCAACAATGCGGCGATAAACGTGAGCAAAGCGGCTGCGTCATTAAGAAATTTAACCGATTATCTGGAGCGTCATCCTGAAGCCATCGTCAGAGGAAAGGAGAAGTAAAATGAGCAAAATAACCAAAACAGCTATGTCTTTGCTGCTAAGCACGATAATTTTAAGCGGATGTTTGGGAGGCTTTAGCCCGAATGCGAATTTTTATACCTTGAGTTCGGATGACAGAGTGGAAATGGAGCCGATGTCGATGAGAAAAATGACCATACAAATCCAAAATGTAGAAATACCGGATTATCTGGCTCAACCGCAAATCGTAACCAGAGACACAAACCAAGTAGAGATTCGCAAAAACGAGTTTAACCGCTGGGGAGCCCCGTTAGGAGAAATAATTCAACATACGATAGCCTCAGACATATCAGCCTTTTTGCCACAGGCGCAGGTTCGCATATCTGACAGCGTTTATGTTCCGGAAGCCTATAATGTCGCGGTAGAAATAACCAGACTGGACGGAACATGGGAGCACAAAGCCGTTATCGAGGGTTGGTGGCAGATAAGCGATAAAAACGGCAAGGTTTTAGCCTCTTCGCGCACATTGCTGAAAACCCCGTTGGGCAAAGAAGATTATGTCGCCTTGGTTGAGGCGGAAAGCATATTGGTTGCAGGCCTAAGCCAAGAAATCACCCAAGCACTCCTAAGTCTGAAATAAGCAAACAAAAAAAGGTACAATCTTAAGCACCCTTCAAAAAATGCGCTAAATTGTACCTTTTGTTAGATTAAGAATTAATCTTTTGCAAAAATTCAGCATAAGTCAGTTGCAAAACATTTTCATCGGAATGTTCAATTCTGTAGCCGCCGAGCCGCCGCTTAAAATCAAAAGAATTCGGAACCATTTTTGTAAATGTTTCAAAAAAACGAACATTAGGCAGTTTGAGAGAACAAGAAAAGTTGTCCATCACGCAGTAATAAAAATCATTTCCTCCTCTCTGACGAGCATAAAAAGAAAGCTTCCCGCCTTGAAACTCACCAACGGAAATAAACCAAGAATTTTTATCCCCGCTAAAAATTGAACTTTGCACGGTTGTACCGGAATCAAATATACTAGCAAAACCGTCCGGAGCGTTAACTTTTTCCACTGAAACTTTAAGATTATCCAACATTTCCGAAAAACGAGAACAATTAACCTGAATATGAATCTCTCGATTATCCCCGAAATCTTCACCGATTTTTTTTAGCTTGCGTTGAAACTCGGAACAAGAGCAATTTGCTCCATGCAGCCTGCGCTTGCAAAAAGGACACAACGGCTCCAAAATTTCAATAGCAACGAGGTCAAACATCTGAGGAAAAGGGGCTGGCTCGTTTTTCTGCGATGAACGATAAACAGAACTTTTTTCCAAATAAACTCTAACATCCATAATAATAGTTTTTTATATTAAACAAAATAATGATTAAGCAGAGGGATTATAAAATAAGAAAAATAAAATTTCAAGCCGGATTTGCCGGATAAAAAAACACCGTCGAAAAGAAAACGACGGTGTTTAAAGCGCAAGGATTAAAGCCTATTTTTTTGAATTCGGCTTTGAGCTTTTAGCTTTCGGCTTAGATTGAGGTTTAGCTTTTGTTTGAGATTTGGCTTTTGTTTCAACGTTGGAAACAACCTCATCCTCCGTTTCGGTGGAAACCTCATCCTCAATTTCGATGGTTTGAATTTCAGAAGGCTCCTCCACCGAAACAACCATCTTAATAACTTTAGGCAATTTAGCTAAATAACAAATTTCGGCCAAAATCATCAGGCAGAAGAACACCGTAGCACTGACATCATACTCAAAGAGGTGTAAAAGAGCATAAGAGAGCAAGGACAAAGCTGCAAAAGCAACGGTATTTAATCTCATTTTGGAATCAAAACTGATTTCGCGCTTGCTGAGAGCAGCTAAAATTGCGGTGCATAAAGAGAAGAACAAAACACCGAGGAAATAATACAAAAAGAGTAACACAAGTCCGGCAGCAGCGAATATCCACTTAAAAGCATTGATAAAAGAAATGATTTGCTCTCTGTAATCACCGGCGGGAATGTCGATATCTCCGGTACCAGCATAAGGCTTAATGCGGACTTCATCATCACCCACGACAAACAAATTGTGCTTGGTAAGATAAATACCTTGGAACACGTTTTCTTCTCTGTCAAGAGCTTCAATAGTCGGATCAACAATAAAGACCATTATGCTGTCTTTTTTATTGCTGTCGAGAATTTTTCCGTTTTCATCGGTAGTGAGCTTGGTAGACAATTCATCACCGGAAAAATCCAACACGGCCTGCCTGCGAACGTCATGAGGCACAACCAAAGTCCCGTCTTTAATCTTAATCGGCAAAATCTGGTCAGCCACCTCTTGAAGATTATCGGCAATTCCGGTTTTTTCAATGTTTAAGCTCAAAGCAGAAATAAGCACATACAAAGCACTCAGTCCCAAAAGGAACAAAGCGCCGATTCCTTTCCCGTTTTTAATATAGCACAAAATTCTATTCATAATAGCAATCCTTTCAATTAAGCTTGCGACCTCACCATAAAGAGTAATCCTAAAGCAAAAGACATGCAAGACATTTTGTTAAAATCAAAAATATGTTATATAATATTAATGCAGAAATTTCCGCCGCGGGAAAGAGTAAGAGTTAGAGCCAATGTTTGTCGGAACATAAGCCCCATTGGCATTATATCCATAGTCAATTTTTTTGTTTCCGATTTGAGTCGGGACATATTCTCCGTTGGGGTTGTATCCGTATTCAATGCGTTCATTGCCTATTTGAGTGGGAACATAAGCCCCGTTGGCATTATAACCATAGTCAATCTTTCTGTTCCCGACTTGGGTTGGGACATATTCCCCGTTAGGGTTATAACCGTATTCAATGTTCTCGTTTCCGACCTTTGTAGCGACATAATCACCTCTGGGGTTATATCCGTATTCAATTTTTTTTCCGTCAATTTCAATCGGCACATATTCACCTTTAGGATTATACCCGTATTTAATATTATTTTGCGCATAAGCTTGAGAGGCTAATAAAGCAGTCAAACAAAGAGAAAGAAAAATTTTTTTCATATAGAAACGAGCCTTTAGCAAAAGAGTTAAACGAACAGCGGATTCGATATAAAATAATCTTAAGAACCATCTTGTTAAAATATTCTTAAAGGACACGGAAAGAAAAATAAATCTAACCCAAAAGCCGAGAAGAAGAATTTTTCTTCCGTTTGGTATCTGCATCATGCGTATCCGCCCAAACAATGGTCGTGTTTTGAACGCCTTTTTCCCAAACGAACCAAGCAAACTCCATGGCCGGAGAGCCAAACCCCAAGAAGTCGACTTTGTTAGGAATGACAATAACCTTGGCCGGAGGATAATCTGCATAAAGCTTTGCACGCTTTTTTCCGGTCAAATATCGAATGGGCAAAAGCAAAGCAAGAGCTTTGTCGGCAAGTTTCAGCCCTTGAACAATAAACTCATAGGCGAGTTGGAAAGGAGGGTTTGTAATAATGTTTTCAACATGTGTGGTAGAGGTCAAAAAATCAATACCGGCTTTGCCATAGCCACGGTCGATTAAATCAGAACAAACAACGTCAGGATAGTGTTTTTTCAAGACCTCGGCCATACGCCCGTCGCCGCAAGCCGGCTCCCAAATTTTCCCCTTGAATTGATAATACTCAAGCAGAGCTTCGGTAATATATTGAGGGGTAGGATAAAAATCTTCTTTCTGGCGTAAGTCCTCAACCTTTCGCCCTAAAAGTTTATATTGTTCATTAATTGCAGTCATATGGATAACCTTTCCGAATTGGCTAAAAGTATAAGAAATTTGGGCATAAAAAGCAATAGCAAAATAACACAAAGTAAAGCCGTTGAAAATATTTTGAAATCACAAAAAAATATGCTACACTAAAAAACAGGGGAGAAAAGAAAATGAAAGAGCTGAGAGTATATTATGATTTTAAGACAAATTATGTGTGGCTGATACTCAATATCATGGGGATAATGTTTTTAATGAAATGCGCCGCCAAAATACCATTATGCAGCTATTGGTGGGAGTGGCGGATTTTAATGTTAACGCTGGTAATAACGCTTTTGCTTTGGGGCTACAAATATTTGTTTAAACATGTTTTGGCCCAAACAAGTCCCGAAGGCTTAAAAATAGACCATAATGAAATATTAAAATGGGAAGATATCACAAGTTTGGAGCCTAAAAACGTAAGACTTGGATTAAGAAGACTGCCGGTCATAACAATAAAGACGCGTCCGGCTATGAGGTATAAGTATAATTTTTTGCAGAAGCGTTGCGAAAAGATAGGATTTGGAGCATTTTCCCTTCCGTTGTATGATGCGGATAATAAAGAAATAGAAACATTGGTTAAAGTGATAAAAAAGCGTGCAAAATTAAAATAAACAAGAAACAGCCGCAGGTTTAAATGCGGCTGTCATAAATTTTTAATTAACGAGACAATTTTTTGAGATTAGCCAAATGCTGAAGTTGCAAAGCCTTACTTGCCGCATCAAAGTTGCTGGTTTTAATGGAGTTATTATCTGGTTTAACGCCGGTACCTCTTTCACCGGCTTTGAGGACTAAAGCGTTAATATAACCTTTATCGACTTTCCCACCGTTTAATAAATCTTGAATGGCTTTGTTTTCGGCAGAATATGGACGAATAAGGCGATACATGGTAAAAGCATGAGCATAACGCTTTGTATTTGTCCCATTTGCAAATTGAATGGCTCCCTTTGCGGCTAATGAATCGATTTTATCATAAAGCTTTTGAACGGCTTGGGCTGATTTGAGATGAATAGTTAAAGCCGAATCAAAATAATCATGGTCATGAACACTTGTTTTCAAAGATTCGGAAGAGCCATGTTTAATTTGAGCTTTAGAGTCTGCAGATTGTATTGCGTGAGTTGCGTTTTTTGTTGTTTGTTGCAATTTAGCCTGCTCGTAAACAAAATCGGCAGTTTTATCTTGACTATCAACGTTAGAAGCAGCATCATCTGTCGGATAATTTCTGATATTGTAGGCATTAATAGCGTTTTGTTGTTCTTGGTCGATGTATTGGGATGCCTTATAGGTTCCAACACCGATGAGTAAAAAAGAGAGCGCGGCAAATTTGTATTCATGCCGATAGTAAAATCTTTTGATTGAATGTTTTAAATGTCTCATTTTATCGGATAAGCTGTCCTTTAAAGAACGAAAGCTGTTAGCCAAGGAAGAAAGAACGGAAACTTTTTCTTGGGGCTCAACGGAAGCTTTGGAGTTTTCATCATTTTGAGTATGGTTCCTGCCGGAATTATACGAAGGCTGCTTATTTTTATATTTTAGTCCGAACTTGTTAACAAAATTTTGATTAACAGGACTTTGATTAATTTCATTAGCCGACATGGAACTATATTTCAGCAGAGCACGGCTTTGTAACTGTTGTTTAAGCCGTTGATTAAGTTTTGGTGAATTTGTTTCGTCATCATCAATTGTTTGAGACATAACCAACATTTCTTCCGGAGAAAGTTTAGCGGCAAGTTTCTTGTGATTAAGGACATAGGCAACTTGATTAATATTTTTTAGTTTGTTTAAATCATTGAGACGTTGTTGCAAAGAAACCACGATTTTTTTTACCAATTTAGTAGCCTGTTCTCGTTCGCGATAAGGAACAGAGTGCTGATAGCTATAAGCCAAATCAATACACAAATCAATATTTTCGGCAGAAATTTGAGCTTTTCCGTCCGCCAATTGAAGGAGCAAGTCTTTGGTTTGCTGTAAAATATCTTTACCAATTTCGCTTAAGGCTCCGTGAGCATGTTCAACGCTCTTTTGAGAGCCGAAATATAACATTAAAAGTGATTTTCCAATATACATAAGTAATTCTCCAAATTAAGTTTTGACACAATATAGCATATTTTGATAATATGTCAATATTTATGTCTAAAATATTTTAAAAAAATTTTTTAATGTATTGAAAGATAAAAAACAACCTTGAGAAAACATATCTCAAGGTTGCATTTTTTTTGAATTAAAGCTGATTTCCGGTTATGAAGTAATTAAGAAGCATCTTCGGCATCAAATTGAGGAGGTTCTTTAATCTGAGCCTTAATTTTCGTAATACGCATATTATCGACTTTCAAGACTTCATAAGAGCAAAAAGCATCTTCGGCTTTATCACCGGCCTTAGGTTCTCGTCCCAATAGCCCGAATACATAGCCGCCCATAGTACTTTCTTCGTGTTCAACTTCGGGTAACCCCATGCAATCAAAAGCATCTTCAACCAGAACAATACCGTCAAATTCACAAACATTATCATTAATTTTCTTAACCGGCTCATCAGAAGCAGCATCATGCTCATCCAAAATATCACCGACCAACTCTTCCAAAATATCTTCCATGGAGAGAAGACCTGCCGTACCGCCGTATTCATCAACGACCACTGCCATATGAACACGTTTAAGCATCATCTGGTGCAAAATGTCGGAAATCGACTTGTTCTCTGGAACGAAAAGAATTTTGCGAGAAATTTTAGTAAGAAAATCTTTATCATTTTTTTCGCTGCTGTGTTCCAAAAAATCGCGAATATGTATCATGCCGATAATATGGTCGCGGTCTTTGTTGCAAAGAGGAAAACGAGTGTGGTTGTGTTTTTTGATGAAATCTAAAGCATCTTCAAAGCTGGAACCAATGTATAAACATTTAATATCCTGTCTCGGCACCATAATTTCATGAGCACAGATTTCAGAAAAATCAATAGCGTTTTGAATGATTTCGCCTTCAGTTTCATCAATAATACCACCGCGCTGAGACGCATCAATAATAATTTTAATTTCTTCTTCGGAGTGTGTTTCATCGCCTTCACTGGTCATTTTTGTTCCCATAAGTTTAAGGATCCAAATAGAGACATGGTCGAAAACCCAAATAAAAGGAGAAAAAACACGGTTAAAGAGATACAAAGCGGGAGCTACGGCGAGTACATACCTTTCTGTCGCTTGAATGGCTAAAGACTTAGGTACCAACTCACCGAGAACAACGTGCAAAAGAGTAATGAAAGAGAAAGCAATACCAAAACTGAGCGAATGGAGCAAAACGGGATTATCGGCAAACCAACTTCCGAAAATAACTTCCAATAACTTAGAAACGGCAGGCTCGCCAATCCAACCTAAACCGAGAGATGCGATCGTAATACCTAACTGGATGGCACTGAGATAGGTATTTAAATGGTCATTAATTTTCAAAGCGATTTTGGCGCGTTTATTTCCGGAATGAGCCAATTCCTCCAATTTCGTACGGCGGATTTTAACAATAGAAAACTCGGAAACCACAAAGAAAGCGTTAGCAAAAACCAAAAATAAAACAAATCCTAAATTCAAAACATAAATATATATTGGCGTCATAAGCTAAAATCATTACCTCATTACTATTTCAACAATGCAAAACATGATATAAGCATATCACATTTTTGTCAATGGTTCGCTTTGCTGTAATTGAGAACAATTTTTAAGGATAAGCAAAGCATACAAACCATCAACATACAAAATAGCATAAAGTTATTAAAAAATAGATAATTTGAATTGAGTAGAAACGGAAGATTGCTAACAACTAAATATAGTATTTTAAAAAAATATTGCTATTTAATCTGCATATGATGTTCAAAATGTATTTCTTTAAGTTAAAAAAACAGGAAATGGCGAATATGAAAAAATTTTTTTTATTTGGCAGTTTGATGCTTCTCCCGCAAACAGGAAACGCAATCACAACCACAATACCGGCCGGTACGGTTTCAAGCGGCGGAGATATAATGAGTATAGTAACGCAAAATGTTTATGGCGAAGCCGATAACTATACGGTCTTCGGCACACAACAGGTAATGAGCGGAGGCAAAACAAACGGCAGCATAATTTATTCCTACGGTCAGCAAAACGTATTAAGTGGCGGTGTGTCAAACAATACAACGGTTCAATATTACGGAATGCAAAATATCAATGGCTCGTCCTATAATTCGAGCGTAGATACGAGGGGTACGATAAACGTCAATAGAGGCGGATATGCGGAAGGAACGATAGTCAACGGAGGAACATATTCGGTTTTGTCAGGAGCAAGTTCATCACAGACAATAGTCAACAGCGGCCGAGAATATGTTACAGGAACAGAAGAAAATGCAACGATAAACGGCGGCACACAAGAAATAAAGAGCGGCGGAATAGCGGAGAACACAACGATAAACAACGGAGGCACGCAACAAGTGGATGAAGGGGGAACGGCAAAAGAGACGATAATTTCATCAGGCGGAAGTGCGGTTGTTTACGGCACATCAACAGGCACGCTAGTAGACAGCGGAGCAAAGTTTAAAATATATGGTAGCGGTGTGGCTGAAAATACAATAATTTCGGGAGGAACGATGGAAGTGAGTGGTAGTGGTACGTCATTATCATCACAAATGATATCAGGGATTCAAAGAGTGTATGGTCTAGCCTCAGGGAGTTCGATTAGCGGCGGCACACAAACCGTATATAGCGGAGGAAAAGCAGAAAATACCAAAATTTCGGGAGATGGCATCCAAAATGTTTCGTATTCGGGATTGGCAGTCAGTACCAATCTATATGGTGGCACGCAAAATATAAATAATGGCGCAACAGCTCAAAATACGGTTTTATCAGGCGGCGAGATGAATGTTTTGTCGGGCGGCACGGCAATGGGGACGGAGTTAAATACGGGAACGGAAATCGTATCAGGAACGGATTCGGGGAGTATAATAAACGGTGGCTTGCAGCAAATCGCAAGCGGAGGCAAGGCCGTTTCGACGACGATAAACGGCGGCACACAAGAAATTCAAGAGGGTGGCAGTTCTGAAGGAACGGTAATTAATACCAATGGCTTGCAACAAGTTGCATCGGGTGGAGTATCGGACAATACAACAATTAACGGCGGCGAGATGAATGTTTTGTCCGGCGGCACGGCAACGGGGACGGAGTTGAATTCGGGAACGGAAATCGTATCTGGAACGGATTCTGGGAGTACGATAAACGGCGGCTTGCAGCAAATCACAGACGGCGGGAAGGCCGTATCGACGACGATAAACGGCGGCACACAGAGTATATATGGCGGAGGAATATCTGAAAATCCGAATGTAAAAGGAGGAAATTTGAGGATTTATCAAGGCGGTACTTCAATAAATACAACCGTAACTCAAGGAAGTGCAGAGCTATATACGGGAGGAACCCTCAGTGGACAAACCCAAATCAGTCAAGGTACACTGAATATATATGGTGATAACACAATCCCGACATTAATACTAAACAATTCAATGGTAAATATTCCGCAAAGCGGAGGATATTCAACACTACAAATCGGCGAGCTAAATGGAAGTGGAATTTTTAATTTGAGCAGCAATCTTGCCGATGATGAATTTGACAGTTTAGAAATAACAAACGGAACAGGAAATTTTGGCATAATATTTCATGATTATAGCTCGGAAGGAACATTGCCTACAAAAATAAAAATCATAAACAAGGCTGGCTCTGCCAATGATGATTTTTATCTGATAGGAGATGCCGTAGATGTGGGAGCATTTCAGTATAAGCTCTTGCAGGAAGGAAATAATTGGTTATTAAGCCGAACACAACAGCTGACAGATAGTTCGCTGATAGCCAAAAACACCTATACATCATTGTCCTCTTTGTTTTATACCCATTTAACCCCGATATATAACCGTTTGCATATTGCACATCCGCAAAACAAGCATGATAATGGGTTATGGATTAAAGCAATTAATCGAAGAATTAAATTTGATTACAAGGATATGACCAACAGCCGCATGGATGTTTACGGAACGGCCATCGGGTTTGACCGAGAGGCAGCAATTTCTGACGGATATATAATCACATTGGGCGCATACGGGAGTTACAGTTATTCCCGCCAAAAGTACAATCAACGCGGTCATGCGGATGGAGACACCGAGAGTTTAGGCTTATATGCATCATTAACGACGCCAAGTCTGTTGAGCTTTGATGTGGTAGGGAGTTATTATTGGCATGACCAAAAAATACGAAGCTATACGCCGTCAGGTTCGCCGGTTGACGGCAAGTTTACAAATAACGGTTGGCAGGTATCAAGCTATGTCAGCCGCCGTTTTGATTTTGGCGAACAATGGTATGTATCACCGATTGCAGGATTGCGCTATATGCGAATAGAAGGCGTAAATTATCATACCAACTTTAATACGCCGGTGAGAGCAAATGCCTCTGATTTTCTAAGCGGCAGTATAGGTTTGTCAGCCGGAAAACGTATAACCTTGCAGTCAGCTTCAATTCTTGATGCTTATGGGCGGTTCAACCTAATCCACGATTGGGACGGTAAGAGTAACGTAACGGTAGCCGATTATACCTTTACGGAAGATGTATCAACCATGCGTTATGAATTGGGGGCAGGTCTGAATTTCTATAATTCTGAGGATTCGGGAGCCGGTTATTTAGATGTTTCGACCCAACTGGGGAGCAAAGTGCGCTATCCGTGGGAAATCAACGTCGGCTGGCAGTACAAATTTTAAAGAAATTCAAAAGAAAAGAACCTTTTTTCGGTTTAGGACAAAACATTTTAAGAGTTTCCGGCACCTTTTGCGCCTTCAATGCAAAGAGTTTTTATCATTATTCCTCCAATCCCAGCAGACTGGCTGCCAGCTTCCATTTATTGAGCGTTTTGTTTTTGTCTTTGTCGGCAAAAATAAGTTTGTATTCGGGAATAGAACCGATATAAGAGAGACTGCCCATATTATCGGGAGAAATTTCGGTTAAAATTTTGTTGCCGTCTTTGTTAAGAAAAAGACATATGTCGGTAATATCCAAATCATGACGGTTAAGAAATTTTTTAACCAGCCGAAAGGTTTTAAGAGCCGTAGCTTTGGCTTGAGACGTATTAATAAAGTAGTCGGCCAGCCCTTCGGGCATAAGCATATCATCATCGGGATGAGGCAGCCGCCAGTCGAAGCGAACATAAGGCTTGTGTATGGAATAAATGCCGATTTTCCCGCCCGAACGCGTTTCCGCATCGGGCAAATTTTTATAAATATGCTTGGGTGAACCGGCAAAAGCCTCTTTAACCACCACTTCAATATGAGTTGTCGCGTCTTCAAGCGAAATCAGCGCATATTGTCCAATAGTAGTAAGAGTGCTGACATAAATTCCGTTTTCTCTTAAGTATTCGGCAATAAGCTGGTTAACGGCGGCACGAACTTTTTCGGTTTGAGGAGCAGAAATTGGACCGTGAGCTTTGAACGAATAAATAACCGGATTAAAACGCATAATACCGTAAGGCGTATTAGGAATGCTTCTGATTTGTCGGCTGTCTCCGTCATGAATAACGGGAAGACTTTCATAAGCATTGATTGCGTTTTCCAACAAAGAGGTAAGAAAAGCAAGATTAAAGTCATGAAAAATTTTGGGCGGAAGAATTTTCCCCAAGCCATAATCATCAATAACGGCTTGTTTATTTATGACAATGGCGGCGGTTGGCGTTTTGCCGCAAATATTTCCGCTGACAAGATGAGCGATTCCGCCTAAGAGTTGATAAATCTTGTTTTCGGGGATTTGAGAGAAAACGGCTTGTTTTTTCAAATAATTAAGAGTGTTGCGCAAGGCTTGAGCTCTGGCCTCGGATTCGTTTTTGCCGGAAGAGATGATAACAAGTTCATCAAGAGTTTCAATAATCGGAAAATCAAATTTTTGAGCTTTGAAAACTTGTAAAGTAACTTTAGCATCGCTTTCAAGCGCCGTTCCCGAAATTTCTCCCAAACCTTGAGAAAAATGAATATCGCCGATTCCGAGCAAAGCCTGCTTGTAATGAACCGGCAAATAAATGATAGCACCTTCTCTGAGATAAGGCATATCCAAATTTCCGCCGTTTAAGGACGTACGTCCGCCTCTCAAAGGCGTCTCGTTGATTGTAGCAATAAATCCGACGCAAGGAGAAGGTGTAAGAAAAATATGCTTGGCAATCTTAAGTTTTTCATCCGCTTGAGGATAAAGCGTAACCGCTCGTCCGTCATAAAACTCTTTCAGAAAACCAGTAGATTTTTAATATCTTCATTGGGATGGTATCTTTTTGAAATGCCAAATTTAGTTTCACCACCTGGATCTTGAGGATCATTTACATATCCGCCTTCGTTCGGAATTGCATATTCTTGCAATGCCCTTTGATATTCTTTATCATTAAGCATTTCATTAATGAATTCTTTAGTAAAACCATTTCCATAAAGAGAATAATCAATATTATTTGAAGCAACATCACTCCCCGAATTCGGTAAAGAATTTTGAGCCAATTGATATGGTTGAGAATAAGAGTTGAACGAATTTTGTTGAGGATAGAGAGCTGAACTTGCATTCAAATTCAAACTTTGCATATTGTTCGGACTAAAAATCGAACTGTTGTTTAAGCCTGAATTTAAAGTACTGTTACTATTCCCAAAAGCATTATTCTGATATTGTTGCAACCTATCTGTTAAATCCTTCAAATTATATCTTGAAGGTGCTTGCGTTTGGTATTGGTTTTTATTCCAAACACTTTGATTTTGATTAAACAGATTGTTGTTTCCGAACAAATTCCCCGAAAGCGTATTATTATTGTTTTGCGCTAAAGGAGTGTTGTTCAGTCCCCATTGGGTAGAGTTATTTCGTATTCAGAATAAAGATTTTATAAATTCAATTGTTAGCCCCAAAATTCCCCATAATAAAGGCAATAAAAAAATAAATTTAGCCAACAACGGATGATTCCGCATATTGCTGGTTCCTAAAAGAAAATAACATAGCCAAAAAATTAAATCATTTTTTAGACTTCCGATATAAACCTCCTGACTTACGTAATTCCAAGCATAAGACATAGCTTCGGAACCGAAAATCGGATCATCTTTAGCTGGAGGATAAAAATATTCATGAATTAAACATATAAAAATTAACGGATATATGGCGATATACCACTTAAATTGCCAAAGTAGCCTACACGTTTCAACCATACTGTACTTTATTCTATCAATCAATTTTTCTTACCTTTAAGTAGTAATTTCTGTTATGCTACAATAGAAAATAAAGAAAAGCAAGAATAAAGTCTTGCCTTTCTTTAATATAATTTTACCAATTATCTTTAGGATAACCAACATAAACAGGAACAGATTCTTGACAATTATCCATATAATCACTCAATATTCCTGTTTGCCATGGAATATCAATACAACCAGCAGAACCTTTGCTAAAACCACCATGAATAGTAAAACCATCTCGCCCATAAGTATTGGTATCAGAATCTGGCTTTAACCATATTCTCCGCATTCCCCAAGCAGGTAAAGAACCTTTCCATGTCCCTCTATTTATGCCTAAAAGACCTGTTCCAGCACCAATAGCGGCATCCAAAATACCTATTGTTTGACGTTGATTTTGGTTAGCGTAGTACGTTCCTTCAGGAATAGGACCTTTGTTGGGAACATTTTGAAACTTTTTTGCTTGGTAATCTGGTTGCCCTGACATGGCATCAAGACTATTTACTTTTTGATTATTAGCAAATAAATTCAAATTTTTTCCGTCAAATCTCATATAACAATTAGGATTATTATATGATGAGGAGGAGCTTTGATTCTGACTATCACTTCCTACCCCATAACTCTGTTCGGTTTGGTTCTGCCCAAAGGTATTCACCGTATTTTCAAACGGATTATTATTCTTGTTCTCAATATTGTCGTGAATGTTTGAAGAGCCGAAACCATAGTTATTATCAGAATTGCCCCAAAAATTAGTGCCATATTGCGGATAATTTTTTGTTATCCCTTGATTGTTGTAGTTCTGGATGAGTTGATTTTCCTTGTTTTGTCTTGCAAATTGGTATTCCCAAAATAGCGGCTTAAAATTAAAGCCGCTATATAATTTTAATCAGTTAGATTTAACAGTATCTAACAAGTTTTAAAACTATTGCCAAAACAAAAAACGGGATAAAAAAACATAAACATCCTAAAAATGAAGAATACAAAATCACAACATCTCTCCAATTATATACAGCACAAAACCAGTAAACAAAGAATAAAATAGCTATTTCTCCTATTCTCCATAAAACAGAAGGATTCTTTGCTAAAATTTTGCACCGCACTATATCAAATAAAAGATATAATATCAGATAAGATATATAAGCGGAAAAATAAAATTCTCCCGTAAAAACGCACGGTTTCCCATCCAGCGCCTGATAGAGTTCACCGTACTTCCAAAGAACCACATTGCAACTGTCTCCTTGGGAATTACTCCCCCATATAACATCAAAAATAAATGAAGCTAAAATGACAGCAAATAAATACCACAACAAATATAATAGTGTTCTTTTGCTTATGATTAATTTCCTTGACATTTATTTCTCCCAAAGTTTATTATCATATATGGTTTTTGTTCTTGCTCCAAAATCATTAACTTCCATCGCTCCTGTTCTATTCCAAACTGTTCCAACTTTTTCTGGCGTTGGATTATGGATTGAGTTTTGAATTTGTTTGATAACTTGAATGCCTAATTCAATATTCTGTTCTGGATCATAAACATCGTAATGCCTGCCTTGAAAATTTCCCCAAGTTTTACCTTGAATATTCATAGGCAAAACGCTAGACGATTTATGAATTATATCAAAAAACTTATTATATCCATATTTGTGAAAATCAGCATTTTCTGCATATAATATAGCTTTTGCTATGTTGGAATCTAGATTATATTGTTTAGCATATTTTTCAATCAAATTACCATATTTATCAACGTATTCCTTTCCCCAATTGTGAAGATGCTCATTGACGTTTGATTTTTGAGGAGTATCTGTATCTTCAATATTAATAACAATAGGTTGTCCCTTTACCAAAGCCTTAATACGTTCTTTCCCATTCATATTTGTACCATTCATTGTCATGGTTAAGGTGTTAGCTTTTTTCAACCATTGACTGAGAGTAGGACGAGTAGATATCATACTCATTTGCTTGTTATCAGGAATAACCGTTTGATTCGAGTTCGTGTAATGACCTAACGCATTTATATCTGGTAATTGATTCAAGTCATACATTGGCTGTTTATTCAAAGCATTATACTGATATTGTTGCAACCTAATGACTAAAGTTTTGTTTTAATTACAAATACCAATTTTGCAAAACATACCGCCCGATAAAAAACAGAGCAAAACAAACAACAAAATAAATGTTAGGATGTTTAAGTAACGGACTTGTTAAAGTTAAGTCTTTTTCCTTTGAACTTGGTATGAGACCAATAAAAGTTATTACAACAAAAAATACCAAACGAACATAGAACGAAATATTTCCAAAGTAAGTTTTGTAATTTTCCCCTATAGAAACAACAATTATCCAATAAATGAAATAAATGCTAACGATTAAAATCGGAAGTGTTCCTTTATAATTAAAATCGCGACATCTTTTCTGAACAGAAGCCAACACAATATAAAAATAAATCAATAAACCCAATATTTCAACATTTGC
Source organism: uncultured Alphaproteobacteria bacterium (assembly GCA_944390355.1). Classification (GTDB taxonomy): domain Bacteria; phylum Pseudomonadota; class Alphaproteobacteria; order RF32; family CAG-239; genus HGM16780. The sequence goes on along the minus strand of CALXPT010000001.1, from coordinate 29,374 downwards.
CACTTCAAACAATTTCACAGTCGTAACAATAAAATATCCCAAACTCAAAAAACAATAATATAATATTCTCGGACATCTTCCACTAAAAGAAAGAGCATTATGAAATAAATTTCGCATCATGATAAAATATTCTTTAAATTCTTGCATAATTTATCCTTTATTCAAACACATATCTTCCAGTTAGTTTTCAATAAGATAACTAGTAAAATCGGCGTTCAGAATAATAAACGCCGATTTTATTGTCAAGATTTTTTAATGTTACATAAATTTATACCCTTTCATGGCTTTATTTGCAATATTGTACCCGCCACTAGTTGTTAAGCCTGAGGCGGCATAATCAATCAGATAATTTAAATATTTATAAGGTTTTCCCAACCCAACTTGATTTGCAGAATTTTCAAGTTCTTTTTGACGTCTCTCGTAGCCTCCATTATCTGCCAAGTCACTAACAAAATCATATAATCCATAAGTTGCCGAGTTAATTCCACGTTCTAAACCTCCTAAGGCTCCTTGTCCAAAACCTTTAACACCGTCCCAAAGAATTTCTCCCGTAGAGTAGCGTCTGGGGTTAGGATTTTCATAAACAGGTTTGTTGGGCACTGGTTGGTTACGCCCCAAACTGGTACTTTGCTTTGCCCAAGGCGTCGGCGTTTGATATTGATTTTTATTCCAAACACTTTGAGTTTGATTAAACAGATTGTTGTTTTCGAACAAATTCCCCGAAAGCGTATTATTGTTGTTTTGTGCTAAAGGAGTGTTGTTCAGTTTCCAAGCTTCAGCTAAAAGACACGATGAAACAAATGGAAAAAGCCTATAAAATATAAAACAATCCAAAACCCAAAATAATATAAAGGATATCTAAGCAACGGGCTGATTAATGCCAAATTTTTGTCTTTCTTTCCTGGAGCTAAAAGCAAATAAAAATGCATAAACAAAAATGCTGCGGCAACTGGACCTACAAAAAAATTTTCATGTAAAGCAATTCGAGATAAGCCATGAAGTTTCATATAATTAAAATATTGAAGCAAAGGATAGGCCATTGAAAATACAAAAATAAAAAAAGTTCCTTTCAAATTTAAATCGCGACATCTTTTCTGAACGGCACTTATAACAGAGCAAAAAGCAATCACATAGACAATTTGTAAAATTATTAAATTATCCAATTTAGCAATAAAATTTAATATCATATACCAAAACATAAAAATAGCCAAATAACTAACACGACCAAAGGTCCTTTGAAGAGAAAAAAAGGTTAATTCCTTGGTAACAATATCATCAATATTTTCATCTTTTTTCTTTTCTGTCTCGCTCATGATATATCCTTTAGCTAAACAAAGATAGATGCCTAGCATATTATATTAAGCACCTATCTTAAAGTCAAGTTATATTAGCTTTTTAACGGTATTATAACCTTGTTTTGCTTTTTTAACAAACGGAACAATCGGTATATTTCCAGCTGTGTTGTCGATAAAATATTTTGCATATTTATAAGCCTTGTTTACAGCAGAAATATTTTCTTGATTAAGCCTATCTTCAAAAGCATTTAATTTTTTCTCGTATGCATTATTAAAATAGACATCATTAAGCAAATCAAAGCCTCCGTGAGTTATGGCATTTGTGGCATAAAGAAGTCCATTTTCAATCCCTTCACCAAATCCTTCTAAAGCAGACCAAGCTATATTTCCGGCCGAATACCCTTTAGGATTAGGATTTTCATAAACAGGTTTGTTTGACACTGGTTGGATGTTCCCCGAACCGATATTTTTCTTTGCCCAAGGCGTCGGCGTTTGGTATTGGTTTTTATTCCAAACACTTTGAGTTTGATTAAACAGATTGTTGTTTCCGAACAAATTCCCCGAAAGCGTATTATTATTGTTGTTTTGCTCTAAAGGATTGTTGTTCAGTCCCCATTGGGTTGAATTATTGTTTTCTTGCCCAAAGGTTTGATTTTCACTTCCTAACCCATAACTTTGCGGCCAAGATAGGCTTTAACCTTATTTTCAACATAAAAGGAGAGGATTTTATAAACCTCTCCCTTATCTTGTTTATTCAAAAGAATTTAGTTTTATTCCAGAGAATCAAATCCGGCTTTATCATCACATTCAATTCGTGCCTGATAAAGGTATTTTTTTACCACATCCCGAATCCAGAATGATGCTGTTGCAATTGCTTCAGTATTAGCTGATGTTCCACTTCCCAAAGAGGCAAAATCACTATATTCGTACATATCATGAGCACATGCATAATATGCTTTGACAAGTGTATTAAAATTCCTTTTTACCTTGTCGTTGTACTTTTTGTAATTTTTTTCAAAAAGTTTATTGGCTACAGCAATAGAGCAATCACCGACTTTGTAATAAGCTTCATTCATATCTGTTGTTGATGGAACATCCGGCATTTGAACTTTACAATTTGCCAACTCTTCCTCCAAGCCTCGAAGAAATACATCTTCTTCACCTGAACATTTTTCTTGTTCATAAGTATAGGTTGATGTTTTTTCTTCCGCAGCAAAAGTCAGTATAGGTAATGATAATGTTATTATTAAAGATAAAATAAATTTCATTTTCATATTCCTTTTTATTTTCCATTATAAAATTGAGGATATTTATTTTTTATATAATCGTCAACTCTATGTTTATATAACTTTTCAAATTCTTGAGGATTACTATAATAGCTTTTAGCTCGATTATACCACCCATTGATATTATTCACATTTTCAAAAGGATATTTATCAACACTTTGAAAATATTTCTCCATCCTTAACTTTGCCAAAATATCATTAACTTTGATAGTTTCTTCTGGTGTTAAATTATTAACAGCATTAGCTAAATTATCATTTAATCTAATATTGCGGTAGAAAAATTTTTCAGATTGATTAGGTATATATCCATAAAACTCATTCATCGCATTAGCTAGCATCTTTCCAGCATATGGTCCTTGATTGACTTCGGCATCAAACGTATTTCTGGCTAGCTTTAAATTTTGCAACTTATTTATATTATATCTTTGATAATACATTTCATCCATAATTTGCTTAGCCTGCTTGGGGGTTAATTTTTCTACATCTATAGGAAAATTAAATCCGGTTCTTAATGGACTATTCCAATTATTGTATTCATTCAAAGCCGCTTGTCTTACACCATAATTAGTTGGTCCGCCTAAATCATTTAGTCTATCGCTATAACCTCCTTCGTGCTTATTCGTTCCTTGATTAACCACACTACCATCTTCGCCTAGCTCAGAGTAATAAACGTCATCGAAAATTATTTTAGGTTTAACAAGATTGTTCACATCACTTCCCGAATTCGGTAAAGAATTTTGAGCGAGTTGATATGGTTGAGAATAAGTGCTGAACGAATTTTGTTGAGGATAGAGAGCTGAACTTGCATTCAAATTCAAACTTTGCATATTGTTCGGACTAAAAATCGAACCGTTGTTTAAGCCTGAATTTAAACTGCTGTTACTATTCCCCAAAGCATTATTCTGATATTGTTGCAACCTGTCTGTCAAATCCTTCAAATTATATCTTGAAGGTGTTTGCGTTTGATATTGGTTTTTATTCCAAACACTTTGATTTTGATTAAACAGATTGTTGTTTCCGAACAAATTTCCCGAAAGCGTATTATTGTTGTTTTGCGTTAAAGGAGTGTTGTTCAGTCCCCATTGGGTAGAGTTATTGTTTTCCAAACCAAAAGTTTTATTTTGATTCTGATTTTGACTATCACTTCCTAATCCATAACTCTGTCCTGTTTGGTTCTGCCCAAAGGTATTCACCGTATTGTCAAACTGATTATTATTCCGATTCTCAATATTGTCGTGAATGTTTGAAGAGCCGAAACCGTAATTATTGTTTGATGAACCGCCCCAAAAATTAGTGCCATACTGCGGATAATTTTTTGTTATCCCCTGATTGTTGTAGTTCTGGATGAGTTGGTTTTCCTTATTTTGTCTTGCAAATTGATATTCCAATTCATCTCGCGTAGAAAAGCCGCTGTGGTCAACACCGTATGTATCAATCTGACTTTCACCAGTCTGATAACCAAGCGGCGATTTAAAATTACCATATAAATTCATAAACAAATCTCCATACAATTAAAAATTAAACCAATGTAATTTTCATTACGGAAATAAGATATCATAATTTATTACGTAGAATCAATCCGCTATAGACCACAACATATCAACTTTATCATTCAAAAGCTTTTTTAAACTCCCGATTATTGGCCTGAGCTAGTTGATTTAACTTGCTTTCCCAGTTGCTTTGACGATACGGAATTGAAATTTTCGCCGCTTTAGTTTTTAAGAACCATAAAACAAAGCCGTTAGCCGTTAATTTTTTACCTAATTTCATATACTTATTAAATCTTTGTCTTTGGATTTTTTTGAAATATTCACGAAACGGTGCAAATTTTTTATCCCGAGACTGTGCTCTTTTTTGTGCTTCTTGAGAGCGATTTATTTTACAAAGAACCTCAACCGATTCCTTTCTACTCTTCTGCCAGTGCTGTCTTTCATCGGTTATGGACAATATTATCCAGTTGGTTATTTGGCTTTGCAAAGCCTTTGCATCCTGCATTTGAATAAACTGACGAAAGATAAAATCAAGCTTACGTAACTTGTCTATTTCAATAACGCTGCTTGCCGATAAGAGTAATTCCGGCTCAACCTTAAAATAAGCTGCAAGTTTAGAAATCTCAGGCGTTATCAGCTCCAAAGATGAATTCTCCATCATCTCCAAGGTTTTAAGAGGAATTTTAGTCTTTGCCGCCAAAGTTTTTAAGGCTATCTTCTTAAACTTGCGGAAAAAGGCAATCTTGTTACCGGTACTTAAAATATATTCTTCCCAAAGTCCATGGTTTTGAGACATCAACTCTCTCCTTACAAATATTATGTTTATCTTATATAGAGAATAAATATCGCAGATGCAACTTTTTGTCATTAATGGAACATAAGTTGTTTAATACTCTCACCACGGTGTTTCAGGATTTTTGTTGCAGGGTATTTTATTTTTTTTAACAATCTTGTGCAAATAATGAACTATGAGAAATTGCAGGAAATCTCGACCATTTAGCGTGGACACAATATCATAACTTACCCCCACTTAATGAATCAATGAACCTGGCTGATTATCGTCATCAATTTGCAGAACTTCCGCAAATCCATTATGTCGGAATAAAAGACAAAGTTATCCCTCCGGTGCTGGTTGAACAGTTTGTCGGAAATAAAGATTTGATAATTAAGGTTAAAAACGCAAGCCACAATTCCGGTTGGGAAGAAATTTATCCAAAAGTATGGTTTGAAAAATAATGCATTTTCCCCGCGTTTTCCTGACCAGCCAACGCGCAAATCGCAATTTACATACAACGCGTCGCAAAATAAATGCGATGACATTGATAATGAAGGAAAATAAAGGAGTATAAATTAATCAAAAGCTTGTTTTTTATAATGCTATTAGATAAAATCAACTAAATTAAACTTTTAAGGTATATGACAATGCCAATAGCTGAATATTTGAAAGAAATTAATAAACGTTTTCAAACCGGAGAGGCCAGAGAACATTCCTACCGTGGAGATTTGCAAACTCTTATTGAAAAAATGGTTAGCGGTGTTACGGCAATAAATGAACCCAAACATTTGAAAAATGTCGGTGCTCCGGATTATGTTGTAAAGAAAAAAGATATTCCGCTTGGTTATATTGAAGCTAAAGATATCGATGCTGATTTAGATAATAAGGATTATAAAGAACAATTTGAACGCTATCGTAATGGACTATCAAATTTAATTATTACCAATTATCTTGAATTTCGGTTTTATCGAGATGGAGAAAAAACAACATCTCTGCGCATTGGTCATATTGAAAATGGAAAAATCATTGCAAATACTGAAAACTTTCAAATATTTCAAGATTTGATATCAGGTTTTTGTGTTAACAGTGGGCAAACTATTCATTCAGCTTCAAAATTGGCAAAAATAATGGCAGGAAAAGCTAGACTTTTGGCTGATGTAGTAAAAAAGTCATTAAAAAGCTTTGATGAAAGTTATGATAATAAAACCCTTCAAGAGCAATATGTTGCATTTCAAAAAGTTTTAATAAGTGACATAACGCAAGAAGAATTTTCTGACGTCTATGCGCAAACAATAGCTTATGGTATGTTTGCAGGCCGTTTAAATGACAAGAGTTTAGATAATTTTTCACGAATGGAAGCTTGTGAATGTATTCCAAAATCAAATCCTTTTCTGCGCAAATTGTTTGGCTATATTGCAGGTCCTGATATTGATGAACGTATTAAATGGATAGTTGATGATTTAGCAGAGGTATTTGTTGCGGTAGACTTACATGAAATTTTGAAAGACTTTGGCAAAGCCACTCAAACCAGAGACCCAATTATTCATTTTTATGAAACTTTTTTGAGTGAATATGACCCCAAACTTCGTAAAAGTCGCGGTGTGTGGTATACGCCACAGCCGGTCGTTAACTTTATTGTGCGTTCTGTTGATGATATTTTGAAAAATGAATTTGGTTTAAGTTCAGGTTTGGCCGATACTTCTAAAATAAAAATAAAAGTAAGAGATACCCAGTATGGCAACAAGTCCAAAGGAAAATATTCTTCTGAAATTGAAAAAGAAGTCCATCGTGTTCAAATATTAGACCCAGCAACCGGAACCGGCACATTTTTGGCTGAGGTTATTCGTCAAATACACGAGAAATTCATCTCTATGCAAGGAATGTGGACAAGCTACGTTGATGAACATTTATTACCCAGAATACATGGCTTTGAAATATTAATGGCCTCTTATGCTATGGCACATTTGAAACTAAGTTTAATGTTGAGTGAAACAGGTTATACCCCGACTAAAGAACAAAGATTAAAAATTTATTTGACTAATAGTTTGGAAAAACCGCATCCTGACACCAACACACTTTTTGCGACATGGCTTTCGCAAGAGGCTACCGAGGCCAATGAAATCAAAAGAGATTGTCCGGTTATGGTTGTTTTAGGCAATCCGCCATATAGTGGAGAGAGTTCTAATAAAGGAGAATGGATAACTCAGTTGATTGCGCCATATAAACAAGAACCTAATGGTGGAAAATTAAATGAGCGTAATCCCAAATGGATAAATGATGATTATGTAAAATTTGTTCGTTATGCGGAACAATTTATTGAGAAAAACAATAATGGTGTTTTGGCTTATATTAACAATCATAGCTTTATTGATAATCCTACCTTTCGCGGTATGCGCTGGCATTTATTAAACACTTTTGATAAAATTTATATTATAGATTTGCATGGTAACGCTAAAAAGAAAGAAACCTGTCCCGACGGTTCTAAGGATGAAAATGTTTTTGATATTCAACAAGGCGTATCAATTAACTTATTTATTAAAAATAATCAGAAGAAGAAAGGTCAACTTGCAGAAGTATACCATGCTGATTTATATGGAAAGAGGGAATCTAAGTATACTTTCTTAGCAGAACACGGATTAGATAACATAAATTTCAACAAAGTTACGTTATCCGCTCCGCTGTACTTTTTTGTACCTAAAGATTTTACCTTAGAAAAAACTTATAATAAAGGATTTACATTAAATCAATTATTTATAGTTAATAATGTTGGTATAGTTACAGCAAGAGATAATTTAACGATTCATAATACAAAGAGAGAAGTAGAAAAGGTAGTATTGGACTTCATTTCTTCTGATGTCGAAGAGGCAAGAATAAAATTTAAGCTGGGAAAAGATGTTCGCGATTGGACTGTAAAAGGAGCTCAAAATGATATAATTAATACCAAATTTTCACCAGATAAAATTATTCCGATAAATTACAGGCCTTTTGATATTAAATATACATACTATACAGGTAAAACTAAAGGCTTTCATTGTTATCCTCGACAGGAAGTAATGCGCCATTTTATTAACCATGAAAATTATGCATTACTTGTGTGTAAACAATATAAAGCATTTCCTCAATATCATCATGTATTTATCGGGCAGAAAATATTTGAATCATCTATTGTCTCAAATAAAACCAGTGAAATTTCTTATGGTTTTCCCCTCTATTTGTATGATGATATAGATAATTCTCGTCGACCTAATTTTAATTCTGAGATTATTCAAAAATTTGCAGACGGCTTAAAATTACAATATGTTACGGAAAAATCCAACCAAGAAGGAACTTTTGCTCCGCTTGATGTTTTAGATTACATTTATGCCGTTTTACACTCTCCCAAATATCGTGAGACATATAAAGAGTTTTTGAAAATTGATTTTCCTAGAATTCCTTATCCTAAAGATAAATCTAAGTTTAGGGAATTAGTAGCCTTAGGCTCTGAGCTCCGCAAAATCCACTTGTTAGAAAGTGATAAACTAAATACTTTAAGCATCGGCTATCCTGTTAGTGGCTCTAATGTTGTTGAGAAAATCACTTTTGCAGAAAATAAGGTTTATATAAATTCCACTCAATATTTTGATAATGTTCCGGACATCGCATGGAACTTTTATATCGGGGGCTATCAACCAGCACAAAAATGGCTTAAAGACCGCAAAAATCAAGAACTTACTTTTGATGATATATGCCATTATCAAAAAATCATTAATGCATTGTATTTGACTAACGCCCTTATGCAACAAATAGATGCTGTTGGTGTCATTTAAGGGATAATTTATAAAAAGGTTTTCCTCTGTAAGCCCATGCGAACAATGTTTTGAGGTTTTGAATATAGTCAGATGCAGTTTTATCGGAGATGTAATTTTGGGATGCATTTTTCTATTTGGACATCGTTATAATTCGATGTACCTTGGGGGCGAGGCATACCATTATAATCTAAGGTAAACCGGATATTTGCATTTTTAAAAACACTCATTTTCTGTCTTTCCGTTAAAAACTGATATTCTAATTTGGATAGTATCATTAAAGATCTGATATTTGCAATATTTTTATCTTTGGTTCGCAAAGAAACCCAAATTTGTTTTTTGCGGTATATGGGAATGAGGTCGCAAGGAACGTTAACCACCAAGTAATATGAGCTTCCGCGATTGTATAAATGCATGAACAAGCCTCCGATGATTTAAGGCTAATTCCAATGAGATTTATTAGCAGAAGTTATTAGCAGTTATTGACTTATAAAAAGAAAAAGCCTTGCAAAAACAATTTCTTAATTAAAAATTGTCTGAGGAGGCTGGATGTGTCAATACCAACCCATAAAACCTTGTTTTGTGTAAAATCAATAACTTATCTAAATATCGTCTGGGGTGTAAACCTCAAAGTTATTAGCAGTTTTCATTAGCACTGCTAATAAAATATATTAGCACAACATAGCTGTCAATTAGGAATATCAAGGCTTGTGGGCAAATTGGGAAGGCAAAGTAGTTGTAAAATGCATTTTACAAATTGTATTAATCTTGTATTGCTGTTAAGTATATTTAACAAAACTATTGACTTTTGTTTCTTTGTTAATTATATTTAACAATATAAGGAGATTTCATATGCAAAATGGATCGGAAATAATAATAGGAAGACCACAATATTTAGAACAATTAAAAAAGTGGAAAAATCAACCTGATTTGATTAAAATCATAACAGGCGTTAGGCGTTGTGGTAAGTCTAAACTTTTTTATTTATATCAAATGGATTTGCTTGTTCATAAAGAAGCGGATTATAGTCAAATTATCAATATAAACCTAGAAGACCGTTTGATGACAAGAGAAATAGGGTTAACGCTTGTGGCTAATAATCGGTTGAGTGGAGCAGATGCGTTATTGGATTATATTGTTAAAAAGCTTAATCCTGAAAAAATGAACTATGTTTTTCTAGATGAAATACAATTGCTAGATGATTGGCAAGTTGTAGCAAACACATTGAGACTGAGAGATAATATAGATGTTTATTTAACAGGTTCAAATGCGTATATGTTTTCTAGTGATTTAGCCAATCAATTGGGGGGAAGATATATAGAAATCAAAATGCAACCTCTATCTTTTAGAGAATATTTTGATGCATATCCAATGTTTGCTCAACATTATGTGAGAACTAGAAAAGATATTGAAAGTTTGCATCACCCTGTATATTTGTATTCCCATTATATAAAAGAAGGTGGTTTTCCTCAAACATTAAGCCTTGTGTATGATAAGCAGCTAATAAATGATTATTTAATGGATACGGTATATTTAAATACTATTCAAAAAGATGTTGTTCGTCGTTTTGGTATTGCAGATGGAAATAAGTTAGAAGGTGTTGTTCGCTATCTATTTGACAATATTGGTAATGAGACATCTATTCGAGGAATAGAACGCGGTCTAAAATCTACGGGTTTTAGTGTTTCCGTTCCAACTATTAGTCAGTATATTCAAGGTTTGGAAGATAGTTATTTGCTTTATAAGTGTGAACCTTTTGACATTAAAGGTAAGCAACTTTTAGAAACAAATGCCAAATATTATGTCGCCGATATTGGCTTGAGGACAGCGTTATTGGGAAAAGAGGGTGCTGATTCTGGCCATATACTTGAAAATGTCGTTTATCTTGAATTAATAAGACGAGGGTATAAAGTCTCTTTGGGTAAAGTTTATTCCAAAGGGCGGTTAGTCGAAGTAGATTTTGTTGCGACAAAAAGTGGCGGTATTGTTGAATATTATCAAGTATCTTTGAGTGTTCAAGATGCACAAACATTAGAGAGAGAATTAGAACCATTGCAAGCAATTGATGATAATTTCCCAAAATTTTTATTAACGATGGACTATGATGAAAGTGATAATAAAGGAATTAAACACATAAATGCGCTTAAGTGGTTATTAGATTTTGATTAAGTTAATTTTAGCTTATTCAAAATTTAGGTCTTTTTTATAAGTGAAAAATCTCTGAAAACAAGGTTTTATCTGAAATTTGGCAAGGGAGGATTGATGTGTCAATGCCAATTCATAAAACCTTGTTTTGTATAAAATCAATAGCTTATCCTGATATTGTCTGTGGTGTAAAACTCAAATTTCTCAGTTTTTAGATTTTAAAAAAGCTTGCAAAAACAATTTCTTAATTAAAAATTGTCTGAGGAGGCTGGATGCGTCAATACCAACCCATAAAACCTTGTTTTGCGTAAAATCAATAACTTATCTAAATATCGTCTGGGTGTAAACCTCAAAGTTATTAGCAGTTTTCATTAGCACTGCTAATAAAATATATTAGCATAAATTCGCTGTCAATTAGGCATATCAAGGCTTGTGAGGAAATTTTCACTGCTAATAACTTTTAAGGGCGTGTAAAGTGTGTTTTACAAAAAGCCTAAAAATCAGCTGATGTATTCTTATTTTAGTTTTTTTATTGATAATATTTTTATCTATAGTAGTATAGATGCATTCGGATCTATATCAAAATTGTTATTAGTTGAAGGTAAAATAAATGTATCTAAAAGAATTTGAAATAAGGAATTTTCGCAAATTTTATTATGAAAAGGATAATAAATACAATAGAGTTTCCTTTTCTAATCCCCATAAAATAAGAGATATCAATATAGCAGCAAGAACTTCTTTGGTTTTAGGGGCTAATAACAGTGGTAAAACAACAATTATAGCTTGTTTAGAAACACTATTATCATCCAATCCTAGTTTTAGTGGATATGATTTCAATTTAGACTATATTTCTAATTTGTTTAATTCTTATTCTGAAAATCCAGACGATAGTTTTGATACTATAATTTTACCTGAAATGAGTTTTGTGTTTAGGGTTGAGTTAGATGATAATGATGATGATTTAGTTAACAATATTGCTCCTTTTTTAAAAATATCGAATTTAGATGACAAAATTGTAGAAATTTATGTTAAATGGGAGATTAAAGAAAAAGAAGTATTTATCTCAAAATTAAGAGAGATTAATAAAAGTTATAAAGATTATTGTTTAAAAAAAGGCGATGAATGTAAGAAAAAATTAGAAAACGATAGATTTCAACTTTTATCGGCTGATAATTTCCAATTGAATTATTATAATTCATCAATGGAGCAAGTGAAAAATTTTAAAATTGCAAATCTTATCAAAATAAAATCTATTAAAGCAAATAAAATTGATTCAGACAAATGTTTATCGAATGCTCTTAGAAAAATTATCAAATTCAGATATGATAGTGATAAAGAAAATGCAAACCACCATACAGAATTTAATAATACATTATTTGATACAGCTGAAGGAATATCCTCTGATCTTGGTGAAAATTATACGCGAGATATTAATGATACGTTTAATAGTATTATATCATCACATAAAGTAGGAATGCGAGTTGATTTAGATTTAGATACATTGATGAATAATCTGGTAAAATGTGAATATTTAGAAAATGAAAAATTAATTCCAGAAAATCAATATGGTCTAGGATATACCAATTTGGTTATGATTATTTCTGAAATCATTTCGTATATTGATAATTATCATAACGAACAAAGAAATAGCCAAATAAATTTGATAACAATAGAAGAACCGGAAACATATATGCATCCTCAAATGCAAGAATTATTTATAAAAAGAATAGACGATACAATTACAAAATTATTAGAAGGTAAGCATAAAAATGTAAATTCGCAACTTATGATTACCACCCATTCTTCCCATATCCTCAATAGTAAAATTCATAGTGGAGCAAGTTTTGATAACATTAACTATATACGATGTTCAAATGGTTATCCTGAAATTATAATATTATCAGATGAAAATATAATATCAGCCGGAGGAAAGGCTGAAGAATTGATGTTTATAAAAAAACATATCAAATTTAAGGTCTCTGAGTTATTTTTTGCTGAAGCGGCTATTTTTGTAGAAGGAATAACAGAATATTATTTGTTGCAGTATTACCTTGATAAAGATTCTGATTTAAATACAAGAACCATTTCAGTAATGCTAGTTAATGGAGCTCATGCCAAAGTTTATGAACAACTTATAAAGTCGTTGGGAATCCCAGTGGTTATTATTACTGACTTAGATATAGAAAGAACAGAACAAGAAAATGGGGAAGGCGAACATTCAAGTTTTACTCAGATAGATAACTTAACAAATAGAAAAAGCACAAATTCAACTTTACAGTATTTCTATGGTGAAGAAAATGACTTGAGTAAAATAAAAGATTATGTAAAACAGGATAATTTGATGGTCTGTTCACAAATACATCCTATAAATGGTTTTTATGCAACAAGTTTTGAAGAAGCTTTTATTTTGACCAATACAGATAATAAAATTTTAAATGATGTTTTAAAAAATATCAAACCTAGAATTTATAATCGATGTTCTCTTGATAATAAGATTGATAAAAATCACTCATATGAATTACAACAAAAATTGGCAGATGATAAAGCAAGATTTGCAAATGAAATATTATATAAAATATTAACAAATGAAGATAATGGAATTAAATTACCTCAGTATTTAGAAGATTCTTTTTCTTTTCTAAAAGAGAAGCTAGGAGAGACTAAATGATGGATAATTTGCATGTCTCTGAAGAAAATAAAAATAAAGAAAAGCAAATTTTTGCTCAAATTGAACAATGTATAGATAATAATGATTGTTTCGTGTTTGATGCAGGTGCAGGAGCTGGAAAAACTTATTGTTTGATTCAATCTTTATCTTATATACTTTCGAAATACTCATCTCAGTTAGTAGCTCATAATCAGATGATTAGGTGTATTACATATACGAATGTAGCAGCAACTGAGATAAAAAAAAGATTAGGAAATACAGAACTAGTAAAAGTTTCAACGATTCACGACTTTTTATGGGGTGAGATATGTTTATATCAGAAAGAACTTGTTGAAGCTCATAAGAAGTATATAGATGAAGAGATTAACAATATAGAAGATAAACTGAAAAAAGAAACTTGGAGTAAATTCTATAATGAATTAGAGGATAAAAAGAATTTTATTGAAAAAATTTGTAAATATGCAGACATCTACTATAAAAATAAGCATAAAAATGCTCAAGAATTTAAAAATGCTATGGACTTTCTTGATAAAAAGTACTTATCAAACGTGGCAAATTTCAAAAAAGTAGCTGATAATATATTGAAAGTATATAAATTTCGAGAAACCATCAAAAATATAGATTCTAAAGTGAAAAAAGATAATATAAATTATACAAAGGTAGCTTATAATTCTCAAATCAGTTATGACCGCTTGAACGCTATGCAGTTTAGTCATGATACGCTGATAAGATATTCATTAGACTTAATATTGAATTATAAAGCATTACAAAAGATTATTGTAGATAAATATCCATATATTTTAATAGATGAATATCAAGATACAAACCCGAGTGTGGTTAAAATAATGGCAAAGTTATCGGAATTTGCCCAAAAAGATTTATTAATAGGATATTATGGTGATAAGAAGCAAAATATTTATGATGAAGGAGTCGGTGATTCTTTAACAACACTACATCCTAATATTAAGGAAATAAAAAAAGAGTACAACAGAAGGTCTGCAAAAAAGATTATTGAAGTTGGTACTTTAATAAGAAATGATGAATTAAAGCAAAAAACAATTTATGATAACTGTCCAGAAGGAAGTGTCTCATTTTATGAAGGAAATGATATAGATGAATTTATAAATCATCATCGTACAAAATGGAAGATAACACAAGAGAATAAATTAGATTGTTTAGTTTTAAAAAATGAAGACATAGCCCACCGCATGGGATTTGGTGATATGTATGATTTTTTTAAAAATTCTCCTTATTATAAAATAGGCAAAAATTATAACTATTTAAGAGATCATATATTAAACAAAGAAGTTGAAAAATTAGGAGAAATACAATCTTATATATATCGATTAATTGAGTTAAGAAATAGATTGAAAAATCCCAATACATTAATTCAGGAATTAGTAGATCGGAATATTTTAAAAGATTTGAGTATAGGAGAGCTACGAAAACTGATATATGATTTACAAAAGATTGATGGACACACTTTAAAGGAATACAACTCATCTTTCTTTAAGATGCTTTTGGATGAAAATGTACATGTTCAGAGAGTACTGAAAACATTTCTTAATGAAGAACGCATCAATAATAGTGAATTATTTTATAACTATATTTTCGAAAAACTTTTTTATACCGAAGATGAAGATATAGATGATCAAAAATTAAGTAGTTATAAGGAAACAATATCTAGTTTTTGTGATTTAGATATATCTATTTTTGATGATTGGTATAATTATCTCCATGATATATATAAATCTAATATTATGTATCATACATATCATGGTACGAAAGGTGATGAGTTTAAAAATGTATTAATTATAATGGGAAAAGATTTTGGAAAAATGAATAACTTTTTTGGAAATTTAATTAAACATTTATCTTCACCTTCAAATGAAGATGGTAAAGAATTGAAATCTGCGCGTAATCTTTTTTATGTGGCAGTAACTAGAGCTGAAAATAATCTTGCAATTTTATATACAGATTCTTTAGATGGAATACAAAAAGAACAAATAAAAAATATTTTTGGAGAGATAAAAGAAGCCAAGAACGTAGGAGAACAAAATGCCTGAGATAAAATGTCCCAAATGTGGAGAAGTTTTTAGAGTTGATGAGTCCGGTTATGCAGCGATTATCGGTCAAGTTCGTAATGCCGAATTTCATAAGGAATTGCATGAACGTGAAGCTCAGCTTGCCAAAGAGAAGGAGAGTGAGCTTTCTCTTATCAAAACTCAGGCTAAAATGGAGCAAGAGCAATCTACGGCTGCCCTCAAACAAGAAATTGAGCGTTTGAAAGCAGAAATTACAACTGTTGCCAAAGACAAAGATATTGAAAAAGAACGTTCCTTGAATAGTCTTAATCAGGAAATCGAACGCTTAAAGGCTCAAGTTCAATCCAATGAACAAGCCAAAACTTTGGCCATTGCTTCAGCTGTAAGTGAGAAAAAAGATGAATTGGTTGAAAAAGACAAGAAAATTATGCAACTTGAAAGCCAACTTAAAGAAGCTGAAAAAGACAAGCAACTTCAGGAACAATCCCTAAAAGACAATTTTGCGGTTCAACTCAAGGCCAAAGATACGGAAATCGCTTTTTATAAGGATTTGAAAACTCGTCAATCAACCAAAATGGTTGGGGAAACTCTGGAACAACATTGTGAGATTGAGTTTAATCGCTTGCGTGCCACGGCTTTTCAAAATGCTTATTTTGAAAAAGATAATGATGCCAAAACCGGAAGTAAAGGGGATTATATTTTCAGAGAGAGCACGCAGGAAGGAATTGAATTTATATCCATTATGTTTGAGATGAAAAACGAGATGGATACCACGGCAACAAAACATAAAAATGAGGATTTCTTTAAAGAACTGGACAAAGACCGTAATGAGAAGAATTGCGAATATGCGGTTTTGGTGTCCTTGCTTGAATCTGATAATGAACTCTATAATACCGGAATTGTTGATGTTTCGCATCGTTATCCCAAAATGTATGTTATTCGTCCGCAATTCTTTATCTCGATGATTACATTGCTTAGAAATGCGGCTTTGAATTCGGTTCAATATCGTAAACAATTGGCGGAATATAAGAACCAAAATATAGATATTTCCAATTTTGAAGCTGAAATGAACGATTTTAAGGAGAAATTCGGACGTAATTATCAGTTGGCAAGTGATAAGTTCCGCAAAGCGATTGAAGAGATTGATAAGACTATCGACCATTTGCAAAAGACAAAAGATGCCTTGCTTTCTTCTGAGAATAACTTGCGTTTGGCAAATAACAAAGCTCAAGATTTGACGGTTAAACGTTTAACCCGCAATAACCCGACCATGGCTCAAAAATTCGCCGAATTGGAGCAGAAGTAAGGGTAATACTATGTCAACTGTTATATTCGATATGTAAATTCAACAGGTATTTCTTTACTTAAAAATTCTTCTTTTAGCTTGTTATTATGTTTCAGAATAGGACATTTTTCAACACTTTCAAAATATGCTCTTTGGGAGAAACCTTGAGCTTTTTCATTGAATGTATACGCTAGTGTTATAATTTTTTTATTATCGACAATGGATTTTGCTATTATATCGCGATGTTTTTGCTGTAAGGCAGTTAAGCCGTTTGATACAGTTACTAAAGATGATATTGCTCCCGTGATAATATCGGGAATTCTAATGAAAGGATCATAGATATATGATCCTGAACTATTTCGTAACTCAGCCGGTAATGCAACTCTATAATCTTTTACTCTGTTGCGAATTAATCTGTATAGATAATTATTCATTAAAGTAAACATAATTCCTTGTTGGAAATCAGCAATATGTCCTCTATCTGAACACCAGCGAGGACAACGTCCATGTTCTTTTATTATTAGGAATTCAAGGATTTGTCCTACGAATTGAGATACAAAATACACGTATGCAGGCATTTTTTTTGAATGCCCTTTTTGTGTTAAAAAATTGTAAAAAGAATTATATTGTTTATAAATATCTTTAGCATTGGGATAAAGAGAGATATTGGGGGCTTCTTTGTAGAATTTTAATGCTGCAGATATTTGAGACTTTGCAATATCTTCATTAAAGGCATTTTTTAGATTATCAATAATGACTGATATACTAAAAAAATAAGGAGATTCTTTTAGATATTGTAATTCTTTATCAGAGAAATGTTTTTTATTTTTAATATCATTATGAAGCTTGTCATTTATTTCATTATAGATAATTCTCATACAGCTTAAAGGGAATATAGTAAATGTAGCGGCATCTATTTTTTCAGAATTATCGAAGCAATAATCACTAGATATACACCAATCTGTAATTTTTAAGTGTTTTAATCCTTTTTTATAATTATTCCAATCGTCTATAAATTCAGGAATAGTTTGAGTTAATCTTGTTTTTCTATCCATGTTCAGTTATGCTTTATAATGTGGTCACATATGGTTATTAAAAATTGTTTTATTTGGTCTGCTTTTAACGTACAAGAGAATTGTAATTTTCCTTTATAAACATCCTTAAATACAATTTTTTCAATTATGCCACTATCATTAGATTTAATAGATTTTCCATCAAGTTTAAAATGGCATAAAGAATTACGAAAATGACGAATAATAGCTAAAGATATATTATTCATGTCATTGGGAGCTAGCTTGCATTTTGTTGGGGTAACATATGAAGGAATATGAAAGTCAGAAAAAATATCTTGTCGAGAATACTGATCTATTATAGATAAAACACCACATAAAGTGCATAAGGCTATTGTAATATCATACTCTGTTTCTGATTTAATTAATTGTTTATAGTTTTTCATTGCTCGTTCTGTGAAACTCTGGAGAGTTTTGCCATCATACATCATGAGTGTTTTACTCCTTATCAAAACAATAGTATTTTAAAGTGCTGTGAAAGACATTTAAGTAAATACATAAATATTGTATCCTTAATGCTGTGAATTACAAATTATCACTGCAATAAGATAAAAGCAATATATTGTCTAATAAAGAAAAAACACCTTTTCAATGGGAAAATATTAAAATTGTAGAAATACATGCAGCATAAAAGTTTGCACTGATTTAATATATCATTTCCCTTCGTTTTCCTGCGTTTTGAGTGTAGGAATTGATTTTTGACGATAATTTTATCATAAAACAACCGTATATGCATTGGCTGACTAGGAAAATGCGCAAAATAAAATATTTTTCGCACAGCTTCATGATTTTAATTGCAAATTAAGACCTTGGTTTATAATATAAACTCAGTTATGGGGAAATACTCCATAATCAGTACCTTTAGTGGTACGGGGCTTTCATCGGCTCTTATATGCTTCGGTGTTAGGATATAACATCGTTATATTGTTGGCTACTCATCATAGCCGACGGTAAATATATCCCCGATTCATAGCAATATGGTCGGGGAGCTTTTGGCGTATGTTCAGAAGTTTTTTGACTTTAAAGGCTAAGAGAATCATTTAAGCATATATGATTGATGAACTCTCCGACCACCTAAAACAGGTGGTTTTCTTTTAATTGCAATTAAAGAAGAAGGAAGTTTAATCATATGAAAAATAGACTTTTATTTTCAACAGCATTAGTCGCAGTTCTTAGCGCAACTAATGTTTATGCTGCGGATTTGACCGGAAAGGTCGAAAAGCCAGACAATATCAATATCGGAAGTTCAACCGAATATACCATTTACAATGCATATAGCGAACAAAGTGGTAATTTAGACGAAGGAATACTTTATACCTTAACCGTAAATGTTGATAAAGGTGGAAAGTTGACTGTTTCATCGTCGGATATCGTTGCAAATGGTTCCGGTGATGCTGTTACATTAAAAGGAACGGTTATTCTTGACGGTACTTCAATTATGGCCGGAGATAAATATCCCGATGCAAAACAAAATATGATTATTGATGGCGCGGATATTACTTTTAACACCACCTCAGACTTGTTAAGTGCGACCGGAGACTTAAAAGTTTCTAATGCATCTATTAACGCTTCTTCACTGGTTGCAGATGGTGAAGGAGATGACGAAGATCTTTCGGGACTTAGGGCTTTAGGTAATATTACCATTGATAACAGCAAAATTGATATGTCTGACTTGATGATTGTTTCCGGTTTGGATAGTCAAGACGGAGCCGGCGAGCCTTTAGGTGAGGGGAATATTACAATTTCCGGTAATTCTGATATTAAAGTAAAAGAAATCGGTGTTTACGGAAAAGGTGATATTAACATAAACGGAGGAAATATTACGGCTCAAGATATCGGTGCTGAACAAGGAAATATTATCATTTCTAACGGTTCGGTAAACGTTATTGAAGGTGGTGAAAGCCTGTATGCACGCAATACGCTGAACATCAAAGGTGGTACGGTTAATATGTCTGGTAATGGCAACCGTATTTGGGGTACCAATATTGCTATGTCGGGAGGTACATTAAATATTGAAGATTCAACCACTTTTGAAACTCAAAACCCCGTTGATATTTCCGGAGGTACGGTTAATATTGCTGAAAATTCAAGTCTGGGCTGGGCTAGTGTTGATGAAGACAGTGATATTGATTTAAGATCTGGTGCCATATTAAATTTGGCCGGAACATTAAATGCAAATATTGAAAGCCCAGGAACAATCAATATTCAAAACAGCAATTCTAAAATTGCAGGAAGTGTTGAAATCTCTAACGGTGGTGTGATGAATGTGGGTTTGAATAAAGCCACAATCGGTGGTGACATCACTTTTGATGCAGGTTCAACCTTGAATATGTCTGTTACTGATGAAGGAAACGGTTTACTGTCAGCTCGCAATATTCATGCGGATGAAGGCTCTAAACTGGCTTTGACAATTAGTAAAACTATGGAAATCGGGGATAGTGATAACATCACTTTGTTTGAAACAACCAGAAAGTTTGATAACAACTTCACTAATGAGGTTTCAAACAATCGCTATAAAATTGAGGCTATAAAAAACGGTGACAAATATACAGGTGAATATAACATTAAATATGAAAACTCAGCTTCTGATGTAGTTAACGATGCAGGAGGTACATCAAGTAATGCTTCTACGGCGGAAGCATGGGACGGTATGAAAGACAATACATCAGTCAGTGCTACGGCTCAATCTATTGCCTCAAAATTAAATAATTTGTCTCAAAATGACAAGAAAGCTTATGTCGATGCATTGACCGCGGTTGCGCCGGAAGTTGCGCCGATGGTTCAAAAAACACAAAGCGAGACGGCTAACCAAGTGTTTGGCGCAGTTAGCACACGTTTGACCGGTGGTTCCGTTTCTACCGGTGGTGAAGGTATGTCTTCCGGTGATAATATTTTTGAACGTGCAGCCATGTGGGTTCAAGGTTTATTCAATCATTCCAAACTTGATGACACGTCAAAAGCTTATGGTTTTGATGCTGATAGTTCAGGTGTCGCCATGGGTGCAGAAAAATATATCAATGATGATGTAAAAGTTGGTTTAGGTTATGCTTATACCAATACCGACATTGACGGCTTTATGAGAAGTACTGATGTTGACACGCATACAGCCTTTGTTTATGGCGAATATAAGCCCAGCAACTGGTATGTGAACGGCATTATGTCTTATGGTTGGTCTGATTATTCCGAAAACAAAAATGTTTCAGGAATTGGCGTTAAAGCTGACTATGATGCAGAAACCTTTGGTTTGCAAGCCATGACTGGTTATGATATGCAAGTTAAAGGCTTTGGATTAACCCCTGAGGTTGGTTTGCGTTATGTTCACATCAGCCAAGACGGCTATACAGATTCAGCCGACCAAAAAGTCTCCGGTAATGATTCCGATATCTTAACCGGTGTTATCGGGGCTAAAGTCAGCAAGACCTGGACACTTGAAAACGGTATGAACATTAAGCCGGAAGCCAGAATTGCAGCCACTTATGACTTGATGAACGATGACGTTAATTCAGTTGTAACTTTGGCTAATGGTTCGGCTTATATGGTTGAAGGTGATGCATTAGACCGTTTTGGTATGGAATTTGGCGCTGGAGTAACAACAGAAGTCAATGATAATGTTGAATTTGCATTGGGTTATGAAGGCAAATTCCGTGAAGATTACCAGGACCACACCGGTTTGGTTAACTTAAAATATAAATTTTAAGGTTTAATCATGCAGCATGAAATACCCTGTAATCATTTGGTTGCAGGGTATTTTCTTTTTTTTAACAATCTTGTGCAAATAATGAACTATGAGAAATGGCTTTTATAAAATTTTAGTTGCGATTTTTTTATTGAGCGGATGCCAAAGTGTTTCCGTTCCTCCGTCATATGAATATAAAGAAATTGCAACGATTGCAAGTTGGCAAAAAATCACGGAGCCGAATGGGGTATATAAAATATACATAGAAGGGGATGGTTATGCATTTAATGTACACGGACGCCCCACACAAGACCCGACACCCAAAGGAACATTGGTTCGTGAGTTGGCTTTTGGAGACAATAGCCCGAATGTGATTTATCTTGCAAGACCTTGTCAGTATGTCAAAAGCCAGATTTGTTCTCAAAGACATTGGACAACGGCGCGTTTTGCACATGAAGTTGTTAATGCAGAATATGAGGCTATCAAACAAATTGCGGGGGTGCATCCGGTGATTTTAATCGGGTTTTCCGGTGGTGCGCAAATTGCAGGCTTAGTGGCTTCGACCAAAAATGGTTTGAATATCAAAAAAATCATCACCATTGCAGGAAATCTCGACCATTTAGCGTGGACACAATATCATAACTTACCCCCACTTAATGAATCAATGAACTTGGCTGATTATCGTCATCAATTTGCAGAACTTCCGCAAATCCATTATGTCGGAACAAAAGACAAAGTAATCCCTCCGGTGCTGGTGGAACAGTTTGTCGGAAATAAAGATTTGATAATTAAGGTTAAAAACGCAAGCCATAATTCCGGTTGGGAAGAGATTTATCCAAAAGTATGGTTTGAAAAATAATGCATTTTCCTTGCGTTTTTCTGACCAGCCAATGCACAAATCGCAATTTATATGCAACGCGTCGCAAAATTAACGCGATGACGTTGGTGATGAAGAAAAATAAAGGAGTATAAATTAATCAAAAGCTTGTGTTTGTGTAAATTGAAATATTTGCAATTAAATGTTGTATAAAATTTATTTTGTGCACAAATAAGTAGTTGCTTGATTTTTTCAATAGAAAAATTTACAATTACTAAGATTAATTTTAGGAAAAGTAAAATGGTAGATGTAAATTTTTTAGAAGAAGAACGAAAAAAAATCTGGGAACGTCTTGAAAACGTTGAAAAAATTTCAAATAAGTTTGTTGAGCAATTTGAAGCTTTAGATAGAATTTTAAATGAACAAAAAGAAGCAATTGAAAAAAAGACATCTGACTATGAAAAAGAAGCAAAAGGAGCATCAAAAAAAACTAGTGAATATAGGAATAAATCTTCTGAGGCGTATAAGGAGATTGAAAATAAAAAACAAGATGTTGATTCTATTGTTAGTTCATTGCAAACTACAATATCAAAGATTACAGAAATTTATAATAAGATAAGTACGCAATATGGAGATATTACTCCAAAGTCTGATGAAATTACAGAGATATATAATAATGTATTAGAGCAAAACAAAATATTACTACCCAAAATTAATGAAATAGCAAAAGCGTTGACTTCTTTAAATGAAATGGTTATTTCGGCAAATTCATCAGTTGAAAATGCTAAACAAGCTGATTTAGATATTTCTGCAATTAATAAAAAAATGTTAACGCTTCATAATCAAGCAGCTTCAATGAAATCAGAAATTGGAGATATTTATGATGAGGTTATGGGATATGATTATGAGGATGAAGGAGAAACTAAAAGAGAAAGTGGACTAAAAGATAAATTAGAGAAAGCTTATGACGAATTAGAGAGAAATTTAGTTTTGTTCTCAGACCAATTAACCAATTTTAAAAATTCTAAAAATGAAGAATATGAAAAGTTTGTCGTTGAAAAAAATGAAAGTTTTCAAAGTGTAATTGATAAATGGGAAACAGCTTTTTTAAATACAGATAAAAAAATAAAATCACTTTTGCCAGACGCGTTAACAGCTGGTTTAAGTTATGCATATGAAGAAAAAAGAAAACTTGAAGAAAAAGAACGTAATAAATTTAATAGAAGGTTTAGGAATACAATAGCTGCGTTAGTATGTATTTCATTGATTCCTTTCGCAATAGCAAGCTATTTACTATTTTGGGAACATCAAGAAATTACTGTTGTTATAAAAGATTTACCTCATTTAGCTAGCTCAATCCTTCCTTTTTATATTCCAATATTCTGGCTGGCATGGTCATCAAACAGAAAGGCAAATTTAGCCAAAAGGTTGATTGAAGAGTATTCTCATAAAGAGGTGCTTAGTAAAACATTTGAAGGATTATCTTCGCAAATTAAAAATATTGATGATGATAATGTTTCAAAAGATTTAAGAGTTAAACTCTTATATAATATTATTAGTGTTAGTTCTGATAACCCAGGAAAACTTATTTCTGACTATCAAACCTCAGATAATCCTATTTTAGAAGTTTTAGATAAAAGTATTAATCTTTCAAAATCAATAGATAAATTAAATGAGATTCCAGGTATGTCAATAATAACTAAAAAATTAGCACAAAGGCAGCAACATATTGTTTGTGAAACGGAAAAGTCAGTCGCATCAGGTATTGATACTGCAGATTTAATAGTAGAACCGACGAAAACAGATAATAATTAATCATTCAATTGTATAAAAAATGTTCTGCAAGCTTTGCTTTTGTTGTTATGATGAAATAAATTGGCGTTTCCTGTTTGTCGTTATGATGTTAATAAAAAAATAATAATACACCTATAAGATTTGGTATAATAAAAAGTGAACATATAAGGATTGAAAATGTCTGATTTGCAAAAGTTAAAAGAAAAATGGAACAATAATTCTGATGGTTATAAAGTTAAAGAAATAGGCAGTGGAGTTCATGATTTTGTAAGTGATGTTTTCCAAAATCCAGAATTGTTCAACTTAAAAATTAAAGCTGTAAAAGGTGGCAAAAATTGTTTTGTGCATGATACAGAAGCGCAAACTAATGGACGTCCTGATTTTATTATTTTTCTTGATGATATAAGTATTCCTGTGGAAGTTAAATGTTATACACGATTGCAAGAAGGTGAAAAGCAAATTTTGCGTTACCAATTAGATTGGAGCAAAGAATGTAAATATGGTATATTGACAGATGGTTACACGTGGCGTTTTTACAATAATACATTATATAGAGAATTAACTTTAGATAAGTTTATTGATAATCCTCAGTATTTTATTGATTTTTGGAATGATTATATTAATCCAGAAAATTATTATTTATCATTCTTTGAGAATAAAGGCCAATTATCTCTATTTCCAGATTTTGATATTATTAATGTTGAAGATAACAGAGAAATGTTTTTTGAAGATATTACAAATCTCATCAAACGTTTTAAAAATAAATTGGATTTAGGGGGATATTTCAAAGATTTTGATAAAAAAGAAAGAGATAAGAAAGCCACAGAAATTTCTTATGCTTATTTTATTCAATTTATTTTATACAAAACCCTTGTAGATAACGCATATATTGGGTTTAAACAAGAATTCAAAGATAGACTTGATAGTGTTTATAATTCATTAGTGTCTAAAACTTATGTCGGTATTTTAGCTCAGATATCGGGAATGTCTAATGTCATTTCTGAAAAAATATACAGACCTTTTAATGATGAACAAAAGTTCATTAAAGAAAAAATTCAAACAATTCTAGAAAAGCCTAAACAAACTATAAATGATGTTTCTTTATGGTTAGATATCATAATATTTATAAGAAAATATAATTTTGCAAATATTAAAAATGATATTTTTGGTTTTATTTATGAAAATTATTTGAAAGCATTATATCTTGATGAAAATAAAGGACAATATTTTACAGATCCTGCCGTGGTTAATTTTATGTTAGATGAAATTGGTTTTACCACAGAGTACATAAAAAATGAATATGCTCAATATAGAGCGGATAAAACTAAAGAAATGAAAATCTCAATTGTTGATCCTTCTTGTGGTAGTGGAACTTTTCTATATAGTGCGGTAGATAGAATTATTAATGCCTTAGACGATAACACAGAAAATATGTCTAAAGTTATTGAAAGTTTAATCAATGGTAACATTTTTGGTTTGGATATTGCGGAATTTCCTTTGTATTTAGCAGAGATGAGTATCTTAATGAGAATGCTTCCTTTGATAGTGAATCAAAAATATAATAATCCAATTGATAAAAAAATAAAAGTTTTTAAAACAAAAGATAGTATTGCAGAATTTTTGGATATAGGTATTACTGCTGATGATGTAGTTGAAATTAAAAATGAAGGTCAAGGGGATTTATTTGATTCTAGTTCTCTCAATTTGGGTTACAAAAGTTTCGTACGAAATGAAGATGATTTGCGAGAAATGAAAAATAGTATGATTCCTCCAAGAAGAAGATTTGATTTTGTCATTGGAAATCCTCCATATGTTGGTCTTAATAAATGTTATAAAGATGATGTTTTGTTCACGCAGTATATGCGTATAAAGAATAAAGATGGTTCTATCAATCAAAGTAAAATGCTTGATATGAATAATGTTTATGGAATTAATTTACATTCTATACCCGGAAATCCTAAAAAAGGACGTCCTAATCCTAATTTATATGCATTTTTTATTGCTTTAGGTTTAGCTCTTTTGAAAGAGGATAGTACTATTTCTTACATCATTCCTCAAACAATTTTAGTTGATAATGATTATGACGTGCTTAGGTATTATTTATCAAATTTTACAACAATTGAAAAAATTATCACTTTTGGAGGAAAAATGTTTATAGGAAGAGGCGTAAAGCAAAATACGCCTGTAGCTACTTCCTCGCTCATTTTTGTTATTAAAAAGAAAAAACCATTCAAAAAACACAAAATTAAAATAATTAATTATCTTCCTTATGCAAAAGATAAAGGCATAGATATTAATATATATCTAGCAGAAAAAAATTATAACGAGAAATGTTTGAAACAAGAGGATTTACAAAATTCACTTACCTCTTGGAATTTTATTAAAAAAGATGAGCAGATAAATAGCTTTTTGCAGCAATATTTAAAATTATCGGATTTATCTATTTACTATGACCATAAAAAGTCTCAATTAAATAATATGTCACCTTTTTATTTCGACGGGGGATATGGCATTGATGAAAGTTTAGTAAAAAGTACTCCTGATAAGTATATGTATCCAAAAGTAAATAATAATTTTTTCAATATTATTGATATTCAAGGCTATTGGCCGGATGAAAGGTGTTCACAAGAAAATTATTATATTGCTTTGCGACAAGGGTCTCAAGGGTATAATTTATTAGACTCTCCTTATAAAATTATATGGTCATATGCAAATACGCAACGCTTTTTCTTTTCTGATAAACCATTAATTTGGGCTAGAAACCAATTTAATGCAATAGGTTCTGACAATAAAGACGAATTGTTGTATTTATTTGGCTTATTAAATTCGAAAGTGTCAAAATTTGTCTTGAATACAGTATTAAAAGCTGAGAATGAAGATACTCTCACTATTGCAATTGGTATAAAAAATATAAAAAATGTTATACGATTGCCAAATTTGCAAAATAGAAATGATTTAAAAACGGAAATTGAGAAAATTTCTCGTGAGATATTAGAGCTTGAATTGAAAACCTTTAAGGATTATGTTGACTTAAGTTTTCTGTCAATTCAAAATTTTGAGAAAGTATATATTCAAAATGATAATCTAGTTTTAGAAAATAATAACCACTCTTATAAAGCTAAAATACAAAAAGATAAATTGTCTATAGTAACTAAAGCAATAGAAGCTATTTTCCAAAATCATGACAATATTTCTTTATCTGAATTAAAGAATTCCTATTGTATTGATAGTGTATATCAAAATAATTTAAAGAGTTATCTTGATGATCTTGTATTTTGTGCGTATTTTAATATTAACATAAAAAAGATAGATTTTGCTTATGCAGAAAAAATTCATTCAGATTGTTTGAAACATAAATTTTATAAACTTGTGAATGAGTTTGAGTAACTAATTCATCATCTATCCTTATTTATTTAAAATAAATTCTTTCTCAATGTTCTGCAGCGATGTAGTGGTGGTGGCCGGATTTAGATTGTGCGCATTTACCCCCATATGGCTGTAAAGTCTTATGACCACAGTATTGGCAGATGTATCCCTTCTTTTTTGTGATGTATTTTGTAAGACGCTCCAATATTTTTCGAATTGTCGTTAATTCATTCATTTTTTAGCTCCTAAAATAAACTTGGTTTATATGTCAAAATTATTATTTAATTTATTGATTTTCCTTGATTTTTTTTGATTTTAAACTTGCAATTTATGTTAGAATATGTTATAATATATTATATTTGAAGTTGAGTCGATTCGTTTTGACTTCAAATATAAATCACCAAAATTTAGGCCTCTATAGTTCGCTTTTTCATCAGAGCGGATAAGGTTTTGTTTTGGTGTGAAAGGAGGACGATATGTCACCAATAACCTACAAATTCAGAAATAAGTTTGTTATCGGGCATATCGTCCACCTAAATTGTAACGTTTTGAGCTTCAACCTTGTGTTGAGGCTCTTTTTTTATTTTAAAGGAGTAAAACAATGACAAAAATCAAATATCCGGAAATTACAGTTCAACTTTCGGGACAAGACGGTAATGCATTTATGATTTTAGGCTTATGCAAGAGAGCTATGGAAAGAGCTCATCTCCCACAAGAAGAAATCGACCAATTTATGAAAGAAGCCATGTCCGGTGACTACAATCATTTATTAGCCACAACTATGGCTTGGTTTGATGTTGAGTAAAAAGGAGGTGCGATATGGAAAATAAAATTGATGTGAAAAAAATTGCAGACCAAAATGACAAGTTTCGTAAGACTTTTGAAGGTGGTAAGGTATTGTTGACTTGCGGTATTTCATCTCTGCCACTGATGCAACAACAAGAGATTATGCAAAAAGTCAGAACCTTCAATAATTTCACGGAAGATAACGATCCGTATGGTGAACACGACTTTGGCTGTTTTGAATATCGTGGGCAACAAATCTTCTGGAAAATTGATATGTATGACTTGAATTATGAGTTTTATTCTCCGCAGCCTGACGATGAGACACAAACCAACCGAGTTCTGACCATTATGTTTGCGGATGAATACTGATATGAAGCCGTTTAATCAAGGATATTTTTCAAGGTATTGTTCGGTTTACTCAACACTTAATGCGCTACAGGCTATCGGACTTAAACTCAAATACAATGAATGGCAGGAGCTCTATGACTATATCATTTTCAGTATAAGTTGTTTTGAGGCTTTGTATGAATTAAACAGTTGCGGCGCCAGCCATAAACGACTTGAGATGATTTTTCATTATGCAAATGAATGGCTGGAGCAATATTTGCATCAAAAATTGATTTATGCACGGCCATATTGGAATGTGAAACTCAATTTAGCTGAGTTGACCGAAAACATAAAGCAACAAGCCTTAAATGCTAAAGTGGCTTTAATACGTGTTAAGAGTGAGTTTATCGACCATTACACGATTGTTAAACGAATAACCAAAGACAAAATAAAATTTTATGACAGCTCCGACTTAGAGGATATCCTGCTCAAGAACATAGATACAACCAACTGCAGGAAGTATCAAATATGTCTTAGACAGGTATATTTCCTCTCTCTGGAGGCTGTATAATTAAAGTATACCCCCATTGCATATGTCAAAACCTGTGCAAACAACATCAAAAATTAGGTTCATTTCACATTTGTGCAAAGGGGTTATAAATGTCAATTTCACATAAAGGAGTAAACAATATGATTTTCAATTATAAACGCGTTTCCACCATCGACCAAAATACAGAACGGCAGCTTTTAGATATTTCTTGCGA